>NZ_JCAMOR010000099.1:0-22234 GCF_059512385.1 Bradyrhizobium sp. Crot121 | reverse complement strand
AACAGACCTGAACGAAACGAGAATTGTGTTACCTATGTCGTCGGTCTGACCTGTTACCTATGTCGCCGGTTGCTCAACCGCTCGGCCATGTAGACGAGGTGCCGCGGCCAGAGCAGTTGTCCATCTGCGCGCCGAATGGCGTCCCACATGTCATCGAGCTCTGAGGCCGCGAGCCGGCGAGACGGGAACAGTGTCGCCATCGCTGCTTCGAGCGTTGCGCGCGAGAGCGATCGGGAGATGATCGGCCCCTGGACCGGGTTGGCGAGGGCGAGTTGCGTCGGGGTCGGACGGTAAAGCTCCGCGTAGACCGAGGAGTTCATGAAGATCGCCTGCCTCAGACCGAGTTCCAATCGGCCCGCGAGCTGGCGGTGCAGCATGTCCTGAAGCAGGATGCCGCCCAGATCGTGCGCGACGACATCGGCCTCGGTAACGCCGAGAGCAGCAAGGATCGCGAGCGCGCGGTCGGTTTGGATCAGCGCCGAATAATCGGCATCGGTCGGCTTTTCGGAGGCACCGTAGCCCAAATAGTCGAACGTCACGCAACGGTAATGGTCGCGAAGGCGGATGATGACGCCAGCCCAATCGTGCGAGGAGGTCGGAAAGCCGTGGAGGAAGACGACGGTTGGCCCGCTCCCTTCCACGCGCGTGAAGATGGCGTGGCCATCAACCTCGATCGTCGAGCCGCTATCCCACCACTCGGTAAGCCCTGTCATTGCACGCTCCTGACGTCGATACAGATCTTGCCGTGCTGGTCGGCGCTGGCGAGTCGGCGATAGGCTTCCGGCACTGCCTCAAATGGATAAAGGCTGTCGATCACCGGCTTGAACGCCGCCGTTTCGATGAAGGACAGCATCGCCTCGAAGCTGGCGCGCGATCCGACGGTGATGCCGCGGATCGTGAGGTTTTTCGAAATTACCTGACCAAGCTCGACCTTGGTCGACAGGCCACCGAGAAAGCCCACGGCAATGATCCGACCGTTCTGCCCGCTTGCAGCCACCGACTGGGCGAACGTGGAGTCGCCGCCCACATCCACGATCACGTCCGCGCCCCGTTTGTGCGTCGCGCGGACGACTTCCTTGCCCCATTCCGGTGTATCCGAAGCAAGGATCACGCTCTCGACACCGAGATTACGGATTGCGGCGGCCTTGGCTGCGGAGCGCGACACCGCCACCACGCGCAAACCTGCGGCAAGCGCGAATTGAGCGGCAAAGGTCGACACCCCGCCCGAGCCCTGCACGACCACCGTTTCGCCGGGCTTCGCGCCGGCAAGATCGAAGAGGGCGCACCAGGCGGTGAGTGCTGCGATAGGAAGCGTCGCGCATTCGACATCAGTCAATCGGTCGGGGGCGCGTACCACGAAATCGGCCGGAAAGACGCGCCGCTCGCAGAGCACGCCGTCCAGTGGCGAGCCCAGCGTCCGGGTGCGGTCGGAAGGCTCGCTCGGTCCCCGGTCCCAGCTCTGCATGTAGCAGCCGATCACCCGCTCGCCGACATGCCATCGCTCGACACCGGGGCCGACGGCGACGATGCGGCCGGCGGCATCGGAGGCGGGGATGATCGGGAGTGGCTGCGAGGGCGCGTAAACGCCGCGCGCGATCGCGAGGTCACGATAATTCAGCGAGACGGCATCGATTTCCACGAGCACCTCGCCTTCGCCCGCGATCGGGTCAGGCCGCTCCCCGAGCGCCAATCCTTCGATGTCGAACGACCGAACTTCCCAGCATTTCATACAAATCGCCATCCAAATACATAGATGTATCTGAATGCAAAGATGTTAGGCTGTCAAGCGTCAGGATTCGGCTCGCGACAGGAGGACCAATGCGAAAAGTGAAGCGATTGAATCGCGAGGAGAGCCAGACACGGACGCGCGATTTGCTGATGCGCTCGGCCTCGGCCTGCTTCGCCAGGCTGGGCTTCGAAGGCGCATCGGTGGATGAGATCGCCGAAACTGCCGGATTCTCGCGCGGGGCGTTCTATTCGAATTTCGCCGACAAGGACGAGATCTTTCTCACGCTGCTCAAGCGGCACCTGGAGCGGGATCTGCGCGATTTTGAAGCGGCACTGGCGACGAGTGACAGCTTCGAGCAGCTCGTCGAAAAAGCGGCCGCACGATACGTCGAGCTCGGCGACCATCCCGATTGGTGCCTGCTGATGGCCGAGTTCCAGTTGCGGGTATCGCGCGCAAACAAGACCGACGACGCCTTTGTCCGGACCTATGCTGAATATCGTCAAACGCTATCCGGTCTGATTGAGCAGACCTTCGCGAAATTCGGCAACAAGGGGAGCCTGGCGCCCGCCGATCTCGCCATAACTCTGCTCGCGCTATCGCATGGGTTTGCGCTGGAGCGCGCGGCATCAAGGGATGCAATTCCAATGGCGCTGACGGGCAAAGCGATGAAGGCACTGTTAATCGGAGCCGCGAGCAAGATGTAGTTCGCAGCGTCGGAAAACCGCTTCAGCGCGAGCGACGTGGAACTGATTTGCCCGTCGAGGGGCGCACACCTCACCAATATGGATCGTCCCAGGGGTCGACCGTATACGGCGGCGGCCTCCAAGGCCCTGGCGGCCGTCTGGGCCGCCGAGGTTCGATTGCGGCGGGCACGTGCGGGCGCGCAGCCAAATTGTTCTCTTTCTTCACGGTCGGCGCGGAGGGTTTCGCGGACGAAGCGGCAAGCTGCGCTTGCAGCGCCTGTAGCTGCTCGGCGATGCGCGCGCTGTCTTTCGCATTCTGCTCCTGAGCCGCCTTGAGCTGTTGAATGGACTCGGCATGCTCGCGAAGCGTTTGTTCGTGACTGCTCTTCAGTTGCTCCAGCTTGTCGTTGATGCTTACAAGGCCCTGCGCGATGGTCTTGAGCGATTGCGCGACATCTATGGATGTCGAGTCGGCGGACTTGGCGGAGCCGGCTGGCGGAGCGTCTTTCGTTTCCTTGGGGTTCGAAGGCGCCGGCGCTTCCTTTGGGCTCGAAGACGGCGGGGAGGGTTGTTCGCCTGCCTCTGCCACCTGGACGGTCAGCGATCTGGTCGGACCGCGAGGCTCGGACGCCTCCGGGGACGCCATCGAGGCTTGCGGGGTCCATCGCGCCATGATCGCCTTGGTCTCATTGCCGTATCGCGAAGCCAGCGCAGCACCCGCGATGCCCAGCGCCAACAGAAGGCCGCCGACGGCTCGCAGCAGGGGCCGACCCCGTCTCGGGCCTGGGTCGCGAGCCTGGTTCTCTGGTGTTGGAGTCTCGTTCACGGTGGGAGCGTCGGGTGGCGCGGCGCCGGCATCTTCCTGCCGGATCTTTGGGCCGTCGCCGCGCTCCAATCCGGAGACCAATCTGTCCAGCCGCGTAAGGTCTTCGCCGGCACTTTTGATCCGTTCATAGGCCCGCGCCAGTTCGCCATCGGCGCGCGGCGTGCCCTGTGGTTCGTCCGGCTTCGGGTTGTCCGTATCAGCCACCGATGCGCTCTCCATTCAGCTTGCATCAACGGAATGAGTGCGGCAGTCCGAGATCATCGGGAGGATAGTTGCCGTCGCCGTTTGGATCAAGATAAGGCCGGCGTGAGGGAGAATTTAAGGCGACCTCGGCCGGGCCCGGCAGATTACGCCGTCGGCTAATTCCGCCCTTCGATCTGACGGCTTCGCAAGCCGACAATTGAGCTCCGCAGATTCCGAATCTGCATAGCGCGCCGCTCCGCCGGGGCCATGCTGGCCGGGCGCCCTGTTTCTCGGACGGATCGCAACTGCTTTCCTTCCCTGGTGCGCACCTTCGGGCCTGTGCCCGATGAGTTCGAAATCGATCGCGCCGCTTTTCGGCAACATTGCAAGAACGACTTCCTGCGTCGAACCAGGCACCAACCTCAGGAGGTATCGCATGCGACGTCTCATATTCGCTCTGTCCGTCGCCGTTCCGGTAGCAGTGGGAGCAATCTCGCCAGCTACCGCGCAGGACTACCCTTACTGCCTGCAGGGAAAGGACTGGGGCCTTCCGGGCCTTTGCCAGTTCTGGACCTACGAACAATGCCAGGCGAGCGCATCCGGCACCTTCTCCTATTGCGGGATCAACCCGCGCTTCGCGTTTTTCTACACGCAGCCAGGCCGGTGGCCGCCGCCGCACTGAGATCGTGGTGACATAAGGAAGGCCCGCGCGGCGGGCTCAGCGCGAACGGCTTGTCGGACGAGGTCCGGCCGTCCGACGTTGACGGTCGCTTCATCTGCATCGCGTCCGGCAAGCGGACCGGCCGCGCAACGACCGAGCCAGACCTGAACGGGGGCTGAGCCATGAAATGCACCAAGCAGTCGTTTGCCGTCATCTGCGCGCTCGTGGCAGTGCCTCTGTCCTTGAGCATTGGAAGGCTCAATGCGCGCGATTCCGATCTCGCCAATGACACATTGGCAGCCGCTCGGACCGCCAAGCAGCAATGCGTGAATACCTGTCGTGCGCGATATCGCGACTGCCGTCATCTGAAACAGCTACCATCGTTCGAGTGTCGAGGTGTTTACCAGGACTGCACCCGATTCACTTGCAGTGGTTCAGGACCGGGATGACGCAAGTTGCCTTTGCGGCCGTCAGCGGCGAGAGTGAGCGGCGGATTACGCTGGCGCTGATCTGCCCTACGAGCTGGTTTACGAGCACGCGCCTAGCATCCACCGATGCCGCCGAAGAGATCCCCTGCGCTGGCATTGCCGGCCATTGACGGTATCGCGCCCAGGCAACGCACGCTCGATGAGGCAACACCGCCGACAGCGCCACCCGCGCCCGACGCGGCGTTGGGCGTGCCGCTTTGCGTGTTGGGGGCAATGCTGCCCACTGGTGCCGTTGTCACCGCGGTGGCCCCTGCCTCCGCCGGAACTTGGTAGGTTGGGGCGCCGAGCGGATCGGATGCGCAGCCGAACGCCGTCAGATCGGCGCTCAACGATACGCCGGACGCACAGGGCACCGCCACGGGCGCAATGGTGCTGAAGCTTCCTCCCGTTGCCCCAGTCACTCCCCGGCCGGATGGCACGATCGCGCCGGTCACCGTGCTTACTGCGTTGGTCGGGGAGTTGACCTGCGCGCCGGTTTGAGCACTGACCTGGGGGTTCGGCTGCGTGCCTACCGATGTACTCACCTGCGCGTGAGCGGTGGCAGCCACGCCAAGCCACAGGGTGACCGCAAGGATGAGCATTTGTTTCATCGCGCTCTCCTGTATTGCCGAAGCGACGATGAGGTCGTGACACGGCGTCCGCCCGCCCGTTGCTTCAAACGCCTCCCACGCGGAGGGGTTCCCTGTGACCGAGCCGCAGTGCGCGGGGGCTACGTGTTTCGATTCGATTGTCAAACAGCGGATGCGATGCGAGTCCGCGTTCCCGCGGCACAAAATGCCCGAGGTCGCGTTTGCGTTGACCCTCTTTCGATGTAGAGGGCGCAGGGAAAGCCGGGTGCCGGTTGCACCCGTGGGCCCCGTGCAACAAAAAGCACGGGGGTAGGACCACAGGTCAACCGAAGCAACTCCGGCTTTCCCTGCGCAGTGGTTTTACGGCTTGCTTCGTGCTCTCCTCGGTGACCGGGCTTTCTTGCCACCGTCGCCCTTAGGGATGTTTCCATCCCTTAGGGACTTAGCGCCAGCGTCGGGGCGCCGGGACCACACGACTTCGCCGTCCGCGAACAACCGCGCTCGTCTTTCGCGAGCCGTCGCGTCCACCGCATCTCACCGCGCGTTCGTGACGTTGCGCAACGCCCCTCTCATCGGGTGAGACGCGCGGAGTTAAATCACTGATTTGCCCGACGACGGAAGCGGAATGTTTTTCGCGCGAAGACTGGACAGGGCAAATCATGTTGTAATGGCTGGTGAATTTTTCTCCTCGTCATTCCGGGGCGTCCGAAGGACGAGCCCGGAATCCATTTCTCCACCTGCGCCCGCCGCCCGATGGATTCTCTGATGTGCAATTGCACATCATAGCTCGCGACTTTGTCGCGCCCCGGAATGACGAGGAGGAGAGAATTCGCGCTACCGCGCGTTTTGATGCGCCCGTCAGCCTTGCATGGCCGTGGGTTGATCCACTGTGGCGGCTGCCGTAAGCGTCGGCGATGACCAAGCCGACCATCGGCGCCGATGCTCCACCCCAGAAATCGGATGCGAAACCGGCCCTGCTCGGGGTCGCCTGCGGCCTTGGCGCGGCGTTGTGCTGGGCGCTCGGGTTCGTCTCGACACGACACGGGCTGAAAGTCGGATTCACGCCCGCGGACCTGCTGATGCATCGCTACGTGTGGTCCGGCATCGCGTTCCTGCCGCTCGTGCTTCGCGCCGGAATAGGCAATCTATGCGGCATCGGATGGGGCCGCGGACTGGTGCTGATGGTGCTCGGCGGACCCGTGATGTCGATCATCAGCTATACCGGCTTCCTGTTCGTGCCGCTGGGGCATGGCAGCCTCATCCAGCCGTCCTGCGCGACGCTCGGCGGCCTGTTTCTCGCCGCCGCTTTATTGAAGGAGCGGGTTTCGTTTTCGCGGGTGTTCGGGGCGGTCGTCATCGTCGGCGGCCTGGCCGTGATCGGAGTTGAATCGATCGGCCATATCGGGCCCGATGGCGTGCTGGGCGATCTGATCTTCGTCCTGACCGGATCGATGTTCGCGGTCTTCGGCGCGCTGCTGCGCCATTGGCGCGTCTCCGCCTTCTCCGCGGCCACCGTCATCAGCGTGCTGTCGCTGTTGCTGCTGCCGGTCTATGCGGCATCCGGCGGGCTCGGCCGCGTGGTGGCGCTGGGCCTCGGCGAAAACGCGCTGCAGGCCGTGGGGCAGGGGATCCTGGCCGGCCCCGCGGCGCTGTATCTGTTCGCAGTCTCGGTTCAGCTTCTCGGCGTCGCCCGCGCCGCCGTCTTCCCGGCGATGGTGCCGGCGCTGACCCTGCTCGTCGGCTGGCTCCTGCTCGGCGAACCCCCGACCGCGCTGCAGGCGACGGGACTGGTCGTGGTGTTGTCAGGATTCTACTTGGCGCAACGGCAGCGGTAGAGCGCGTAGGGCAGCGCCGAGGGTGAGTGGCGGATTACGCTGGCGCTAATCCGCCCACGGTCCTAGCATCCGCCGATGCCGCCGAAGAGATCGCCTGCGCCGACGTTGCCGGCCATTGACGGTATCGCGCCCAGGCAGCGCGCGCTCGATGAGACAACGCTGCCGACAGCGCCACCAGCGCCCGACGTGGTGTTGGGCGTGACGGTTTGCGCCTTGGGGCCAATGCTGCCCACTGGTCCCGTTGTCACCGCCGTCAGATTGGCGCTCAGCGATACGCCGGCCGGACAGGGCACCGCCACGGGCGCAATAGTACTGAAGCTTCCTCCCGTTGCCCCGGTCACTCCCTGGCCGGATGGCACGATCGCGCCGGTCACCGTGCTCACCGCGTTGGTCGGGGAGTTGACCTGCGCGCCGGTTTGAGCACTGACCTGAGGGTTCGGCTGCGTGCCTACCGATGAACTCACCTGCGCGTGAGCGGTGGCAGCCACGCCAAGCCACAGGATGACCGCAAGGATGAGCATTCGTTTCATCGCGCTCTCCTGTCCTGCCGAAGCGACGATGAGGTCGTGACACGGCTTATGCCCGCCCGTCGCTTCAAACGCCTCCGACGCGGAGGGGGTTCCGTGGGACCGAGCCTCAGTCTTACAGCGGGTTAGGCAGCGGGACTAGTAGGGGGACATCTCGGTGCTGGCTCACTACTGCGTCCGGCTCTAGGAAGCGCGAATGACCGGGCGATCTCAGAGTGGATCGAGATATCCGTCCAACTCGCAAGCTCCGTTTCCCGTTGACAGAACCAGCCGGCGGGTCGAAGCTGAGCTTCTTGGGGAAGCGATCTCCCCACGAGGCGACATGCTGAAGAATCGCGTCCAGTTTCCTCAAGGGCGCATCATGTCTGCCGTTATCCCGCTTCCGTCCCATAAACTTTTCGACCTGACCTCATCTTTGGCGGCCGGCATTCCGACCGCGCCATCGGAGATTGGCTCACGATTGCGATCGCGCTCGTCTCGCTCGCGATGCTGTTCCGCTGGAAAATCAGCAATCCCGTGCTCATTGCGGCAACTGCGATATCCGTGGCTGCAACCAGCATGGGTGATCATCAAATGACGGAAATCGTGCGAGGCGCTCCTGGAAGGGAGGGGAGGCCGATGATCATCATTCGCGGGTTTGCGCTCCTGCAGGCTATGACGGCAGCTGTTTTGCTCACCGGAGAAACCGCTGCCTTGGCTGCAGGTACACCACCGCTGCGCCTTGACATAAAAATCCCGCTCGCTGGCATTCACGGCCGGATCGATCACATGGCGGTCGATCTTTCCAGGCACCGCCTGTTCGTCGCTGCGCTCGCCAGCAATAGTCTCGCAGTCGTTGATCTGGAGGGCCAACGTCTGGATCGCATCGTCCCTGACCTCAAGGAGCCGCAGGGCGTTGGCTACAATCCGGCAACTGACACTGTCTACGTAGCAAACGGAGGCGATGGCTCGGTCAAGCTTTTCAAAGGAGCCGATCTTTCGCCGACCGGACGCATTGAACTCGGTGACGATGCCGACAACGTCCGTGTCGATTCAAGGGCGGGACGCATCTTCATCGGCTATGGTAATGGCGCCGTGACCGCGCTCGACGCTACAACCCACGGCAAGGTAGCAAGCGCAAGTCTGGGCGCGCACCCCGAAAGCTTCCAGCTCGACCGGAATTCGGACCGGATCTTCGTCAATGTTCCAAACAAGAACGAGATCGACGTCATCGACCGCGCATCTGGAAAGCTGCTTGCCTCCTGGCCCACGTCAGCCCGCAGCGCCAACTTCGCCATGGCGCTCGACAACGGTCGCCGGCAGGTTCTGGTCGCATTTCGACGCCCGGCCGCCATTGGCGTGTTCGCCGAGAGCGATGGACAGCTGAAGGCGACCATTCCCACCTGCGACGATATTGACGACCTATTCGTCGACGAGAAGCGTGATCTCATCTACGCCAGTTGTGGCGAAGGATATCTGGATGTGCTCGCGGCGGACGGCACGTCCTACCGCACAATCGCTCGCGTCCCCACCGCGCCCGGCGCACGGACCTCCCTGTTTGTGCCTGAACTCGATCGCCTCCTGCTTGCGGTACCCGCAAGGGGCGGTGACGGCGCTGCGATCTGGCTCTATCGCCCGGTACCTTGAGCCAAGCCGATGGAGGTGCAGCCATGCTTCCAGGTGCCCCGCTGGTCCGATCCGCCTTATCGTTGCTGATCCTGAGTGTCGCGTGGCCGGAGATCGCCTTCGCCTACCGGCCGTTCGACGGCACCGACGCCGCTGTGGCCGCCCCTGGAGAACTCGAAGTCGAACTGCAGCCGGCCGGCGTTCGCCGCGACGGGGCTACCCCGACGCTGGTCGCGCCATGGACCGTCCTGAATTTCGGATTGAGCGAAGGATGGGAGGCGGTGTTCGAGGGACAGGGCGAGACGCCGCTTTCGCCGTCTGGGCCGACAAACCTGATCGCAGCAGGTGCGTTCCTCAAGCATGTCGTGGTACCGGGCAGCCTGCAGGACAAGAGCGGACCGAGCATCGCGACCGAATTCGGTGTGCTGCTGCCGGACAGCACGGGCGACAGCGGCGTTGGCGCAAGCTGGGCAACAATCGTCTCGCAGCGCTGGGACTGGGGAACGATCCACCTCAACGCGGAAACGCTGCTGACGCGCGACCATCATGCCGATGTCTTCCTCGGCAGTATCATCGAGGGGCCGTCGAAATGGACGGTGCGGCCGGTCTCGGAATTTTTCTACGAGAAGGAGTTCGGCCAGGAGGGAACCTTTTCCGGGCTCGTAGGCTTGATCTGGTAGGTGAGCGACAAGCTCTCTTTCGACGTCGCCTATCGCTACGCGGTGACCAATCACCATCCGGTCAACGAAGTTCGTGCCGGACTCACGTTTGGTGTTCCACTCCGGTTCTTCGAAAGCGTCCACGCCAGATAGAAGTATTGAAAATGCGGGGCGCTCTGACCCGGCAGGAACTCTTGGCCAAGCTCAATCGGAACGCTGCACCCAAATCCGCGACATCAAGTCCACCGCTGAAGGCATTTCGGTCAAGGCGAAGGCATTTCGGTCAAGGCGATGAAGGACGGCAGGGACGTGTCGCGCGCCGTCGACAGCAGCGGTCAAGTCAAAGAGTGGCACTAAGCCGGCCGACTGCCAGGTCAACATCGCGTCCATAGTGCGACTCTCACCCTCCGGGCTGGCCGCCCAGCTTTCCGACGAACCCTGCGGCCACCGTGAGCGAGCCATCGGCGATCGCGAGTGGAAGTGCGGCCAGATGGCGAGGTGCCGGTCCGAATACGACTTCCGCACTTTGTCGGGGATCGAATTCGGAGTTGTGACAGGGACACTTTAGGACGTTTTTGTCGCCTTCCGATGCCTTGACCCACTCAGAGACAGCGCATCCCGCGTGAGTGCAAACCAGCGAATAAGCGACGACGCCGTTGGCCGATCGCGATCGGGACTCATCGTCGAGTTCGCCCGGATCAAGTCTTAGGAGGACGATCTCATTGAGCCGCGACCCCTTGCGGATCACCGAGGACTTCGGGTCTTTCGGCCAAGCGTGCACGGGTGGCCCGCCAAGCTCGAGATCACCCGGTTTGATGATTTCGCCGGCATGTTCCCCTTCGGAATGAACAAGAAAATCGCCCTTCTGTGGTCGCTCATCACTGCCCGGCTGATCCTCCTCCGCCACGGCTGGCTTCGCAGCGAGATATGCCCCGGCGGCCAGAGCCGTCAGCAGCAGCGAGCGTCGTACAGGGTCCTGACACGCCATCGCCCCGCCTCCGTTCGACCTTTCTTACCACGTGCGGTTTGCACCTTATCTTAGCCCAAATTGAGCGCCGCGGCTTAACAAATAAAGCACTTTTTTCGACCTCGGCAGATGCAAGTCATTCTGCGGCCGTTGGCGCGCTTGAAAGCTTGGCGTTTACATGCGGCTCGCGAAACTAAGGCCGGGTAGCGCACCGACGGGGACATCATCCCGGTACGACAAGTCAGTTGCGGAGCGAAGCCCGATCGGGAGTTCTCCGCGAGTAGTGGCTTGAGCTATCAGAACGGAGCCCCGCTATTGAGCGGGGCTCCGGGCGATCACGGGCCTGCTATGCCCAATCGCGGACCTTCTTTGGTGTGAACTACAACGATCTTGATCTTCGCTCGTTTACGAACACCCCGTTGTGCTGCCGCACGTGTCGCACTTCATGCATGTCCCATTCCGCACCAGCGTGAAGTTGCCGCACTCCGAGCACATCTCACCCTCGTAGCCTTTGGCCTTCGCTTCCGCGCGGCGTTCGGCCTTTGTTGGAGCGACCGCCGCGGCGGTGCCAGCCTTGCTCCAGTGCACGGTCCCCACCTTCTCCGCGGGCGAGAGATCGTGCTCCGTTTCCTGCTTCAACGCCACCGCGCCTTCGATGGTGTCGGAGACGCGGGACTGCGCGCCTTGCGAGGAGAGGGCGGTGACGCGGGAGCCGCCGGCGGGGGCGTTGTCGGCGGGCTGGCTGACTGCGGTCGAGCCGCCGCGCATGACGACGAGGTTGTCGGTGCGTGAGCGGGTGAGGCCGCGCGACAGGTACTTCGTCGCCTGGTGCTGCGGCCCCTCAGGCTCCTTGCCTTCCTCGACGCCCTTGCCGAGCGCGTCGAAGCCCCTCTCGGTGGGGTCGACATGGGCGAGGTCGAAGCGGGCGAGATAGCTCACCGCGAGCTCGCGGAAGACATAGTCGAGGATCGACGTCGCGTACTTGATGGAGTCGTTGCCCTGCACCGGGCCCGCGGGCTCGAAGCGGGTGAAGGTGAAGGCGTCGACATATTCATCGAGCGGCACGCCGTATTGCAGGCCGAGCGAGACCGCGATCGCGAAGTTGTTGATGAAGGAGCGGAGCGCCGCGCCTTCCTTGTGCATGTCGATGAAGATCTCGCCGAGCCGGCCGTCGTCATATTCGCCGGTGCGCAAGTAGACCTTGTGGCCGCCGACCACCGCCTTCTGGGTGTAGCCCTTGCGGCGGTCCGGCATCTTCTCGCGCTCGCGCATCACCACGATGCGCTCGACCAGCTTCTCGACGATCTTCTCGGAGACCTGCGCGGCGCGCGCGGCCATCGGCTTCTCGTACAGCGCTTCCACCGCATCGTCCTCGTCCTCATCATCAGAGATGAGCTGCGAGTTGAGCGGCTGCGACAGCTTCGAGCCGTCGCGGTAGAGCGCGTTGGCCTTCAGCGCCAGCTTCCAGGACAACAGGTAGGCGGACTTGCAGTCCTCCACCGTGGCGTCGTTCGGCATGTTGATGGTCTTGGAGATCGCGCCCGAGATGAACGGCTGGGCGGCCGCCATCATGCGGATGTGGCTCTCGACCGAGAGATAGCGCTTGCCGATCTTGCCGCAGGGGTTGGCGCAGTCGAACACCGGATAGTGCTCGGCCTTCAGATGCGGCGCGCCTTCCACCGTCATCGCGCCGCAGATGTGCACGTTGGCCGCCTCGATCTCGCGCTTGGAGAAGCCGATCGCCGAGAGCAGGTCGAAGCCGGGGGCGGCGATCGCCTCCGCGCCGATGCCGAGCGTGTCGCGGATGAAGTCCTCGCCGAAGGTCCACTTGTTGAAGGCGAACTTGATGTCGAACGCGGTCGGCAGCGCCTTCTCGACCTTGGCAATGGCTTCGTCGGTGAAGCCTTTTGCTTTCAGCGTGGAGGCATTGACGCCCGGCGCGTTGGACAGCGAGCCGTGGCCGACGGCGTAAGCCTCGATCTCGGCGATCTCGCTTTCGCGATAGCCGAGCGCGCGCAAGGCTTCCGGCACCGCCTGGTTGATGATCTTGAAGTAGCCGCCACCGGCGAGCTTCTTGAACTTCACCAGCGCGAAATCAGGCTCGATGCCGGTGGTGTCGCAATCCATCACCAGGCCGATGGTGCCGGTCGGCGCCACCACGGTGGTCTGCGCATTGCGATAGCCATTGACCTCGCCGAGTGCGAGCGCATCGTCCCAGGCCCTGGTCGCATGCGTGACGATGTCGGCTTGCGGGCAGGAGGCGTGGTCGAGCGGCACCGGGTTGACCGCGAGCGCCTCATAGCCGGCCGCATTGCCATGCGCGGCGCGGCGGTGGTTGCGGATCACCCGCAGCATGTGGGCCGCGTTCTTCTTGTAGCCGGGGAAGGTGCCGAGCTCGGCCGCGATTTCGGCCGAGGTCTTGTAGGCGATGCCGGTCATCACGGCGGTCAGCGCGCCGCAGAGCGCGCGGCCTTCCTTGCTGTCATAGGGCAGGCCCATGGTCATCAGGAGGCCGCCGATATTGGCGAAGCCGAGGCCGAGCGTGCGGAATTCGTAGGAGAGCTCCGCGATCGCCTTCGAGGGGAATTGCGCCATCAGCACGGAAATCTCGAGCACGATGGTCCAGAGCCGGCACAGATGCTCGTACGACTCGATGTCGAAGCGCTTGGTGGTGGTGCTGTAGAAGGTGAGGAGGTTCGCGGACGCCAGGTTACAGGCGGTATCGTCCAGGAACATGTATTCCGAGCACGGGTTGGACGCGCGGATGTCGCCGGACGCCTTGCAGGTGTGCCAGTCGTTCATCGTGGTGTTGAAGTGCAGGCCCGGATCCGCCGAGGCCCAGGCGGCGTAGCCGATCTTCTCCCAGAGATCGCGCGCCTTCAGCGTCTTCGTCACCTTCCTGTTGGTGCGGGCGATCAGGTTCCAGTCGCCGTCGGTCTCGACCGCGCGCAGGAAGTCATCCTTCAGCGAGACCGAGTTGTTGGAGTTCTGGCCGGAGACGGTGAGATAGGCCTCCGAATCCCAGTCGGTGTCGTAAACGTCGAACTGGATGTCCTTGTAGCCTTGCTTGGCGAACTGGATCACCCGCTTGATGTAGTTGTCGGGCACCATGGCGCGGCGTGCGAGCTTGATCTCGCGGCGGAGCGCCGGGTTCTTCTCGGGATCGAAGCAGTCGTCGCCCGAGCCTTCGCAGTTGACGCAGGCCTTCAGCACCGCCTTCAGGTGCTTCTGGTTGATCTTGGAGCCGGTGACGAGGGCGGCGACCTTCTGCTCCTCCTTCACCTTCCAGTCGATATAGGTCTCGATATCGGGGTGATCGATGTCGACCACGACCATCTTGGCCGCGCGGCGCGTGGTGCCGCCGGACTTGATCGCGCCGGCGGCGCGGTCGCCGATCTTGAGGAAGCTCATCAGGCCCGACGAGCGGCCGCCGCCGGACAGCCTTTCGCCTTCGCCGCGCAAGCGCGAGAAGTTCGAGCCGGTGCCGGAGCCGTATTTGAACAGGCGCGCCTCGCGCACCCAGAGGTCCATGATGCCGCCGTCGTTGACGAGATCGTCCTCGATGCCCTGGATGAAGCAGGCGTGCGGCTGCGGATGCTCGTAAGCCGATTTGGACTTGGTCAGCTTGCCGGTCTTGTAGTCGACGTAATAGTGGCCCTGGCCGGGGCCATCGATGCCATAGGCCCAGTGCAGGCCGGTGTTGAACCATTGCGGCGAGTTCGGCGCCACCATCTGCTTGGCGAGCTGGTAGCGGATCTCGTCGAAGAAGGCCTGCGCGTCTTCATCCGAGGAGAAGTAGCCGCCTTTCCAGCCCCAATAGGTCCAGCAGCCGGCGAGGCGATCGAACACCTGCTTGGCCGAGGTCTCGCCGACATAGCGCTCGCTGTCAGGCAACAGCGCCAGCGCCTCGGTGTCGGGCACCGAGCGCCACAGCCAGGAGGGAACAGTCTCCTCCTCGACCTTCTTCAGGCGCGCAGCGACGCCGGCTTTACGGAAATATTTCTGGGCGAGCACGTCGGAGGCGACCTGCGACCAGAACTCGGGCACCTCGACATTTTCCGCACGGAACACGATGGAGCCATCGGGATTGCGGATCTCAGACGTGGTCAGCCTGAAATTGATCCCGGCGTAAGGAGATTGTCCCGCAGTGGTGTTGCGCCGTTCGATATGCATGCGTCGTGCCCCGTCTTCTGCCCGGCCCCCATTGCCGCTGGGGTGATCCGGAAATGTTATTCCTAGAGCGAGCCCCTGGTCCCATCCTTCCGTCCAAAGGGTGGGGGGCCAGAGCCCCGCAAGCTCAGCCGGTGGACCGGCCTGTTTCTCTCGATCGCCGGTATCGGCTGGCACCGATCCGGCGACGGCACGTCCCTGACCGGCCCAGGCGGACCGTTCGGGTCATGCGTTCAACGCCTCAAAACTCGTAACGCGACAGGTCACCAATGGGCCTTTTCCGACCCGTTATTGGCGTCCCAAAATGCCCGGGAAATTCCGGGAGGAACTTCCAAATCGCGGGCAGCAAAGCCCTTCACCCGCAGCCTGTTCGGCTGACGGAGTGGTCGTTCTGGACCCTTTTGGGAGCGACCGGCGGGGACCCGAAACACACTCGCGCCGAACAAAATGAAAGCTAGGCAAGTCCGTGACGCCCGTCAAGGATTAGTACGAGTTCCTGAATCAAATACTAAATATGGTGGAAAAGGGAGGAAAACAGGGGCCGTGCCGCGCCTGTGACCCGGCCAAGTATCAGTGAGTCCTGAAGGATTCCCAAGAGAAAAAAATCTCATGTCAGCTGTGGAACAATGGCTTCGCCCGCTTTTCACAGGGCAGGTATTTTTGGCGTCTGACGGATTGAATTCCGAAGACTCACGTGAGCTTACGGGGAAGTTACGGACAGGTATGCTGGCGGGCGCGTGGTCGGCCGCCCAAATCGAAGGCATGGTCGCCGCCGATTCCATTCCCTGCCGGGCTTCATGACAGAATCAAAACCGAGCGCGCGCGGCCGACTAGCGCCTGCGGGCTTCCTGTTCCTCGCCGTTACGTCGGTGGGCTGGGGCTTCAACTGGCCGGTGACGAAGTACCTGCTAAGCGAGCTGCCGCCACTGACGCTGCGCGGCTCGACCGGTGTGATTGGGGCTGTGCTGCTGGCTCTGCTCGCGGTCGTTCGCGGGCAGAGCCTGTCGGTCGGGCGCGAGATGTGGCTGCGCTTGATGCTGGCGTCGCTACTGAACGTCACCGGCTGGATGGTGCTGATGGGGCTGGCGCTGCTTTGGTTGCCCGCCAGCGAAGCCGCGCTGATCGCCTACACCATGCCGGTCTGGGCCTCGCTATTGGCCTGGCCGGTGCTCGGCGAACGGCCGACGCTGCTGCGCACGATCGCGCTGGTGATGGCGTTCGCCGGGCTCGCCGCCATCATGGGCGGCAACGGAATTGCCGCGAGCCGCGAAAAGCTGCCGGGGATCATCATGGCGATCACCGGCGCCTTCGGCTTTGCGCTCGGCGCGGTGCTCGCGAAAAAGCTGCCGTTGAAGATGACACCGATCCCGGCGGCGGCCTGGCAGATCGGGCTCGGCTGCCTGCCGGTGGCCGTGGCCGGTCTTCTCGTCGAGACTTCGCATTTCGATCGCGTGACGACGCTCGGCTGGTGGCTGCTCGTCTATTCGATCCTGATCCAGTTCTGCATCGCCTATGTGAGCTGGTTCGCCGCGCTCAGGCGGTTGCCGGCCTCGATCGCGGCGATCGGCACCATGGCGGTGCCCGTGATCGGCGTGGTGGCGTCCGCCATCGCGCTGGGCGAGCCGCGGGCCGACGCAGGTCGCAGCGCTCATCTTCACGCTCGCCGCCGTCGTGCTGGCCACGCGATCGTAGCTGGATGGCCGCCTTGTGTCGTTACTTCAAAGGGCGCGTCGATGCCGCTGATTGACCGAGGCATTCGTTGACGGTGGTGATCAGCGCCTCCGGCGTGAAAGGCTTGCGCAGGCAGCGCGCGGCGCCGAGCTCCAGGGTCATGCGCAGGAAATCCGGCGCACGCTCGGCGTTGGCGAAGGCGTAGCCGGACATCGCGATGATCGGGATCTCGGGCGCGCGCTCGTGAAAGATCCGGATCGATTCGAAGCCGCTCATATGCGGCATGAAGACATCGATCAGCATCACGTCGAAGCTTCGATCCTCGAGCGCGACCATCCCGGCTTCGCCGCCATCGGCGACGGTGACGTCAAACCCCTTGCGCTTCAGACAGACCTCGATGGCGGCGCACACCATGGGGTCATCATCGACCACGAGAACGCGCGGCACGATGGATCCTCTTGTTGCGATGATATCTGCATATGCCGACCCGCACGGCCGACTGCTTGATTAAGGCGGACGCGCGATAGCACGTCTGCAAGATGCCGTGCATATGAGATTCGCTTACAGCCGAATTTATCTTCTCAACAAAAAGGGCGGCTTTCGCCGCCCTTTTTCACGCGAAAGGAATCAGCCGGTCAGGGGCAGGGATGACGCTGACCGTCATAACCGAGATAGGTTCCCGACGCCGGGTCATAGGACTTGTAGCGCTGCTGGCAGTAAGCGACGTCACCGCCGCCAGGCGCGACCGCGACCGCGGCGCTGTCATCGTAATAGCCGTCGTCGTAGTAGCTCGGTGCGTATCCATAGCCGCCATAATAGTCGTCGTAATAGGCGCTCGACGCGAGGGCGCCGCCGATCACGGCACCTGCAGCAATACCAGGCCAGACTCCGTAGCCGCGGTGACCATAGCCGCCGCGCCAGCCGGGCCGATACGCACCGCTCCACCCGGGCCGGCCACCACTCCAGCGAGGATTAGCAACCGCGCCGCCGCGGAAGGCGGGAGCGCCCGCGAACTTGGTGCCAAGGCCGGCTCCGCCGCCGGCAAAGCTGCCGCCTCGGAAGCCACCGCCGCCGCCGCCGGCAAAGGCGCCGCCCCGGAAGCCGCCGCCTCCACCGGCAAAGCCGCCGCCGCGGAATCCACCTCCACCGCCTCCAATGGCCGCTCCGCCGCCGCCGACCCGCCCGGCCGAGAACTTGGTACCCTGCGCAAAGCCTTCGCTCGGCACCACGAGCGGCAGCACCAGCGCGAGCGCCGCGGCGGTGCCTAAAATCTTGAGATTGATCATCATTGGGACTCCATCTGCGGGACATGGCCCAACCCTTTCCGGGGGCCGGCGTTCCCGAGCCTCGCGCCACTTCATTGCGCGGGGTCTCAGCCTGTCAGATAAGAACTGTATGGCGAATGAACGGGTTAGACCGAATTCCGCGACAATTGGCCGCCAACACTGCGCTGTGATGTTCCGCTCTGGGGCACAACACGTGCGGCAATCTGGACAATTCGATCCGCCGGTGGCATCACAGCCCAACGATTCCGAACCGGCCGGCGCTTCATGAAACAATTCCTGCTCAAATTCTTCACGTGGTGGAACGGCCAGACCTTTGGCACGCAGCTCTGGACCTGGCGGTTCGGCGAGCTCGTCGGTACGGACGAGCAGGGCAATCGCTACTATCGCACCCGTGGCGGCAAGATCGATCCGGTGCTGCATTTCGAGCGCCGCTGGGTGATCTATAACGGCTACGCCGAAGCCTCGCGCGTGCCGCCGTCATGGCACGGCTGGCTGCATCACGTGGTCGACCTGCCACCGACCGAAGAGAAATACACGCCGCGGGAATGGGAAAAGCCGCATGTGCCGAACATGACGGGCACGCCGGCGGCGTACCGTCCGTCCGGCTCGACGCTGGCGAGCGGCCGTCGCCCGAAGGCGACCGGCGACTACCAGCCCTGGACGCCCGCAGGCTGATCAACCTCATTCGTACGTTGTGCGAGCGCGCCATTGCGCGTGCAGCGCACGCGTGCCTGTGAACAGCGGTAACAGCGGGGACGAGCAACACGACCTCCTTGCACGTCACGCGGGACCGGAGCTCAATAGGGGCATCTTACGGAGATGGATAACCATCGCGTCGGATCGGGCTCCAGAATCGCGACTGCCCCGATGAGCAGCGGCCTCCGAGTGGGATGCGGGCCGGGACATAGGCCCCCGGTGCAGACGTCCTGAAATCGCCCGTTAATGTGAGGCCACCGTAAGACAGGAAAGGCCGCCCGGGAAACCTGGCGGCCTTTTTCTTTGCGTTGAATTTATGCGAGCCGTGCCGCGGCGCGGGCGATCATCTCGCCGCGGCGCGCCTGTGAGGATGCCATCTTCTCTTTCATGAAGGCGAGGATTTCGGCCGGCGCGGTGTCCGGCGAGCCGGCGTTGAACGGCGGCTTCGGATTGTATTCGAGCCGAAGCTGGATCGCTTCCGCCGTCCTGCGGTCGACGAGTTCCGACACCAGCGTCAGCGCGAAATCGATGCCGGCGGTGACGCCGCCCCCGGTGATGCGGTTGCGGTCGATGCAGACCCGCATCCGCGCCGGGATCGCGCCGAACGCGGCGAGGAAATCGATCGCCGACCAGTGCGTCGCGGCGCGATAACCTTTGAGCAGGCCGGCAGCGCCGAGCACGAGCGATCCGGTGCAGACCGAGGTGATGTACCTCGCGCCCTCCGCCTGCTTGCGCAGGAAGGCGAGCATCTCCTCGTCATTGACCATGTCGTCGGCTCCCATGCCGCCGGGGACGCAGATCACGTCGAGTTGCGGGCAGTCAGCAAAGCTGACCGTCGGCATCAGCGCCAGCGCGGTGTCGCTCGGCACCGGCTCAATCCGTTTCCACACCAGATGCACTTTGGCCCCGGGCACGGAGGAGAACACCTGCAGCGGACCGGTGAGGTCGAGCTGCGTCACCTTCGGAAACACCAGAAGTCCGATCTGTAGCGGGCTGGACATGGGAACACCTCAATATCCGTTGACCGCGACAGAATGGCATGGCGGCTTCATGTCCAAAATGGCATAATTCCCTCGTTTCCGGACAGGCGTCTTGAAGAGTTCTTGGAGACCGACAGGAGAAGATCAGATGATCGGCGTCCTCATCTTCCCCGAATTTCAATTGCTGGATGCTGCCGGCCCGATCTCGGTCTTCGAGATCGCCGCGCGCTCTGCCGATAATCCGCCCGCGCTGAAGGTGATCGCGGTGACGCCGGGGCCCGTGCGTTCGTCCTCCGGCGCCGAGATGTTCGCGCGAGGGCTGCGACCGTCAGCGGCGATCTCGACCCTGATCGTTGCGGGCGGCGAGGGCGTACGTATGGCGGCGAGGTGCGCGAAGACGCTGGCATTCGTGCGCATGCTGGCCAAGCGCGGGGTGCGCATCGCGAGCGTCTGCTCGGGCGCCTATATCCTCGCCGAAGCCGGCCTGCTCGACGGCCGCCGCGCCACCACGCATTGGCAGCGGACCAAGCATTTCGTTTCCGCGTATCCGAAAGTGAAGCTCGAGCCGGATCGCATCTTCACCCGCGACGACAACATCTGGACCTCGGCCGGGATCAGCGCCGGGATCGACCTGGCGCTGGCGATGATCACGGAGGACTATGGCGAGGAGATCGCGCAAAAGACCGCACGGCACCTCGTGCTCTATCACCGCCGCAGCGGCGGCCAGTCGCAATTCTCCTCGCTATTGGAGTTGAAGGCTGCAAACGGCCGCTTCGGCCCGCTGCTCGCCTGGGCGCGCGAGCATCTCGATGCGCCGCTGACGGTCGAGGACATGGCGGAGAAAGCCGGCATGAGCTCGCGCCACTTCACCCGCGCCTTCGTCGCGGAGACCGGCACGACGCCATCGAAAGCGGTGGAACGTTTGCGCATCGAGGTGGCGCGGCAGCGCGTGCAGTCCTCGGGGGAAGCCATCGAGCGCGTCGCGGAGGCGACCGGCTTTCGCGATCCCGAGCGGATGCGCCGCGCCTTCATCCGCGCCTTCGGCCAGCCGCCGCAATCGCTGCGTCGGGCGGCGAGGGCAGGTTAGAGCGCTTTCGAGCGAAGTGGATACCGGGCCGCGTGATCCGGCAGCACGATCAGAACTTCGCCCCAAGCCCCAGCTTCCCGCCGACGGATGACTGACCTCGCCCTTCGACATTGTAGAGAAGTCCCGCGTCGAGCGTCCATTGGTCTTGAGTCTTCAGGGAAACACCTGCGGTGAAAGTGCCGAACACGCCAGAACCATCGAGGCCGGAATAGCCACCCGTCCCTCCAACCTTCGGCGTAAGGATCGAACCGTTGCCGAGCAAATAGGATCGCGCGATTTCTGCGCCGGCACTGACGCGGAGTTGGCGCGCGTCAAAGCCACTGATCGCAATTTGATCCCTTGCGCTGTTGCCCACCACATAGTCTTCGACTCTTTCCGAGAAGTAGACGGCTCGCAATCTCGGTGTCAGCACGGTCACCTTGTCGAGATTCCATTGCCCCTTGATTGAGGAATCAACCATCCATCGCTTCGTGTCGAATGTCCCGTCCCAGAATCGCGTGTCGATATTGTTTGCGGAGCCGCCATAACGCAGGCTCGTGTCCCAGAACACGCCCTTGCCGAGTTCGAACGAAGCGTACGGGCCTGCAAGCCAGCCATTGCCGGTGAGTTTGGTATCTTCCTTGCTGGGATCGGTCATCCGGTCAAAGTGGAACGAAAATCCAACAAGAGCTTGTTCCGTCAACAGGTAATCCGCTCCAAGATTGACCATGGCGAAACTGCCCCACTTGCCGTCATTTTCAGTGCGGTTGTGGGCCAGCATCGCGCCATTTGATCCAGAGATTGAAAGGCAAGGATGCTGCCGCGGAAGCGCCAGGCTTGGTGTCGCGAGCACCTTGCATCTGCGCGAGGCTGGTGGCGAAGTTGAGCGTCAATCCACTTTCTGACGGCAGCGCGCGTGCCGTGACGGGATCCTTGTCTCGTCCCATCTGCCGGCGCTCCATCAAGCCCGGAACGCTGATCGTGGAAGAGATCATGTTCTGGCGGGTCTGTACGAAGCCGTGGACCAGAGCATCAATATCGCGGGCCACCTTCTGCGCATCGTGACTCAGCTTGTAGGTGACAGTTCCTGTGTTGGAGCCGCCGAGCGCACTCGTCAGACGAAATCCCACGCGCACCTGGCCGGAATAGGCAGGATCGGGGTTGAACTGGAGATACCAGCCTGTCGGTGTCGCAGGGCCTGCCTGCGCCAGTTGACCGCGGGTAATCTTGGCGCTTCCCGCATTGGCGGGCTCAACGGAAACGATATCCGCTGACGTAAACGGCCCTCCCGTTGCGCCGCGGTTCAGATTGACGTCCCCGGGCGTCGAACCGGCCGGCACATCGATCATCTGGTCGGTGACGCTGACTTTCTGTGCATTGACCTTCAGGCTGTACGCGGCCGTACCGATCGCACCATGGCTGTCCTGAACTTGGAGTGTGAATGTGTAGTTGCCCGGCGCGGCAGTGGGGGCAAGCGGCCCGGTAAGTTCACCGGTCGAGATGTTCAGGGTCATACCTTTTGGGAGAGCGCCTGAAGCGACGCTGTAGATGAGTTCTGTGCGTCAAGTTCAGCAAAATTGATCATGGGGTCCGGCCAAGCCATCGCCTCGGAGCCGCCGTCGCTCGCTCGCCC
>NZ_JCAMOR010000098.1:0-24043 GCF_059512385.1 Bradyrhizobium sp. Crot121 | reverse complement strand
CGAGAGCCGGATGCGGGAGATCTGCCTGTCCGGTTCGACGAGCGGGATGTGGAAACGGAGTCACGGCTACACCACTAGGGCACCGCCAGACGAAAGGGGCGGGAACAGATATGTGTAGCCTAAAGCCACCGCGCCACATCTCGACTCCACCCAAATCGAGAAGAATCAGCGCGAGCATATGTTTTCCGCTTTGCCCTCGAACTCGGATATTGCTCGACGCATTCGGCTAAGGCGAGCGACCGAAAAGGAAGACGTGCGGCGCGGAAAACCACGGCTTCCCGACCCGCGTCCTGCGTGTTGCCTCGCTGCGGCAGCAAGCAACCTGCCGGTCGCTAGCGAATTTTCTTGACCGATCGGCCAGCTCGCCGGCGTTAGAACGTTCGGCCCGCTGTGCGCCCCATGTCTCGTGCAATTCGCTCGATCAGCCAGCTCCCCGCCGGCCCTGGCGGACTATCGTTCTTGTGCACGATCTGCAGGGGGTATTTGCTTCCGCGAAACTCGGACAGCCGGAGATGGGTCAGGCGCCCGGCCTGAAGGTCCTCCCGAACCATGGGCTCTGGCATCCCTCCCCACCCCACGCCGGCGAGCGGAAGGGCACGCTTCCATGAGAGGTCGCCCACGCGCCAGATTGAGCCCGCGACAACGCTGTAGGTACGCGTGTCGGTCTGCCCTGAGTCGGTGAGGACAATCTGAAGGTGCTCGCGTGCAGCGGCCGCCTTCGCGCGCGCCCTTGCCAAGGGATGATCCGGCCTGGCGACCGGAATGATCCGTACGCCGTCGATGCGCACGCTCGTAAAACCATCCCCACTCATGTGGAGAAGGCCGCCAATTCCAATCCCGCAGTGACCGCTCTGCAGGATACGTTCGACGCCGCCCATCGTCTCGGAGTTCATTCGCAACGGTACTGTCGGAAACTCCCGATGGAAGGCGCTGAGAATTTCTGTAAGCTGCTGTGGTGGCACCATTTGGTCTATGGCCAAAGACACCTCGGCTTCCAACCCTTCCACGAGGCCCTTCACGCGCGCCCGCAGCATATCGGCGCCCAGCATGACCGCGCGGGCCTCCGCGACCACGGCTTCACCAGCGTGAGTCAGTTGGGGCCGGCGCGTGCTGCCGCGATCAAACAGCTGAATGCCGAGCTGATGCTCGAGTGTGTCGATGGCGTAACTAATTGCCGACGTCGCCCGATTTAGCTTCCTTCCGGCTGCGGCAAAGCTGCCTGTGTCGACCACAGTGAGAAGGACCTGCAACTGATCCAAGCTCAGTGCCGGGGCGATCGCCATTTCAGATTTCCTGAACACACTTTTCAAAATTATCCAGGTTTTCTTATCACGGATGGGGCCTCACCTAAAGGCCGTGCAAGCCGCGGCAGGGTCGCTGGTTGATCATGACCTGATCAGCTCGTCCGCTCGGTAATACGGATAGAGGAGTCGAACATGGCCAAGCCAAAGATTGCGATCATCATCGCACGTCGCGCCAATTGCGTTTCGGCGATAAGCCTCCTCAGTGGCTCATGGGGATCGCCCGATCGCGCGGAGACGCATCCTCCACCCGCACGTCAAATCGCACAGGAGCGTAGGATGGCCGACAAACCGAAAATCGAGGTATTCAGCGCGGGTTCCGCGATTTGCCAAGACGCAATCGAGACAGTCAAGCGAGATGCAGGTTCCTGCTGGGAAGTGATCGTGCACGATATCAAAGATATGCAGGTCGTCAGACGCGCGAAGCTACTGGGTATTCGTTTCGTTCCCGCCGTCGTGGTCGACGGCAAGTTGCGTCCTGTTCCGCTGACAGGGGGGCGATATGGGCATGTTGAAACACAGACTGGCCAACGTCCACACATGGCACCTACAATCGTAACCGTTCTTAGACGGACTGAAACAGCGCTGCAATACGGCCGGTTCAGTTTGATCATAGCCCGTCGCCCTGCCATCCTTTGGCATCAACATGAGACAGCCAACCTTCATGGCCATGGGTGCCACCCTCCGTGTCGCTCCCGCGTAGGCCGGCGGGACGTGAATCTTCTAGTGCTTGGTTTCTGCCGTCGCGCCGCTGTTCCATGCGCCAGCTTATGGTCGATATGACCGTCAGCCGATCGTGGTGTTCGCCCGAACGCTCACCGTCGCAGCGCTTGTCGGTGGACTGGCACGCGCGGTCTCATGCGGGTGATCGTGGGTAGGAAATGGTCGAATGAGTAGCCTGTTATCACGTCTATTCGTGCTGGTGGCTGCGGCCATGCTGCCGGCCATCGCGATACAGGCGTACAATGAAATCGACCTGCGTCGCACGCGCCAAGTCGAAGCGCGGGACGAAGCACTCGGCCGTGCCAAGCTCGCCGCCGCTGAGCAGCAGCAGATCGTCCAGGGAGTTCATCAGGCCCTGATTGCGCTCTCGGAGCATCCGGCGATCAAGGCGAAGGACGCCGACGGATGCAACGTCTATCTGTCCAGAATCAAGGAACGCTATCCGGGGTTCATCAGCTTTGACGTGGTCGACATCAATGGCAGCCGCATCTGCGACACAAGCAGCGATCATAAGCCAACGACCGCTGCCGGGCGGGCCTACTTCGCCCACGTCCTGAAAACCGGCGAATTCACAGTCGGAGAGTTCGCGATCAGTCGAGTGACCGGCAGCAAGGCCCTCCATTTTGCGCTGCCATTCTACGACGACGAGGGCCACATGGGTGGCGTCGTTATCGCCGCTCTCAGCCTCGATTGGCTCGCTGACTACATCGCAAAAATGGGCGTTCCGGAGGGAGCCGCGCTCGCCATCACGGACCGCAACGGCATCGTTCTCGCTCGCTATCCTGGTAACGCTCTGTTCGTCGGCAAGAAGTCGCCCGCCCGCAGAGACCCGATACTCGACAATGGGACCGTGGCGGAGATGGCTGGCATTGACGGCGTGCGAAGGATCGTCGGCTTCGCCGCTGCGGGGCAAGATCTTCTTGTCAGCTACGGCCTCGGCAGGGCGCAGACTTTCGCCAAGATGGAACGTCGCACGCAGCGCGACGTGTTGTTCATCGCTCTGAGCACCCTGATTGTCTTGGTCCTGACGGTGTGGGGCGGCCAACGGTTCATCCAACGCCCGTTTGCGCAATTGGTTGACGCCGCGAACCGGTGGCGGCTCGGCGACTTTGCCCGGCGTATGGACATCCGGGACAACTCGGAAATTGCGCGGGTCGCCGGCGCGTTCAACGCCATGGCCGATGCGCTGAAGCACCGCGAGCACGAATTGTTCGAAGCGAAGGAGAAGGCCGAGGAAGCGAGGGAGAAGGCCGAGGAAGCCGCGGCTCAAATTACGATGATCTTCGAGAGCACGACCGACAGCGTCCTCATTATCGATCAGAACTGGCGCATCAGCTACCTCAACGGACAGGCTTGGTCGCAAATCGCCGAAGGACGCGATCTCATCGGAATCAACCTGTCGGACGTCTTTCCCCAAGTCGCCGAAATGGATGATCTCTTGAGCCAACTCCGGGAGGCGATGTCGGAGCAACGCCCGGTCTTTGCAGAAGCGTTCTGCACCCTCAAAAATATCTGGTACGCGATCAGTGCGTTCCCCTCGAGCCAAGGTCTCGCGGTGTTCGTCAGAGACATCACCGATCACAAGCTTGCCCTGGAGGAGCGCCGCCTGATCGAGGAGCAGTTCCATCAGAGCCAGAAGATGGAGTCCGTCGGCCAGCTCACCGGTGGCGTCGCGCACGACTTCAACAACCTGCTCACGGTGATCGCCGCGAACCTCGAACTCATCCAGGTTAACGACGATATTGGCAAAGCCCGACACTCCGCCGCGGCTGCACTGCGTGCCGTCGATCGGGGAGCAAAGGTGACGGCGCAGCTCCTCGCCTTCTCACGACGGCAGGTATTGAACCCAAGACCAGTCAACGCCAACCAGCTTGTCTGTGAGTTCCAGGGGCTCGTTCGCCACGCCGTCGGGGAAGCATGCCAAGTCAAGCTGCAGACTGATGAAGGCCTGTGGCTGTGCCATGTCGACCCGGCGCTGCTGGAGACCGCACTCCTCAACCTGGCCGTAAACGCGCGTGACGCCATGCCGGATGGCGGCGTGCTCGAGATCGAGATGAGGAACATCGTCGTTGATGCAGGGGCGGTGGCGGGGTGCCTGCCCGGATCGTACGTCAGGCTGTCCGTCAGAGACACTGGTTGTGGAATGCCCCCCGAAGTGCGGGATCGGGTGTTTGAGCCCTTCTTCACAACAAAGGAAGTTGGCAAAGGTACCGGGCTCGGCCTCAGCATGGTCTACGGCTTTGTCCGTCAGTCCGGGGGGCACATTGCCATCGAAACCGCACCTGGAAAGGGGACCACCGTCGCTCTCTACTTACCCAGAGCCACGCAAAAGCCTGACGCCGAGATGGAAGACATCCAGCCCGAAGCGATACCGGCAGGCTCGGAGCGAATCCTGGTTGTCGAGGACAATTTCGATCTTCTGGACCTCACCTCGGCGATGCTGACCAAGTCGGGCTATCAGGTTCGCTGCGCTCGAAACGGCGCGGAAGCACTTCAGCTGCTCAGCGGCGAAGAATTTGACCTCCTGTTAAGTGACATCGTGATGCCAAACGGGATTAACGGCATTGAGCTTGCCCGCGAAGCGCGGCGATTGAACAGGCGCATCAATGTCCTGCTCGCCTGCGGCTATGCGGGAGACGTGTTGGAACGACATCAGGCGGTGGGCGAATTTCCGATTATCGACAAACCGTTCCGCATGTCAGAATTGGCGGCGCGTCTGCGGTCAATGCTGCACGAAGGTTGAGATGATCTCCTGCCGTTGCTTCCTTGCGGCGCGTGGCGCCATTGACGAGGGTTATCGGGACGCCGGGCGAAGCTAACCTATACTTCCTTCACATTTGACGTAGATCCCGGTGAAAAAACTCCAAACCGCGGACGGGCAGCAATCGAACGAGCCTTGGTCCGCTTCGGGTCACGAGCCGTAATGCTCGCGGCGAGCAAATCACGTCAGCTCTGCCTGCGAAACGAGACCTGAGCGAGACATGCCAAATCCGTCGCGATGCCCAAAAGTCGACATTCTGGTCGATGATCAACGTCTCCCGCTGCGCGCAAGGCTTCTTCACCCAATTGCGGCCACGGCCCGAGATATAAGGGCTATCGGCGACCTTCGAGACCACGCCCTCATAGCCAGCCTTGCAGGCGTGACCGAACATCGCACGGCCGTCGACCTCGAAGCTCTCGCTGAATTGGACATCGGTGCCGGCGATGAGTCTCCTTAACTCGGCCGTGCGCGTGGAGAGCGGCAGCTTCCGCAAATCGTGACCGTCGAGATAGAGCAGGTCGAAGGCGACCAGGATGATCTTCTTTGATCGGCCCTTGAGCTCGTTTTGCAGCACCGAGAAATCCGTAGTGCCGTCTTTGGCCGGCGCGACCACCTCGCCATCGATGATCGCGCTGGCGGCGGAGATGTGCCAGGCGTCGGCGGTGATCTAACGGAAGCGGTGGGTCCAGTCATGGCCTCGCCGCGTGAAGATCTTGACGGCCTCATTGGCGATGTGGGTTTGGACGCGGTAGCCGTCGAACTTGATCTCGTGGATCCACCTGGCGCCGGTCGGCACCCGTTCGACGTCGATCGCTAGTGCCGGCTCGATGAAGCCGGAGTAGGCAGCCTTGACGCCGATCGGCACCGGTTTCTTACGCTGAAACGCCACGCCAAGGAATCCCGACGCTATGTGCTGATCAAATTGGCACAAAAGAAATCGTTCCGACCCTGCAACCTGTCGCACCCATCCGAATTTTCTTGTACGCTAGGCTGTGGAATGTCTGCCGCCATGGCCTGGAAATCGCGCCTCCGCTTAACACAGTTAGGTGGACGGCTGCTCGAGAGCGGGTCATGCTATTTTTTCCCGAGGGAGACGTAGATGGCTTTTCCGATCGAGGCTGATCCCAAAAAGGACCCTCAAGTTGTGATTATCGTGGTTGATCGGCTGGAACAGGAGAGGGCTCAGCTGCTTGCTCTTCGAAAAAAGGTGTCCGACGCGGCACACACGTGCCAGTCCCTGGGCGCCGGCCGAACGCTGGGTGGAGTTCCGTCCCACTCAAACCAAGGAAGTGAGCCATGAAGGACCTCCCAGGAAAGTGGCGCCGACTCCGCGCCGATGCAAAGCATTTTGCCCTCTTGAAAGCATTTTGCCCTCTTGAATGTGTCGGCGACAGATCCAAGTCAACGCGAGCTATTCAAGCGTTTAGGTGATGAGCTTGCCATCGGCGCCTTACCAGCCACTACACGCCGTAGCCGAGGGCAAGGATCGGAAGGCCTGCGCCGGCGATTGGCCCCGGGGCTCCGTTGGTGTGCCCGTGTCCGTGTGCCCGGTTTTGACGAACTGGGCTGTTTGGAGCTCTGGCAGAGGTCGCCAGCATTGCGCACAAAAGCCAGCAGCCCTAAGGCTGGGTCACCAACCCTCGGCGCCGCGCTGAGAAACAACACGGCGTCCGCACGCATCAGCGACGCCGACGGGGGGTACCTTGAAAAAGCCCAGTCACGCCCGATGGCTGCTGACGATTAGAACTACTCCTCGGGACTCCATAGGTCCGCTTCCATTTCTGCAACGATGTCTTGCAAGAGACGGATTGCGAGCGGGTCGGTGACCTCGCGTTCCATCATGCGATAGCGCATCAGCCGCTCTTCAAGTTCCCGCTGTTGCTCGTCGTCGGTCATTGCGCACTCCTTGCGTGAGCAAGACGCGCGAGGAGACTGATGGTTGCCGGAACTTGAAAAATTCTCGGCAGAATTTGGGCGGTTCACAGTCCATTCAGGCCAAAGCCCGTACTCATCTCCGCGGGAAGCGTCAACGAGGAGGTGTAACATGTCGAACGCTCGCGAGGGCTTCGATGCGATCGATATCGTTGTCGATTGGATCGACGCCTGTAAGCAGGGTCGGTTGGATGATTTGCTAGATCTCTATGATGAGGCGGCTACGGTCGAGTGCTGCGAGGGTGGGCGCTTTCAAGGCCGAGCCGCGATGAAATGGTACTGGGGTCAAAGGCTCGCGGCATCCGCAGCCGATGCTTTCGGGATCGACGCATTGATGCCGGAGGGGGACGGCCTCTCGCTCGACTATCGCGGATATGACGGCAAGCGCGTGCGGACGCATTTCCGGTTTACCGATGCCGGAAAAATCCGGCTCACGGCCTGCGTGCCGATCATAGAGGCTGTCTAGTGCGTCGCTATCGGGGCCGGCGTGTCAGAATGGCCGTCCAGGACGGTATTCGGCTTTCACGGCTGCGCCGTGGCAGAGGGCGCTCTGACGGAGGGGCCGTAACGGGGCTCTACATCCAGGCACTGGAAAGCGGCCCCTGCCTCGGAGAGAGGAGCAAGGGCCGCTTTCTCCTACAGGCGTTCCAACAGACGCAGAGGGCGAACGGCCGCCCGGCCCGATCGTTCCAAGTTAGGAGTTGCTGTGGAACGAATGGCCTTGTCACGCGTCATGAGCGTGCTGGGAAAAGCGCGGACATTGGATCGTGAGAGGCAAGTATACTCGCGAAGCGGCAGCGACGCTGCTCCGCTTTGCAAAATCGACTTCCGACCGCAACCTGGCGGCCGCATTGGTGGAGAAGGCCGCCGACCTCAACGAGCGGGTCGAGGACTTGGCTCTTTTCAGCAAGGACGAGAGCGGCGCTGCTGCGCGCGAGCAGAAGCAGTAGCCGTGGCGGCTGGACGGGAAGCCAAGCGCCCGTAGTTCTCCGACCGTGTACAAGGTTCCTATACTGTGGTTTCCTTGCTCGCCGGCATGGACTTGGGCGGTGAGAATTGGCCATTTATCGACTGTTGCTAAACTCCGGGGTGAAGCCGGAGGAGATCAGCCGCATCACAGCGGCTTACGAGCGCGCATTGCATACCCTGTGCGTCAAGGATCGCGACGACCCTCTAACGGAAATGATCGCAAAGAAGGTCATCAAGATCGCGCAATCCGGCATCAAGGACCCCGCCCAAATTTCGGCTCTGGCCATCAAAGAACTCGAAATGCGATAGGCCGGCGCCGCTCGCATCTCCCGTGTTTGGAACCGAAACCTTTCTAACCCATGTGCATTTCATGACGGGGCTTCGCGAGATGCGAGGCAGCATGAACCCTCTCTCAGCGGGCGATGTGTTCCTGACCGTCGCCATCATGTCGACGACGTTTCTGCTCGAGGTCGGCTTCTTCATCCTGATCGGAATGTTCTGAAAAGAGCGCGCAGGTGGACAGCGGGGGCCGGTGCAAGAAATTAGTCCTCAGGGAACTTGATGGTTGAGACCGGCCATTTCCCGTCGTGGCCTTTGATCGAAATCCGAAGGCCGTGCAACTCATCCAGCCAAACGTTCTCGACCGTACCTGCCTTTCCGTTAGTAAGGACGACGGCGATGCCGATCAGTTCGGATTGTGCCTCACCGAACTCACTCAAAATTTTTGACGCACGAAGCTTGGCCGATGACACTGCTCGCCCCTGTTCCGCCGAGCCGTCTGTGCTGCCCCATCGCAGCTTACCGGCGCGGCTTGTCCCAATGCTCGGCCGCTGGGATGATCGATGGTGACTGCTCTTCCAATGCGCGGAGCCGGTTGATTTGCGTTGGAACGTTCGCCGGTAAATCCGGCTCTGGTTTCAGCAACGCACGCAATCTCTCGCCGATCTCTCGAACAATGGCGCGGCCGTGTTTGTGGTCTATGTCAATGCGGTTGGACATCACGAAGCCTCGTGCGGGTAAGAATGCCGCCCACCACAGACCCACGCCCACGCCACCCGTAGCTCCTCCCAACTTGCCGAGCACCCCTGGCAAATGGACCCGGAGACCGCCGCTTTTGGCTATCTGCGCGAGCGCTTGTTCCGACAACAGCGGGTCTTGCGACCTTTGGCTATCCGCGACATGCGCCGTGTAGTTTTAACGGCGAGCGGCGGTCTCATGGCTTCTGAAATCGTGGCGGGAGCTTTCGTTCCCAATCTCTTGCCATTATGGCTGGGAAAATTTCTCGGAGCGCAGGAGCCGCTGTCGCTTCGGCGCAGCGTCGCGGCCCGCGACCGATTCACCCCCGCGATCGTCCAGGGTCTTGCCTAGTGGGTGGCGGAACAAAACCACAAGAGTTTCCTTGTCTTGTTTCGGAGGTTAAAAATGAGAACCTCTGCATTGGTTGTTTTCGCTTTGATGGTCATTTCCCTGTCGCCCGGTACAGCTATGTCTCAGGGCTTCGAAATCGGTCCTGGCGGAGTGCGTGTCTACGGGCAATGTGAGGAGCTAAGACGGTCGTGTGAGAGGGGCGAAGGCGGCTGCCGGCGATATCGGGAAACCTGTCAAAGGGGCGCTCGTCGTGGCGATGTGTGTGCAGAACTGAGAGCCGCATGCCTGAATAAGGAACGCCTGGGCGAGGAAGGCATGGGCAATTGCCGAAGGTACCGCGAGACCTGCCGTTGAACTCTGGGGAAGGGCCGCACCCCGAGATCAATCGCCGATCTGCTCGTACGCGAACGGAAGCGTCCGTGAGGTAGATAGCTTCTTGTTGGTATGGCGAGCTAGGCAGCCTGGTGTGGCGGCAGCTCCAACGCGGCCCGTCGCCCGACCTCGGTCAGGCCGCTGAGCGTTCGATCGCCGCCTTCCGCGCATTCGATAATCCTGCTCGCAATGTGACCGCGAGCCTCATGATTATTGCTGCCTTGCGGCAGCGCCTGACAAGCCCTTTCGAGCGCGACTTGCATGTGGGCAAAGGTCCGGCTGTCAAACCTATCTGCAATCAACATAATCGGGACCTCCTGGGCCGGCTGAAAAGGTGGAATCCTCGGCCTCCATCAAAAGCTTTTCGAGCCTTCCGTCATGTCTTCATCGTTGTTGATCCCCGCCCATCGGGCTTGAACACGGCGATGCGCCGGTCGAGCAACCAGAGTTCCAAGCCATTCTCATTCAGCAGGGACTTCGCGCGCTCTCTCGCTGTCTCATCGTCTGGACATTCCAGATCGAGCCGGTTCGCGACGTGGCCGGTCTCATCCAAGAGATAGGCGCGATAGGTCGCCATTGGTGCAATCCCCTCGAGCCAGGGAACTTAGTACATTTTCGGCGGCAACAAAGAACCAGAGTTGCGGCAATGCACCTAGCTGGTGCGGCGCGAAAGCTGGAGACCACCGAATATTTGTCCGCTTGCCTCCACCTACTTTTTTGACTGCCGGTTTTCCAACGGAAGTCAGATCACGCCCACAATGATGAAAAGTCCGATTTCAACCAGTAAGACCGCCCCTGTCATGGCGGAGACAAGAAACAGGTCACCCGGTGATAGGAACCGCATGTCTCACCTCACCATTTCGAAGAAACGGCCCCTACATCAAGGGGGCAGGATGCTGGAGCCGTTTCTCCGAGATCCTTGACGCGTTCATCCGGCGCCAAGTGCTCCAATCTTAATCCAAAGTTAAATAGCGTCCACATTTAATTTGTTTAATTTACGTGTATATATTTACCCCAGAATTTAATATAGCAAATATTCAGACGATGGGGATTTACGGATTTCTCCTCCGTTCTCGGGTGAGATCGGACACGGCTGGTGCACGTCGCTCGCCTCATTTTCACTGATTAGCAACCATAGGAAATGATCCGAAAATTTTAGCGAAACAATTCAGCCGCCTCCACGTCGGTTTGCCGGAGGGCATCGATCATGACAGAGCGCCAGTTGAGAGACCGAGAAGTCGAGATCGTGCGCTATCGCCTGTTGGAGCGGGAAGTCACAGATCCGCTTGCCACGTGTCTGCTTCACGCCATTATCGAACAACTCGAAGCTGATCTACAAAGGGATCGGGACATCGGTCAGAGACCTTGTGAGTGTAGGCCGCTCTGATAGAGGTCAACCGACAAGCTGCCGGCAACCCATCACAATGTTGATCTCGCGCTCCAGTATCTTGGATACGATGATCGAAATGTGCGGCCCGAAGCGATCTATCCGCCGCATCACGATCTTGAGCACGTCGTCCGGCAACGGGCCGCTTGCAATGTCTTCGCCTCATCCCACGGCGCCCACATCCAGACTGTCACGCATGGCTCTTTAGGGTGTATCGGCTCGACGACCTACGGAGCGGTCGAAGCAAACGGCGGCCTAGTCCTCAAGTGCAAGCACCAAGCCAACCCCGCTAGTTTTACTTGAGACCGCTCAGTTTCCGCATGTAGTAGCCTTGCCTCTGAACGGCCCGCCAAATCTCTTCGCTGACACTGGCGACGCGTTTCCTACGCCTGCGCCACCTGCCTGATGCACCGCCAGGAGGGATCGGAAATCCCCTGCGAACGACGAGCAAATCGCGCCTGCCGTTTAGATAGACATCGAACATCGCGGTTCTCCCCAGCCAACGCCAGCATATCGCCGCAGATCAGAAAGGAGCGTTGCGCGAATACAACAGCAATGCAGTTTTTTCCGCTGCTACCACTTGCCGGGTCGCCGACCCCAGGAGGATGGATTGCGAATGCGGTAGGCTAGCACCAATTGACTTGGCGACCACAGGTGAGTGACTGCAAATGTCCCTGCTTTTCCATCGTGCCGTCGAGCACATGGAAATATGGAGCGCCAGCAGCGACGGCTATTCATTCGTGATCAGCTTCGAAAGTCTTACCGGCCCTGGCTTTCGCGGAAGGCCCGGCTATGTCGCGTCATGGCGTCCGTTTGAACAGAGCCGTGGCGCGATCAGGGTCGTTGGCTCGCCCTTCAAAACTTTTGCCGAGGCCGAGGCCGCCTGCACAACTATGCTAAGTTATCTAGCCAGCGAAAATTGACGCGCAGCCCATTCGGCTCTGGCACATACGTATCCGTTCGGTGAAGGCCGCCTTGCGGAATGAGGCGTGTTGTTGAGAACTGTCCTTATGGACAGTGATAGGCGCAGTGCCCAAGTCGAACGGCTTGAGGTGGTGGACACGGGCCGGCGGCGGCGCTGGCCCGAGGATGAGAAGCTCAAGATCGTCCTGGAGAGCTTACAGGCGCCGCGCCAAGTCGCGGCAACAGCGCGGCGATATGGCGTTTCGCGCTCATTGCTGCTGCGATGGCGACGCTCGTTTCAGCCATACCGGCGATGGTGGTCGCGGAATCAGGGCCGACGCCCTGTCCAGTCGCGCCGGCGAGCAGCGGCGGGTGGATCGAGATCGAGTTTGCTGCCGGGGCTCGGATGCGGATCATGGGTACGGTCGACGCGGCGACGCTGAAGGCCGCCGCGGCGGCGCTGGCAGATGGACGCCCACGGTGATCCCCATCGCGTCGGGCGTGCGGGTGTGGATTGCGACCGGCCACACCGATATGCGGCGCGGCATGAACTCGCTGGGCTTGCTGGTGCAGGAAGCCTTCAGGCGAGTAGGGCGCCCCGGTTGGTTCCTCATTTGGAACCAGCGACCAATACCCGTGCTGGGACGTTGATGGGCATCACCGCACGGCTCTTGGTATCTATGGGAGAACGCTCGATAACCGTCGCGCTCCCGCCCACTCAGGCATAGGGAGTAGCGCTATGCTTAAGCGGCATCACTTCAAGGTGACTCAAACACTCGAAAATCGTCTGATCGAAGAGGCCAAGTGCCTACGCGAGGAAGCTAAAGCGCTCCCACCTGGCCATGAGCGGGACCAAAAGTTGCGGAAAGCGCGTCACGATGAAACCGCCGCTCACGAGGAGGACACTGACCGCGAGACCGTGCTGCGTCACCTGATGGAGGGCCAGTACCGCAACCCCATCCGGATCCAGCGAAGGCTGGCGCAGGACGCCGCGGAGGAGATCGCCGCCGAGCTGCGCCAGCGCTGCCCGGAACGGGGCGAAATTCCGGAGCAATTGGCGGCGTTCATCGGGCGCTATGGCGAGCCGTCCGCGATCCGCTGGCGCTGCCGATGCGGCTGTAGCCTTCAAATCCGGTGCGGTGTTTGCGTTTGTGATACGCTGAACCGCCACAGCGCCGAACGGCCTTTGCCTTCACGCGCGACCATGCCGGCTTTTTCCAACCGCCACAGACTTATGAGAAGCGAAGAGACTTTGCCGGGCAGCGTTTCGTGAACGGACACGTCATGGCCGAGTTTCAGCATTTCCCGGACCATGGCTTCTGCTGTCATCGGCCCGTGCTCGGCAAGGATTTTGCGTACCACTATCAGCCGCGTGCTGCTCAATTCATCCCCGTGAAAGTAGTCGTAACGCGCTATCGCCAGAACATCCCAAGCGCGACCATCAACGCAACACTTTAGCGCAATGAAAACAAACGCTGCCGCTTGCTCATTTGTTTCGACTGCCCCGCCGCAGACCAAAAGAAAGCCCCCAGAAGAGGGGGCTAGTCATTCGGGTTTAAGAGCAGCTGACAGAGAAACGGCACTTTTCTCCACCAGCACTGGTAGGGTGCCATGCCGACCTGGGGGATCAATTACTTAGATTAAGAAAGCCACCACGGTGACCTGGATGTCAGGCGCGGATTGTGCCGTTGGGCCTTACGGCATCGGCCTTGGCGGCCACCTATCCCGCAATTCGGCATGGAGGGCATCGGCATGGGCGCGGGGAATAGGCGCTGATGCGAGCGGGCGGCTCGTCCCAAAGGCGGGCCTCTCTCTTTTGACCGTGGGCCGTGGGGCTGGTGATCGGTGTTGTGACGGGAGTGCCCCGACGCCAACCATGCAGGATCAACGCCGGGGCGTGCCGTCTTTCGGCCGACCACTGGGGCTGGGGGCTGTAGGTGATCGGCGAGAGCCAGCGCCGCACGATAAGCACGCCGACGCCGCAAGGGCAGCGCAGTTTGTGCCGCCGTCCCGGCGTTTTTAGGTTATACCCCGATATGATCTCATTTCGCCGCGCGAACAGCGGGCTGCGCGCTATCGCCAAAACACAGCAAACGCGACCATCATTGCCGCCGCCACACAGCGAGTCCGACAATGTAGGGCATGTCGCGTTCCTCGCGCGGCGTCATCATCATGTCCCGTCGTTCACTTAATCCGAACCAGCGCTTGCGCATCCGTTTCCGTCGATAGGCGAGAGCGCTGCCCCGACGCGACTTTCGTGGGGGAGCACGCCGGGGCTGCGCTTCCTCTTCGGCCGACCATTGGTCTGGAGGAATCGAGATGATCGGCCAGGAGGTTGCACGCCGAGCCAAGCGCCGCGTGGGCAGGAAGTCTGTGCACTTCTGCACACAGATGGCGCAGAAATTCGTGAGATCAATAATGTCGGTTAGGATCGGACGACGGTGGGGCTGGTGATCGCCCCCGCGGGGGGCTCTTAACCCAGGTTGTTGATCGCGCCGGTCGGCATGGCACGCTTGCGCGCCGGTTGGAGAAGTCCCGTTTCTCCCCCAGCGTTTCAGAGCAGTAACTTCGACAGCCTCCGAAGGGAATCCCTTCGGGGGCTCTCTTTTGATCGGCTTAAATCAGTTGAATTGCTCCCGCCATCGACGTAGCACCATGCCTTCCCTCCGGAAATAGCTACTGCAGACCTCGCTCCAAGGATGTATATTTCACAGCTCACAATTCGGGCTGGGGATGTGTCATGCTGGACACTGACCGTTTATTCACCGCGTTCGTTCTCACGCGGGCGCTCTCACGACAGTCATGACAGCGTTTGCTCTTCTCGCGTTTTGAGCGAAGTCTTGGCGATCAGACCCACGTCTCCACGACCTGCGGCTCGTCGTCGGCCGAGTGCGACCTGCAGTGCAGGCCTGCAGCTTCGAACGCGTAGCGCAAGATTTTCAACCTGCGGTCCGACCGTACGCAGCATCACGGTGGTGGGCTGCGGCACCTCGCTGCCGCTAGCTTCGAACAGGCGTGACGTAGCAGCGGGGGAATTCCATCTGCTTCGATCACCCTAGACTTGCTCGCAATGACTCACTCCAGGCAGGGCCGAGCGCGGCATATTCGATAACGTCGGGCGGGGGCGGCGTCGCCTTCGCCTTTCCCTTATTCAGATGGAGCTGGATCCGTCGTAGATATCGCCTCTGGGAATCCCGGCCTTGAATGGAATAGCAAGCGAGATTTGCCCCTGCACTGCCGCTCGTCAGGAACTTCCGGCGGTCCATCATAGATCCTCCCGCAGGCCTTTAAAGAATGGGTGCCGCACCTTGCCCGCGGCCGACTTGGCGCGGTACTCGATTTCGGCCAGCAGCGTCGGCTCAACCCAGATGCCCTTGTGCGCGATCCGCTTGGTGTAGGGTCGCGTCTTCCGGATCAGCGGCGTCAGGCGCTTCCGCAAGTCGGCCGCGGATGCCTTATCGAAGCCGTGGTCGACCTTGCCGGCGTAGATCAGCTCGGCGCCCTTACGCCGGCCGAGATAGATGCCGTCCCATTTTCCTTCGTCCAGGGCGAAGCCGGCGATCGTCAGCGTCTCCCGCTGCGCGCACGGCTTCTTCAACCAATTGCGGCCGCGGCCTGAAACGTAGGGGCTGTCGGCGATCTTCGACACGACGCCTTCGTAGCCGGCCTTGCAGGCGTGTGCGAACATCGCGCGGCCGTCGACGTCGAAGCTCTCGCTGAACTGGACGTCGGTGCCGGCGATCAGGTTTTTCAGGGCAGCCTTGCGCGTGGAAAGCGACAGCTTCCGCAGGTCGTGGCCGTTGAGGTAGAGCAGGTCGAACGCGACCAGCACGATTTTCTTCGACCGGCCCTTAAGCTCGCTCTGCAGCACCGAGAAATCCGTGGTGCCATCTTCGGCCGGCGCGACCACTTCGCCGTCGACGATCGCGCTGCCGGCGGAGATGTGCCAAGCGTCGTCGGCGATCCTGCGGAAGCGGTGGGTCCAGTCATGGCCGCGACGGGTGAATACCTTGATCGTCTCATTGGCTAGGTGGACCTGGACGCGGTAGCCGTCGAACTTGATCTCATGAATCCATCTGGCGCCGCTTGGCACGCGCTCGATCTCGGTGGCCAGCGCCGGCTCGATGAAGCCCGGGTAGGGAGCCTTGGCGCCGATCGCTGCCGACTTCTTACGCTGAGACGCCACTCCACAACTCCAAGGGCGAAGGCTAAATCAAATGAGGTCGTCTCGATTGGTTCCGGAGCGCCGCCCCTTTGCCGGGAACTAGGGACGTGCATCCCGCGTTGCGCCGATACAGTAAGGGAGGCCAGAATGGCGAAAAAGGCAAAGAAACAGACAGCGGGGTCGCAAGCAGGATCGCGCGCGTGTTGCCGGCGGGCAGCGGCACGAAGTCAGTTATGAATCCAAGAAGACCGGCCGATCAGCCACGAGCGTGAAGAAGGCGGTCAAGAAGGTCGGCAACAGCAGGAAGCGCGTGGAGAAGCGGCTCGCGCGGAAGAGATAGAAACCGCTTGGCTTATAGTGCATTACAAGAGCGGCCAAACGGTGCCAATTTGAGTGGCCCAGCCAACCGGTGGCCTCAGCTTCCACTTTGCCGAGGCCCTTCTCACTACACCTCGGGATTTACTATTTCAGGTTATCTGCCGCCGGATTGCTTACCGGTAAGGTTGTCAGTGCCCGGGCCGACGTTCGCCTTCATCACGTATCTCCTTATCCAGTGATGCGGCCTAAAACCAATTGATGTAAGTGGTTCCTACTTCTCGCGCTCCGGCGCTGTCTCATCAGGTTTAGGCCAGGCTGGGAGAGCTGAGGATGGCGAAGTCGTCTAAACTCGTCGCAGCAAAGCGGGGCAGAGTTCTGCTGGTGAGGCGGCGACGTGATGGTTTGTGGATGTTTCCAGGCGGCCGTAAGCGGACGAGAGAGACCGAAAGGGAGTGTCTGCGACGAGAGCTCAGGGAGGGGCTTCCAGATATCAAGGTCGGCAGAGTGCGTCTTTGGAAAGAACTGAAGGCCAAGAATAAGCGGTCCGGCCGCAAAATGAGCGACGTCATCTTTGTCGCCAAAAACGCGAAGGGGAAGCTGACGATCGGTGATAAAAAGGAAATCGATCGGGTAGCCTGGCACAAGCCGGGAGCCGTCCGTTTGACGCCGACGTCGCGCTACATTCGCGACCGGCTCTTTCCAGATAAAGATTGAACAAGCTGGCAGGCACGTCTTGCGCTTTGGTTCTTCGATCGCTAGTAGGACTTTTCTGTGGCCGACAGAACAGCTGGCGAACGTGAGCGGCCGAGTGGCAGCTGGCCTTGAACCTCAGCTTTTACTTTGAGGCGACATCCCTCAATGGAGCCGCTGGCGCAGCTTCTCGATGATCTCGCGCAGGTCGCGCGCATACTCCTCGAGGATACGTAGCGCCTCCTCTAAGGGTGACGACTTGGGCTTCGACGACGCCTGTCGATCTGGTTCCTCGGACCTCGTCATAAGTTTAATGCTTGGTCGAGGATCGAGCGCGACCGTTGATTTAGATCAAGGCCAGCCGCCTCACCCCAACCGGGTAGGCGCCACTATGCTGATGTTTCCTGACACCAAAACACGGTGCGGGCCAAACCGCAGGCCGGTGTCAGGCTGCCAGCTTGTCTTCTTTGTCCGGCCCTCTCAGGACGATCTTGAGCGCATGATCCGGCAACGGACGCTGCAGCGCTTTAGCTTCATCCCACGGTGCGCGGAGCCAGACGTCGCGTTCCTCGTCGGTCGTCAGGACCATGGGCATCGCCTTGGGGTGGATCGGCGCGACGATCGCATTCGGCTCGGTGGTGAGGAAGCCATAGACGAGATGAAGACCGGGGACCGGTTTCGACTTGGTGCCCCGGTCACCCTTGAACTCGGTCCAGATCCCGGCAAATGCCGTAAGCGGCCGGTCCTCGTTCAGCGCGAACCAGACCACGTCCTTTTTTTTCGTGGCCGGATTTGGCTCCGGCGCGTATTCAGCGAAACTGTTGAAGGGGACCAGGCACCGGTTCTCCGGCTTCAGCAGCCGCGCCAGTGCGGCGAGCTGGTCCTGCGGATATTCGTCACGGGCGGACCGGGTTTGCTCGGCGGAGGCGGCATGCCCCAGCGCATCAACACCATTTCGCGGCCGTCGGCACCGTTGCGCACACGGGGGCCGGATAATCAGGAAACACCCCGGGCATCGGCGGCAGGTTGCCGACGTAGCGGTTGATGACTCGGAACAGCGCGCGGATCGCTTCCTGGTTGGAGGTGATGCTGTAGAGGTTGCACATTACGAACTTGCTGCGCTGATCATGGTGATGGGCGGTAGTGCCATCAGCGCATACCCGAAAATAGAAGCATCCCACTATCCCAAGCTGGCCAAGGAACGGCATCCCGACATACGTCCCAAATTCCCATACAAACCGCCCCGGTTCAGCAGCGTAATCGAGCGAGTAGCCGTTGCGGACGAGCCATGCGGCGAGATCGACACCATCTACTGCGCAGGTTGCCCCTTGTCCATCGGGGTAGGAGTTGACTTATCAAGACACGAGCCACGTCCTATCCATAGAGGTTTCGCGAATTTGCCCAATCGATAGATTTTTCGACAAGCTTCGGAAAGTCGCTGAGCACTTTGGCTGAAAATGCCTCAATTATTGAAAGCGCGCGGTCATCCGCTGCACGTCTCTCAAATGCCGAATGAGAAAGAGCGTGCTGCCAGACTTGGGGTCGATACCGCACCAAAGAACTCAGGAGAAATGCGCCGCAAAACTGTAGGGCAAACTCCGACAGGTTAACTCCGTTCAGTGGTTGGATAGCGGTGGGATGATCATTGGTGATGCCCCCAGCCAAAGCAGGCAATATCGACGAAAACGGAATGCGTACCTGACTCGGATATGGCGCTGCACTAAAACCACTTTCGGTTTCAATGAGGAATTTATCGGAAAACTCACCGTTAGAGGGCTTATCAACGTTATGGGAAAGTAGGACCGTGTTGTCCCATGCATGACCGGCTTCGCAAAGACACCATTGCCGCAGAAACGGAAATTTCTGACGCCATTTGTCTATGACCAACCGCAGGTCATTCCTGTCGGCTATCAAATGGGGATCGTCAATTCGCAGCTCGACATCATTACCTCTATGATAGAAGCTTATCGACCAACAGGCTGCATCTTCGGAAAACGTCCGTTGATAAAGCCTCTGCAAGCTTGGAATTCTGCCGAGGATGTCTTTGAAAGAGCAAGTGGTACCACCCAATGCAGCGGCGGAGTCGAAGGGCTTTGGCTCTGAGCGCGGCATAGAATTATCGAAATAATTCAGCCGACCTAAAGAGGCGACTACGTCATTGAACTGCGCGAACAAACCCTTTTGGTGGAATTTTAGTGTCAAGTCTTCAATTTTTGAAGTGGGTTGCGCTACGTCAGACAACCCATGAGATTGTGCGATCGTTGATATTGATTGGATGTTGCGCGCAAGGACGATTGCTTTGGCAAAGCCAACCATGCCGTAATAGATCTGCAATGGCTGTACTTGGAGCGGAGCGGAAGATGCTATTTCGAAAAACAATCTGCCTTGCTGCAAGCAAGCGGCGATATCTCGAGCGACTTCAGTTGATGGGGTCTTTCCAGTTGATTTCTTAATGATTGTTTTGAGATTTGTGGTGCTTTCAAGGAATCTGATGTCGTTCCAATCTTGCATCTAGCCCGCCTTGTCTTCTTTGTCCGCGCCCTGGCATCGCGATCTTGAGCACATCATTCGGCGGGGATCACCAAAGAACTCACCGCGATGTTTTCCGTTCAAACGCTCTGAGGATGGCCGCGCCTCCCTGCGTCCCAGGACCAAGCGAAGCGCCACGAGCCAGCTTTGGATCGTAGTTCGCAAGTTTATGGTCGTCTATTCCGATTGATTTGATCCCCCTTGATACGATGACGGTGATTTCCCCCATTTGAGCACGCGGCACTAGGCTTTGCACAAATTCCTTCGCCTTCCGCACCGATGGCAGGCTTGACCTAAGGGAGGCTGCTTTGAACGTCCGTGAATGGTACGGAAAGATTTCTATCGCAGCTAATCGCTGCGATAGCGAGCGCAGCGCGGCAGCGTAGTCATTCCCGCAATGGTCGCTTGCAATCTGCTGGATGACTTTCCGTAGCTTCCGTTCCCACCACTGGAAGCCTCCCGTCCAGGCGTAGTCAGGATTTAGGGACAGAAAAGGATACTTCTACCTCAGCAAAGTTCTGCCTGATGATTAAACGGACCTGCTCGGCGTGCTCTGCATCTTCCTCGGTCTGGTAATCGCTGAGGCCGAGACCGGGATTGAGCATGATGATGAAAATATCCGCCCTCAATAGATTGCCCTGATAGGACACAGGCAGGAGTCCTAAGTGAAGCGAGCCATCGTTTTCGTCACCAAAGGTGGGGTGCTCAACGAATGCGCGATGACTTCGAAGGGTAATCTTGCTTATGTTCGTAGCCGCATCAATGGATGATCGGTCATCGTCGTGAACGTATGGAGGCTGGCTCAGATCACAATTCTTCCAAAATTCGACAAGTTCGATCATTTCCCCGCAGCCTGAATGTTCGGACGTTACAAAACTGGTGAATAGCTCTGCGCCGCTGCTGATCTTCCTTGTCCGCCCCCGCGCAAGACAATCCGCAGCGTATCATGCGGCATTGGCCTTCACCCTGTCTGAAGGCGCGCGCATCCAGGGCGGTATTAGTCTTAGCACCTGCTCAAAGCTCCCGACTACATCGTCTTGGTACGCCAACGCGATTTGTCCTCCTCAACGTGATGCAGTTCGCCGTTTATAGGCCTCAATCATTTCAGCCGTCACGTCGCTTGGATAACAGAGCGGAGCCGCTCCGCCAGGTCGCGAGTACGCTGTCGTTGACGGCCGATATCAAGCCGGAAGCGCTCATGGTGGTCGGCGGTGGCGATCGCGGGTACTTCTTCTCGACCGGGTCAATCACCTTCATCGGCAGCCTATGCCACAATCGTTACGACAACGACGTGTCCCGCATCCTCGCAAATGTCGTCCGCCGGTTTCGGAAATGCCCACGAAATCCAAGCAAGAGCGGGATGGGGAACGCCAGCTGCACCACGAAATCAATTCGCACGTTTTCTGTACCGCCCGAAGGGTTCGTCCTCGTGCGCTCTCTTCGGATGGAAGGTCGTTCGGGTGACCATCCACCTTAAGCTGAAAAGAACCTCAGCCCGCCATGCCTTGTTCCTACAGTCAGCCGCTCAGCCTCAGTGATGGCGGCAACAACACGGGCGAAAAAGCTTTTCACCGGCATCCGAGGCATCAGTCATACCGACGAATAGCATAAGTCAATCACCAGCCAGAGTTCACTTTGGAACCCAAGAGCCCGGAGATCGTTGTTCCGCATCACCGGCCGAGGCTCTGCCCGTAGGCGTCGGTGGCTGAGAGACCGTCGCGCTCCCGCCTGCACAGCGAGGGAGCGCTTCATGGATCAACGCACGCCGTCCCGTTTTCCACTCGAACAGTATTTCCGACAAACAATCGAGCAGACGCGCGAACTGTTGCACCGGTCACGTGAACTGCTCCGGCAGCCGATGCCTGACATGTTCCTCGGCCGGAAGACACAAGAGCCATTCCCTCGGCGGGATGACGCGTGAGGCCATCCCAGTCTCGGCCGTTTCAGCGCCTCGACGCGTGTCGCCTACTGGCCCGATGGCGAAGTCTTCAGAGAGCGCTCAGTGGTCTGCTCTCCAGGGCGGACCGAACGTCGCAAGCAATCCGCTTGGACGGCGCTTTTGACCCATAGCGGATATCCTTGCGGACTATAATTTTACTATTTGGACCGGCCGATCTCGCTCGTCGTTCCACCAACCAGCGAACTCCAACACCTCCTCCACCGACTCATTCGAGTGCGAGGTGGTGGTAACAAAGCGCGTGTCATCCGACGCGTCGCCCACCACGAGTTCGTCGATGATATCCTCTATCCGCGCCGCGCCTTCTCCGACGACTGCAATAAGAGCAACTTTATCGCGAAGGCACGGCTCGACGAAGGCGCTCAATAGGTCTTCGTTCGATAGTGGCAGGTGAAGAATGACCCTCGACGCATAGCTCATGATTGGTGCCCATGTCCGCTGCCCTCGCACGGCACTTGGCGAATGGGCGCTGAAGCGACCGGACCAGGTGCAACGCGGACGTCATTGTAGGCCGAGGTGGTTTGCTTGGCTCGATTGCGTTTGCGTTTCATGCCCCGTGATTTAGTCCCACGGCCACCAAGCTTCATTGATCTACGTTAGTCTATGCTGCTGGCTAGTCCCAAAGGCGAGGTCGAGTAGCGCTGTAAGGGCTCAACGAAACGGCCTCAGCCTGTCACCGCTGGGGCCGCCAACCACACGACTGGTTTTCCTCCGGCCGGGGGGCTGAGGGTGCAGTCGCAACCGGGACCGGAGGCGCAGAATCGACCATCGTCGATCAATTTTGTTCCTTGCTCAGCCGAAAAGATTGGAGAGTGGCGCAGCGGTAGCGCAGGGCACCGTTAATGCCGTGGTCGCAGGTTCGAATCCTCCTCTTCAGCCAAATAACGCGGAACGGCGGGCTTATCGTGGCAGTCGATGAGCGGATGGTTTCAGCCATTGGCTCAGTTGCGCTCCAGTCTCGGCTTGCCGTGCTCTGCGAATAAGTCGTTCGCGTTCGATACCCGGGTGAGTGCCTTGGGCCTGTTTGCGCAGGCGTGCTGCTTCTTCAGCTAGCCGTTCTTCGAGTGGTCCTGATTGTTGGAGACGACGCCGCTCTTGCATGCGCTGCTCCCTATTTTGAGTGGGGGCGGGAGCGCAACCGGCGTTCTCATCACCGATAGATGCCAAGGTCAGTGCGATGATGCAACGACAATAGAGGAAATCAGACTTCGTTCCTAATCGAATGATGCCGGTTTTCCCCGCTGTTCTGTCACATCATCGTCGCGGAAGAGCGCCGGCCGCTAACATGGGTTAGGCGGTCAAGCGCGCAACCATTCAGCCGGCTTAGCTCAATAGGTAGAGCGCCCGCATTGTAGGTGGGCGATTGAATCCTGGCTCTTCAGCCAAGACAAGTAGCGATCGGAGACGCATCGATGGCGGATGTCGGTTTCATTGATTTAGATCAATGGTGCCCGTGTGGTTTCTCCGACCAGAGGGTATGAAGCCGCCGCCAGAGGATCATCGCTCCGGTCAGGAAGCGCCAAAGCCCGAGCCTTCGCGCTTGGAGGAGGCGCGCCGAGCCGTCCAAGAATACGCGGGCAATCTGCGGGAAATCATCAAGAAGCTCCGGAGTCGTCTCGAGCACTAAGGCTGCCGCAGCGCACAGCGATCCTCCTTATCCAGATGCACCCACTTGTAGGGCGCTGCCCCATGAGTCTAATCGCGCACCCTTGCTCTCGTGTTATGATTTCTGCCATGCTTTGCCTACGTAAGGAGTGCGGACGGTGAGGCAATCCAAGCAATACCGGAAACAAGCAAAGAGCGCAGAGCGCATCGCGCTCGCACTCGCCGATGCTGAAATCTCAGAAACCTTCCTCAATCTGGCGAAGGCGTACCGCAGTCAGGCCGACGTGCTCAAAGCTAAGGAAAAGCTGAAAACCAAACAAAAACCGGGCAAAAAGCAACCCGGAAGTAAGTAACTCTTCGCATCTCATCTCGGTCTATTTTGGAACGTGATTTGGCTTGATCTCGTCGCTTCTCAGGGGGTTGCCAGCGGATTCCATGTTGCCTAATCTTCCCGCCGTCTGCGGGAGCGACTCATGAAAGACATGCAAGCGCACTTGGAGAAGCTTCGGAATGAAGCGGCAGAGTGCGATTTAATCAGCAAGCTCGCGACCAACGCGACCAAGAAAGCGCTATTCGCCAAGCTCGCCGAACATCACCGAGCATTGGTGAAGGAAGTGGAGCAAGCCATCGCGGCTTCCTCGATAAACCTCAACGATTGAATCTGATGTCGCTGTCGGTGAGCGGCGACAAGGAACTATGGTGAACAGTCACAGGCCGCGACGGTGAGCGGACAAAAGGGACGGCACCATGACTTGGCTCGATTGCGCTTGTGGACCGAACCCTTGACCTTAAGGTTGAACTCTAAAATGCAACAGCGCCGCCTGACGGAGTATATTCGTCACGGGGCGCTGCGCTAAATACTGGGCCCTGAAAACCCCCAGTGCATTTCTGTCTCCGGATGCCGAAAAAGGTTCAAGTTCCCGGAGAAAATTGTACTGTCCGCGCCTAAAGCGGAATGAAGTTAGCTTGAATCGATTTGGGATTCGCAAATCAGGCGGTTTCTGATTCACCATGCTGGCTGGGCTGGAGGCCGGCATGGATGGGCAAGCCTTACTCTTTGGAT
>NZ_JCAMOR010000097.1:0-24979 GCF_059512385.1 Bradyrhizobium sp. Crot121 | reverse complement strand
CTGCCGACCTCACTCGCCGCTTTCTGTACGAGCGAACGCTACGACCGGGTCGCGCATACCTACGGCAAATCCTATCCGGACTACGTGCGAGGCATGCTCGGCGATTATGAGAGCGCGCCCGACGTGGTCGCATATCCACGCAATGAAGCAGAGATTTCCGCTGTGATGGATTGGGCGGGTGGTGTCAACGCCTCGCTGACGCCGTTCGGGGGCGGGTCGAGCGTCTGTGGCGGCGTCGAGCCGCGAGTCGATAGGATTCGCTATAAGGCGGCCGTTACACTTGACCTACGCAATCTCGGTAAGGTTATCGAGGTAGATCAGATATCGCGTGCCGCACTGATCGAAGGCGGTGCCTATGGTCCATCGTTGGAGAACCAGCTTAAGCCGCACGGCGTCACGTTGCGGCATTTTCCGCAGAGTTTCGAATATTCAACCCTTGGGGGCTGGATCGCGACGCGATCGGGCGGTCATTTCGCCAGTCTCTACACGCATATAGACGATTTCGTCGAAAGCCTGCGCGTCGTGACGCCGCGCGGCGTACTGGAAACGCGTCGATTGCCAGGATCGGGTTCTGGACCGAGCCCCGACCGCATGTTCATAGGCTCGGAAGGCACACTCGGCGTGATTTCGCGCGCGTGGATGCGATTGCAGCCACGTCCGAAATTCCGTGCCGGTGCATCGGTTCGTTTCCATTCGTTCTTCGGCGCGGCACGCGCATTGCGCGCCATCGCACAAGCCGGCCTCTATCCATCGAACTGCCGCATCCTTGACGCGCAAGAGGCGTTCAATACCGGTGCGGCCGACGGCAGTGTCGCGATCATGGTGCTCGGCTTTGAATCCGGCGATCATTCGCCGGACGCCTGGATGATGCGTGCGCTTGAATGCTGCGCCGACCACGGGGGGACCCCAGAGGCCGCAAAAGCCGGCGATGCACATCTCGAAGGTGCAGCCGGAATCTGTCGGAGTGCATTTATTCGCATGCCCTATGCGCGCGAGTTTTTGACGCCGGCCGGTCTCATCAACGACACGTTTGAGACCGCTATCACCTGGGATCGGTTCGAAAGTTTCCACGACAAGGTGAAGGCGGCAACGGAACGATCGATCCTCGAAGCGACTGGCCTGAAAGGCGAGGTCACATGCCGCTTCACCCATGTCTATCCAGACGGGCCCGCGCCCTATTTTTCTTTCCACGCCCTCGGCCGACACGGTGCTCTTCTCGAGCAGTGGCAGGCGATCAAGAATGCGGCCAGCGACGCGCTGATTGAGGCGGGTGGTACGATCACGCATCATCACGCTGTCGGCCGTGATCATCGGCCTTGGTACGATCGTCAGCGCCCGGAGCTTTTCGCGGCCGCGCTTCGGGTAGCAAAAAGAGAACTCGATCCACAAGGCATGCTTAACCCGGGAGTGCTTATCGATCCGTAACGCGGGTCGACGCGCCAACGGGACTAAGCGAATAATTGTTTTGTTTGCTGCAGTGCACGAGTCCGCTCTTGGCACTTAACCGACCTTCCGACCGCCGTGGCGAATGCCCGTTATCGGGGGCAAAGCGGAAGTCGCCGGATCATGCCCCGATGTCGCAGATTGACCCAACGCGGACTTTGCCGCTCATTCAAAATTGAGCGTTCGCCAACATCAATGGTTGGCGTTTTTGGCCTACGCTCATGGGAATATCGTATCGTAATTGACGCACGAACTATTTGGCTACCAGGACCCGCGATGAAAGAGCCAGCGTGGTATGAGGTATTGGAGCCGCGCGAGGCAGTCTTCGCAGGCTTAATTGGGTTCGCGGTTGTATACCCGCTTGTCTATTATGCGGGTCACGTCGGGTATGTATTCTGCGGCTATAGCCCTCGGGAATGGAAAAACCTTGGAACGGCCGTAGACGTGCTCGGTTTCGCTGTTCCGTACATTCTGGTGAGATGGTTAGTGAGGCGGCGATAGACCGGGACAAGTTTCACTTAGGCTGGTTGGAAGAGGAAGGAACAGCCAGCCGCGATGGCAATGACACTAACGTGGTCGGTCTGCATGTGGCCGATTCCGTTGAAAAAGGTGACAGTAGTTCGATGTAATGGCGCTAGAGGCGAAGCGGCTGTGCCGGCTTCTATGCGGGCATCGGGATCAGCTTGGCCATCTTGCGAAGGTTCTGGGCGGTGGCTGCGAGGGTGAACTCGTCGCGCGCGCCGTTTGGGCCTCGTAACCGTAAGCGATCGAGCTTGAGAATGCGCTTGAGGTGCGCGAACAGCATCTCGATCTTTTTGCGGAGCCGACGCGAAGTGCGGCCCTCCCATGATCTTGCGATCTGGCGCGCCATGTCGCGAGCGCCTTCGTAGATCGAGCGTGGTACCCTCCGTGAAGCCTGCTTGGGGCAACACTGGGACTTCAATGCGCATCGATCGCAATCGCGTTTGCTGGCGAGATAAAGCATCGTGGCACCGTCGTTCACCAGCGCTCCGGTTGTCGCGAGAATCTTGCCGCCGGGACAGCGATAGACGTCCCCTGCGTGGTCATAGGTGAAGTCCTCGCGCGAGAAGATCCCATCTGTGCGGGCCGACTTGTCGAACACTGTAACGTGAGGCTCGATGCCATGCTCATAGACCAACCAGCCGAGCATCTCGGCTGACCCATAGCCGCTGTCGCCCATGAGCTTGTCAGGATAGAGGTCGAAGCGCTCCATCGAACGTTCGATCATGCGTTTGGCGGCGAGGACCTCGGCTTGTCGGATCGCCGTGGTGGCTTCAATATCAACGATGATCGCGTTCTCGACGTCGATCAGATAGTTCGTCGAATAAGCGAAGAAGGCTTGGCCTCCGTGCGCCCCAGTCCAGCGCGCGGCCGGGTCGGAGGGCGACACGAACTTCGGGGTAACCTCGGTCGCGGCTCCGAAAGCGGCATCGTCGAGGACGGCCAGATATTCATCGATCGCTCGGCCAGACGCGTCCGGCGGAAGGCCCTTCTCGCCTTCGATCCCCTTCTGCCGATTGGCATCAGCCTTGATCAGACTCGCATCAACCGCGAATCCTTCGCCTCCGACCAGTCGCTCCTCGATGCACAGGCGCAAGACGCTCTCGAACACGCGACGGAAGAGATCGCTCTGCCGAAAGCGGCCATGCCTGTTCTTGGAGAACGTGGAGTGATCCGGCACCGCCCCGTCCAGACCGAGCCGGCAGAACCACCGGTAGGCCAAGTTAAGGTGGACCTCATCACACAGCCGCCGCTCCGATCGAATGCCGAAGCAATAACCGATCAATAGCATCCGGATCATCAACTCGGGATCGATCGAAGGTCGACCGATACTGCTGTAGAAGGGCGCCAAGTCCTGCCTGACCTGCTCAAGGTCGACAAATCTATCGATCGACCGCAGCAGGTGGTCGGCGGGGATATGTCTTTCGAGCGAGAACTCATAGAACAACGCAACCTGTTCGACTTGCCGATGCCCCATCATGACCTTCAATCCTGCCAACTAGACAGACTGAATCACTGATACCTCTGCGTCGCAACAGCCGCCTTTTTCAACAAAATCGGCCCGAAGGCGAAGATCGCGATGGTATCTGGCACGTCTGCAGTCAAGTCCAAACCGGACACGGCGGAGATGCTGCTAAATCGACGCGAATGACCCATAGCGGACCTTCGTCGGAATCCTCTCAGGTTTTGGTTTCGATCGGAAAATCACTGAAAATACGAAAGCTGATCTTCCGTAACGACTCGCTCGATTTTCTCGGACTTGCACTTGATGCGGTATCTAACTCGTCCATCGGACTCGATGGGCATATGCTGGACGATTGTGTAAGTCATTGGCGGTTCAGTTGTGGCCCGTCCTTGTGGGCCTTGGGGTTGGTGGCGAACGTCTTCATTTAACTTAAAGACATGCGACATGTGTTTACCTCAACCTTTACGGCTGCTCTAGCGTGGAGTGTGTGTGACGCAATGCATACTGTTGCTTCGGGCTCAGGCTGGTGAAAGCAAATACAAGGTACCCGCAGAATGACTGGCGGTCTGAGAAACCACGAGCGGTCTGCAAGACTTGACCTAACACGTGACGGGGGGGCTCCAGTCATGCTGAGCAGTGCGTACGGCCTTGATCCGACCGGGACAGCCTCGCCGCGCGCTCACGTGCTGACCCGTTGTGTCTTAGCGGGGCTAGTCCTCAAGAATAGATTTCGTGGCCTCGAAGACCTGTTCTGCGGTGCCCTTAATCGTGCCCTGCGCCCAAGCCTGAAACACGGTGACGTAGGCGTTCTTGTACGCCTCTTCGTCTGCAGAAAAGTAGACTTCGTCGGTCGTGGTATCCAAGACAAGCGCTCCTGTATCGATGCAAATTTCCTCGATGAGTACCAGGCGCTCTTCTTGTTCAATCAGATGACGTTTTACGATGCTCATTGTATCTCCAGCTTTGCACCGACCATGCCACGTTCCGGATGCACCCACGCCTAATGAACATGCCGACCTAGTCGGCGGAGGGATATCGTAGCTGGGCGACCACCCGGACCGACTGCCGAAGCGAATCGCTTTCACGGGTTGAACAAAAACCCCGCTCCCGATGACTCAGGGGCGGGGCAGGACCACAAGCTCTGCCAGTACATCCGTGGCTAGAGCGACAGGTCTGTCGTCTCTTAATTAAGCAGCACGAAGATTTTCGGCAGCGGACTTGCCCGTACGACGGTCTGCGACGACGTCATAAGACAACGTCTGACCTTCGCTCAGAGTGCCCATACCGGCGCGTTCGACCGCGCTGATATGAACAAAGACGTCGTTGCTGCCGTTTGTCGGCTGGATAAAGCCAAAGCCCTTTTGGGTGTTAAACCACTTCACTGTACCTGTGTTCATCAGGTCTTCCTTTCGTATACGCGCAGGACCTGGCGCGGAGTTGCGGCCAGTGTTCCCGTTAGTCGATGTTGGAGAATGTCTGAAACGTGCGCGCCGTCAGGATCTGAGGCGAAAGCGGAACAGGTGTTCGGCCAGTATCGATGCTTGAAATAATATACCAGCAGTTGAGAGACTTCAAGAAAAAAGCCAACCGTGCTTCCCGTCATGGTTGGTGTATTTGTTCCGCAGTTAAGAGCCCGTCGAACCCGGTGATTGATTGCGGGAGCGACTTGAGTGCTTGGAGCCAGATCGTCGTTCGTTGGCTGTTCGGATGGTCGCAGTCCGGGCGAGCAGAACCAGTCGTTCACATGGAGGGCAGTGTTGAGTTGCTTGATCTTTGCAGAAGCTTGTCTTTCGCCGGACCCGCACCAAGAAGGGGCGGCTGCGCTTCAAGGCGCTCCCTTTTCGGCAAGTACGAGAGGGGGCGGGAGCGCACCAGGCGGTCTGAGCACCGATAGATATCAGGGGGTAGTGCGGTGATGTTTGAACCCTATCAGGGCTGTGTCTCGCTCATAGTGCCTGCACTTCCCTGAGGGATTGCATGAGGAGTGAACCGTCCGCTTCTGGCCCGAATGCGAGTGCCGCGCGGGATCGGAAATCGTCTGCTTATCGGGGTAGATCGGAAGTGACTGGTCGACCTTCCAATCGGCGCTTTTGACCCAAAGCGGGCCTCGCGGCCCGACAGCGGCGTCAACACCCCAACTTTGAGCGACTCTCGATACTAAACTTTAGCGAGTTTTCCTTTAAACAGAAAGCAAGCTAATGGTAGGGGCACGAACCGTGCATGCGCTTCCCACAATGGCAGGGCTAGTTATTGGCTTAGTCCTCGGCGTTTTCACCGCGTTTTTTCAGCTAATAGGGCTGTCTGCGCTCCTTCTCGGCGCCCAGCATCTCTTCAACTTTCCGCTCTCACCAAAGCAAGATTTGTTGCTTAACTTGGCGATCTACGCGATTCTGATTTTGATCGTTTTCTTTCGTGGGTTTCTCAGCAATGACGAACCAACTCGATCGCAGTCCTTCTATCGATCTGCCATCGTTACTTTCCCGCTGCCAGCCATCTGGCTCATGTATGCATGGCCAACGTACGGCAGCTAGAGGCCCGTGAGCGAGGCAGCCATAGACGCGTAGTTGTCGCTGTCAAACTGCGTAGCTATTTCGCCTTCTGGCCCATGGCCGAAACCCGGATTGAAGATTGCCACGTCAGCTTACTGGGGTAGACCGGACCGAGCTTGTGGGTCCTTCGATCGCCCGCCCTTGACCCAAGGCGGACATGGGCAGCGGCCCGCTTAAAGTCCGCTTCCGGCGCTTGGCTGATACGTGATTCGGACACATTCCGGGCTCGGTCGTGATCTCGCCATGTTGTCGCCCCGTTGCGCATGGAAAGCTCGCTGCCATGCTCGCCTTCAGGGTCATCTTCACCGGTGCGGCGATAGGTACGCTAATCCTGGTTGCGGTCCACCAACGCGCCTCGCGCCCGGCCGAGGTCGCCTCGCTCGAGCAACCGTACGAGGTGCCGGCGCTGCAGTCCGACCGCCTCGACGGTCTGGTCAAGCTACGCGAGCAGATGATGCAGGCCCTGCCGCGGCCGCAGCCCGAGCCCGCCCCTGAGCCGCCATTGCAGGAAGTCACGCTTGGCTCGATGCCTGATGCTGCTTCCGGTCCATCGTCGGCCCACGCCAAAGCAGGCGACGATTTGATCGGGACAAGATCGGTGCCGTTCGGTCACTATGAGGCCACCCGACCGGCGCCGACAACGAGCGATGAGACCGGTGTTGCCTCCAACCCAGCGCCGGCGACGCAGGATTTCCAATATCTCATTTATTACGTCTGGTCCGAAGTGCCGCCCGCCGAGAAGCCGGCGGAGACCGTCCTGCGTTCGCTCAAGGACATCCCGGTCGGAACGCCGGTCGAGGAAATCAAACGTGCATCCGACGCGTTCGGTCTCGATTGCAATTTCATGAAAGCGGTTGCCAAGATCGAGTCCAGTTTCAACCCCAATCAACGCACCGGGTCGTATATCGGCCTGTTTCAGCTGAGCGAATATGAGTTCAGCAAATTCGGCTTTGGGCAGATTCGCAGTCCCCGCGACAATGCCGTTGCGGCCGCCTACAAGATCATTACCGAAGGCATCCTGTTCGAGTGGATGACGCACCGGAAGCCGGACTTGAACGATCTTTACCTGATCCATCAGCAGGGCTGGGAAGGCGCCGCCGAGCACATCAGCCAGCCCGATCGCATCGCCTGGAAATCCATGTGCGCCACCAGCGAAGGCAGGGAGAAGGGCGAGAAGTGGTGCAAACGCGCGATCTGGGGCAACACCCTTCCGGCCCTCAAGAAGGCGTGGAAATCGGTGGACAAGGTGACATCGGAGGCGTTCGTCGGCATGTGGCGCGCGCGGGTCGCTGAATTCCATTCGAAGTACATGGCGACCGCCGTCGCCGCAGGGGCGAAGCAGTAATTCCGTTGCGTGGTCGGCAGAAGCTGCCGCATCCCGCCGCCGAGCCCGTCTCACTTCAGGATTCGGAAATCGCCGCTAACGAGGTGGTCGACCAAGTGCCGATGTCTACTCATGGCACTTTTCGGATCTCGCTCGATGCCGAGTTCAGTCCGTAATGCGTAGCAAAGCGGACGTTGGTTACAGGCTAAAGCAGGAGCAGCTCGCGATGTTGTAAAGAAAAAGCCCGTATTGCTGCGGGCTGTTTTGTATTACCAACCGCGGTATCCGCCTCCGCCGAAGCTAAAGGTTACGCTCGGCCCGCCGTAACCATACCCGCCGCCATAGTACGGCCCACCATAACCGCCGCCATAGTACGGCCGCGGAGCGTAGCCATAGCTTCTATAATGCGGGCGGTAGTGACGATAGCCATAATGGCGATAGTGCCGACCACGAGAGCTGATGTCGGTCGATGATTGAGTTACGTCGGTTGCGGCCTTTGCCTTCACCGTGTTGCCTGCTGCGTTTGCAGCGGAGCCACCGAGCAGCGCGGCTGCGCCAACTGCCGTCGCGATAATCAACTTTTTCATGCGAGCACTCCCTTTAACGTGTGGAGTGCTAATGACCGCGGATGTTCAGCGTTCCGGCGTGCGACATTAAATCACCGCTAGGTGTTGGAACAACCGTTCATATTGATTAACGGAGTCGGTCATTTCTGGTCTTCCCCGATGAGCGGACATTCTCAGAGTCCATCGGCATGTCTCAAATGTGCCAATGAGCGACATTAGGGTGTATGGATCCATTACGCGAACTAGCCAATTTTGCGCTCTCGAGGGACACTGAGTATGTTGTAACGCTCTGGGTTGTTGTCTCGGTTAACCCTTTACCGCTCCTGCGGTGAGCCCGTGGATCAAATGGCGCTGCAGAAAGCTGAACAGCACCGCCACTGGGACTGTGCTCAAAATGACGCCGGCCGACAGCGGCCCCCATTGTATCTCGTACTGCCCGACCATGTAGAGGACCCAGCTGACAGCGTGCGCATGCTGGTCTCGGTGGTGAACGAGATCGCGAACAGCAATTCGCTCCAGGACACGACGAAGGCGAAGATCGCGGTCGCGGCGATCCCTGGAGCGGCGAGCGGCAGCACGATGCGGTACAGCGCACCAAAATGGTTGCAGCCGTCGATCATCGCGCTTTCTTCGAGGTCGCGCGGGATCGAGCTGAAATAGCCGACCATCATCCAGACCGTGAACGGCACGGTGAACGAGAAATTCGAGTAGATCAGCGCCTGGTAGGTATCGATCAGGCCGAGCGCGCGCCATTGCGTGAGCAGTGGCGCGATCAGGAGAACGCTCGGAAACATCTGGGTGGCAAGAAAGATCAGCAGCAGCGCATCGCGGCCGGCGAAACGAAAGCGGGCGATGGCGTAGCCGGCCAGCACTGACACTACTGTGGTCGCGACCATCGTGACCGAGCACACCCACAGGCTGTTGAGAAAGAACCGAGAAAACGGCGTGACCGGCGAAGTCCAGGCATCGATATAATTCTCGAAGGTCGGGTGCACCGGCAAGTATTGCAGCGGCGTTGCGTAGAGCTCGTCGCGAGTTTTCAGCGATGTGAGCAACATCCAGAGGAACGGCCCCAGCGCAAAAGCGGTTAGCAGCATGAGGCCGACCCAGACCACCGGGCCGCCCAGCAACCGCTCGGCAAGATCTTTTGGGGCGTGGCGAGCTGTCATTCGGTTTCCTCGACGCCTTTAGTGATGCGGAGATAGAGCGCCGTGAACGCCAGCATCACGACGAGGAGGACGACCGAGAGCGCGCCGGCGTAGCCGAAGTCGAGGCTCGAATATGCCTGCAGCAAGGTGTAGGTCGAGGTGATCTGCGTGGCATTGGCGGGGCCCCCGCCCGTCATGACAAAAATCAAATCGGCATAGTTGAAGGTCCAGATGATCCGCGTCGCAGTCGCGACCACGATGATCGGCCGCAGCAACGGCAAGGTGATGTGCCAGAACCGCGCCAGCACACCGGCGCCGTCGACGTGGGCCGCCTCGTAGAGCTCGTCCGGCACGGACTGCAATCCCGCCAGCAGCATGATGGCGAAGAACGGGATGCCGCGCCAGACATTGGTGAAGACGACCGCCGCCATCGCCGTGTCCGGCGAGGAGAGCCAGGCGAGCCGCTCGTGCATCCACCCGGCCCGAATCAGGAGGTCGTTGATGACGCCGTAGTTCGGCTGATAGAGCCACTGCCAGATCAGTCCCACCACGACCCAGGGCAGCAGGGTGAGTGTGCGCACCATCGCGCGCCCCGTGAAGGCCTGCTGCAGCAGCAGGGCTGCCGCAAAGCCGAACACAAATTGCAGGATGACCGAGCCGAATACCCAGACCACCGAATTCCACAGCGTCAGCCAGAACACGGGGTCCTGAACCAGGCGGACATAGTTGCCAAGTCCGATGAAGCGGTAGTCCTGCGGCTTGTACAGGACATCCGCATAGAGGCTCATCTTGATCGCCAGAATAATCGGCACGACGACGGTCGCGAGCATGCACAGCGCGGCCGGGACTAGGTACAAATAGCCGATCAGGAGCTTGCGCACCCGCCAGCTGATCAGCGGGCGCCTGCGGGGCCTTGCGAGGGACAGCGTGACCATGACCGTTCCCCGACGCCTACGACATTTCCTTCCTCAGGATGTCGGCGAAGCGGTCGAGGCAGTCCTTCGCGGAGATCTTTCCAAGGATCGCTTGCTGGATCAGCGGCACGCCATCGGAGTCGATCTTGCCGCCCCAGCCGGGATAGGCGAGATACGGGCTGACGATCCCAATCGGGAAAGAGTTCACGAAACCGGCCAATGCCGGATCCTTGGCAAACTCCGGCCTATCGAGGATCGACTTGCGCGCCGGCAGCAGGCCGAGGGTCGAGTTGTATCTGAGGCTCGGCTCGTCCTCGAGCATGAAGCTCATGAATTGCCAGGCGCCTTCCTTGTTCCTGGCGCCCTTGAACATGGTGAGCGTCTCGGAGAACCAGAACGAGGCGCGCTTCTTCGCCGGCCCAATCGGCAGCGGCAGGGTAGCAAAATTGTCGACCCCAACGTTCTTCTTCTGCTGGCCGCTCGAGCCGGAATTGTGCTGGTACATGCTGGTGACGCCGCGTCCGAAGGTCTCGACGATTTCGACGAAACCGTCGGTCGCGGCACTCGGCGGCGTGACCTTGTGCTTGAGCGCGAGGTCGAGATACCAGGAAAGCGCATCGATCGCTTCCTTCGAATTGATCACCACCTTGCCGTCCTTGAGCACTTCGGCGCCGTTGGCGTAGGCGAATTCGCTCGGATAGAGCAGCGCCCAGGTGCCGCTGCCGCGCATGCCATAGCCATACTGGTTCTTGTCCGCCCTGGTGAAGGCTTTCGCGATGGCGAGGAACTCGTCCCAGGTCCAGTCCGGGGTCGGCTCCTTGAGGCCGAGTTCCTTGAAACGGTCGCGGCGGTAGTAAATCCCGTCGAGCGTCACGGCGAGTGGCAGCGAAATGATCTGGTTGTTGATGGTCACGGTGTGCCAAGCCGTCGGTGCGACATCAGCGTAGTGCTTCCAGGCGTTTGCCCGCGCGGAAATGTCTTCGACAGCGCCCATGCCGTTGAACTGGCCGACCCAGTTGTCCCAGGCTTGGCAGAGATCGGGCGGACTTCCGCCAGTGATGGCGCTGATGAGCTTCTGACGCGCCTGCGCCTGCGGCACGTATTCGATCTGCACCGCAAAATCGCTCAACCAGCGAGTTCATCAGCGCGATGCGCATCGGCTCGGGAACGCTCCACTGAAAGCGCACCGGCTCGGCGGCCCAGGCCTTGCGCGGCGCGATGAACGGAGAATCCCACCACGCCAGATCGGCCGCGGCGATGACTCCCGTGCCGGCCAGTCTGTGCAAAAGCTTGCGACGAGACAGCGACGTACGCTCATCCATGTTGGACCCCTCCCGATGGCAAAGCCTTTGCGGCTCGTGTTTACGCCATCATGCCACAGCATTCTGGGCGGGAAAAGCAGCAAACATGCTACCGCCTCGCGCTTTCGGTATGGAGGCTCGGCAACGGCTATCGGCCAAGAGAACCCGCTCGATTTTGCGCTCCGACCGTCGCAGTCGGCTGATGTCACCCGACTACGTCAGCCGACATGATCGTCAGCGATTTTTCGTGTCTCGGTCGGTCACCACTAACCGTATCTCACTGCGCGCCGGAAAGCCGAAAGCCTACCGGCAGGCAATCTTCGACAGCCTCTACCGCGCGATGCGAGAAGCCCTCGTGCTTGGAGGCAACCAATTCACGACCATCAGCGAACATGGCGCTGCGAACTTCCGCTACGGCGCCGCCCTTCGCATCTCGTCCTGATCTAGATCAGCGTCTTTAGCACGCGCACGGTCGAACAAAAGAAGGCACTGTTCCGGCGGATCGCGGAGCTGCTCGGCGATAGCCCCGGCCTCCGGCCGGAGGACGTGTTCGTGAACCCTTGAGCATGCCGCGAAGCCGCCTCAAGCGAGAATGTCTGCAAGTGCCCATTTTGAGACAAGCCGTAGGGTTCTGACAATGTCCGCTGATCGGGGAAGACCGGAAGTGATTGGCGGCCGGTCAAATAGACGCGAATGACCCAAAGCGGCCCTGATTGATCTGGATCAACGTGTGCGTCGCACCCTGCCTCAAGCTTTTCGCGTGCTCGGGCAAACGTCCGATGCTCACCGAAGCTCCTTGCAACCGACACTAAGGAGAACAACAACCAATGAGCACGTTCAGAAGTATCTGTGGCGCTTTTCTCGCGATGTGTGCCACCACGACTATGGGAAGCATTCCTGCCTCTGGCCAGCAGCCCGGTCAAAAACCCAATATCCTAGTCATAATGGGCGACGATATCGGCATGTGGAACATTGGAGCTTACCATCGCGGTCTGATGGCAGGCAGAACGCCGAACCTCGACAAGATGGCCAAGGAAGGAATGCTTTTCACCGACTACTATGCTGAGGCGAGCTGCACGGCGGGCCGCGCGAACTTCATCATGGGCCAGCTACCAATCCGCACTGGCATGACCACAGTAGGTCAGGCGGGTGCCTCGATCGGAATACCCGCCGAGGCGGTTACCATTGCGACGGTTCTGAAATCGATGGGCTACGCAACTGGTCAATTCGGTAAGAACCATCTCGGTGACAAGAACGAATTTCTGCCGACCGTCCATGGCTTCGATGAGTTCTTTGGTTATCTATATCATCTTGACGCTATGGAAGATCCCGCGCATCCCAACTATCCGCAGAACCTCCTGAACGTCGTCGGCCCACGCAACATGGTTCACAGCTGGGCGACTGACAAAGATGATCCCACCGAGATGCCCCGCTGGGGCCAGATCGGAAAGCAGAGGATCGAGGACGCCGGTACACTCTATCCGAAGCGCATGGAAACGGTTGATGACGAAATTCGCGACTTCGCTATCGACTTCATCGATAGAGCCAAGAAGGATGGTAAGCCGTTCTTCGTCTGGCTCAACCCGACGCGGATGCATATCGTGACGCATCTCTCGCCGAAGTACGAGGCGATGCGCAATTCCGATAACGGCTGGTCGGAAGAAGAAGCCGGAATGGCACAGCTTGATGACGACGTTGGTCTCGTCCTGAAGAAACTCAAAGATATCGGCGTGGACGACAACACTATCGTTGTCTTCACCACGGACAACGGCACGGAGGTATTTACGTGGCCCGACGGCGGTCAGACCCCGTTCGCTCAATCAAAGGGGACGGTGCTTGAGGGTGGCTTCCGTGTGCCTGCGATCATTCGATGGCCGGGAAAAGTGCCTGCTGAGACGGTGCAGAACGGAATATTCTCCGGACTGGATTGGTTGCCGACCCTCGTGGCTGCGGCAGGTGATCCGAACATCACTGAGGAACTGCTGAAAGGCAAGGAAATCGGCGGTCGGGTCTACAAGAACCATCTGGACGGCTACAACCAGATGGACGCTATCACCGGCAAGGGACCTTCCAAGCGCCACGAGATTTTTTATCTAGGCGAAAGCACGGTCGGCGCGGTGCGGATCGACGACTACAAGTTCCGCTTCATCGACCAGCCGGCAGGCTGGATCGGCGAAAAGACCAAGCCCGATGTGCCCTACATCACCAACCTGCGGCTCGATCCGTTCGAGCGCACGGGCTGGCCAAACAATGGAACGAAGGAAGGCGGGCAGCAGTATTTCGATTGGTTCAAGTACCAGTTCTGGCGTTTTGTCTTCGTTCAGCAGGTCGTAGGCAAAGAACTGCAAACGTTCCTCGACTTCCCGCCGATGCAGCGCGGCGCGAGTTTCAATCTCGAGGCCGTCAAAGCAGAGATGGCGAAAAGAATGGAGCAGGCAGAGGCGGCAGCAAAGGGTCCCGGCAATTGAATAACTGCTCTTGCGGGCGGACTGCACGCAGGTTGCCCGCTTGAGCACGTTCTTAGCCAACCAAAATGTCTGGTCGTGGCCCATTGCGACAGATTTGATCTGTCGCGATGTGGTCCGCTCTCAGAGGCAAACCGGACTCGATTCGCTCGCCGCAAGTATTACGGCTTTTAACCCGGAGCGGACTTCGGCCGTCCTGGTTTTGGACAGAGAAGAAGTCCTTCTCGCTGGTTCAGGTTCATTCTGCGATAGCGCGTGTCAGAAGCACATCCTATGATGGCTACGCGGCACCGGCCGCAAAGCCAGTATCTTACTCGCTATGCGGAAACACAATCTTGCCGTACCCAACAACAGACGCACGAGGGCATCATGAAGCACGCATGTTTGGCCGGCTTGGTCGGCACCAGCTTGCTGGCCGCTTTGCCAGCTCCTGCCGGAGCCCAGACCGCAGTCACAGAACAAGAGGCTCGGTCAATCGCGGTCGATGCTTATCTCTATTTCTATCCGCTCATCTCAATGGATGTCACGCGGAAGGTGTTCACCAACATCGAGTCCGGTAAAATTCCGGGCAGAGGGCCGATGAACACTTTCCAGAGTATGCATGCATATCCATCAGCCAGCGACAAAGGCGTTGTTCGCTACAACTTCGACACCCTGTACTCCGCTGCATGGCTCGACATGACGAAGGAGCCGATGGTCGTATCGGTACCTGACACGAATGGGCGCTACTACTTGCTTCCGATGTTGGACATGTGGAGCAACGTGTTTGCTTCGCCCGGATGGCGAACCACTGGCACGCAGGCAGGCAATTTCCTGCTGACGCCACCCGGCTGGAGCGGCACCATTCCGCAAGGCTTGACGCGTATCGAAGCACCGACGCCTATCGTTTGGATCATCGGCCGCACCAAGACTGACGGCCCACCAGACTACGAGGCGGTCAATAAAATTCAGGCAGGGTATAAGGTCTCGCCGCTCTCGGAGTGGGGCCAGCCCCCTGTGCCAGCCAAAGTGACAATCGACCCCACGGTAGACATGAAGACGCCGCCCAAGGTTCAAGTGGACACGATGTCTGCGGAAAAATACTTTGCACATGCCGCCGAGCTTCTCAAGACGATCCCGCCGCACATCACCGATCAGCCAATCATCGCCCAATTGAAGAAGGTCGGCTTCGAGCCCGGCAAAAGCTTTGATGTTCAGAAACTCGACCCCGCGATCCGGAAAGCTTTCGCGGGCGTTCCCGAGGAAGCGCAGAAACTGATGGCATGGAAGATACCGGCGCTCGCTCGCGTCGTTAACGGTTGGTCGATGAACACCGACACGATGGGCGTCTATGGCAACTACTACTTGAAACGCGCCATTGTCACCCAGGTCGGTCTCGGCGCAAACCTCCCAGAGGATGCCATATACCCGATCAACCTTGCCGACGAGAACGGCAGACCACTCGACGGAGCGAACAGATATACGCTTAGCTTTGACAAGGCGAGCGCGCCACCAGCGTATGCATTCTGGTCTATTACGCTGTATGACGCCGAAGGCTTCCAGGTCGCGAACCCCCTCAATCGGTTCAACCTCAGCAGTTGGATGCCGCTGAAATACAACGCGGATGGACCGCTCGACCTGTACTTCCAGAACGAAAGTCCTGGGCCTGACAAGGAAAACAACTGGCTTCCCGCCCGAAGGGCGCGTTCAACTTGCTGATGCGTTTATATGCCCCGAAGTCGGAGGCGCTGACTGGCAAGTGGAACCCGCCCCCAGTCACGCCGGTGCAGGCACTGCAGAGTTTGAGCGCTCAATAAAATAACACGACCCAAGAACGCAGCGACGTGCAAATGCCGCTGCGTATACCCGAGATTGGACGCATGCCGGCTTCTGGCCCACTTCGGACCTTCCGCGATGTCCGCTATTCGGTCGCTATCAGGTGCAAACCGGACATTGAGCGGCTCGCATCCAGCACGCTCGATATTATGGGTACATGTCCTAGAAGGTGGCTGAACTCAGGCTCTGTGAGCAGCGAAACCCCAACACTTCCACGATCATGACCCCGCCGCCATTTGCCGCTTTCATCCTTACGAGGATGGGCCAAAGCTGGACTGGCCAGCACTGACCATTTCATCAGTTCTCCTCCAGGTCGAGAAGGAAACGGCCTCAGCGAGGGGCAATAGGGAACACGCCGGGGCCGCCTCCCTACCGGGAAAGAAGAACACTTTCCACTTTTTCCCAAACATTGGCGAAGCTATTGGTTCCGTCATTGCGCTCTATCCCGGGGCGAGTACGACGCAGGGTTAAGCTCGCCCGTCCAGCGCGGCTAACGTTCCTGATATCCAAGACTAGGAACGTTCTGCGGAAGTGGTAGTTTGCGGTTCGGAATGTCTTGGTTGGTCAATGCCTCGTTACTTTTGCGCAATAAAGTTTTGGCGGCGTCTTAGGCGAATAGCTCGGCGCCCTCAGGCGTGATCTTCACGTAGGTGCCGCACCCGCGAAGCGCCATGGTAACACACGATAAGATGCAACTGCCATCAGGGGGCTGAGCGACCCCAGCGTGGGAGGATCGGGCATTGCAAGGCGAGGTGCGCTTGTACAGGCGAGCTTGCCCAGCGCTTACGCGCCTCGGCTGTACGCTCGGTTAAGGCGTACAGAGGCCCGTAGATGGTCTCTTGGGACTTCGTAGCCAATGGCCGGTACTGGGTCTGGCGAAGTTCCGAGCTGGAATGCTGACTGTCAATGTCGCATATTGGGGAGAAGATGGAAGAAGCCTCAACAACTCCTGATCAAGATAAGGCCGCGCGAATTAGGCTGGCCGAGATCGGTGGCGAATTGACCCCCGACGAGATAGCCGAGCTGCCTATCGCGGTGGTCTATAATTTGCTCCACCAGTTTGGCGAGGGCGCGTGGCCTCCAACCCCGGGCATGCCCCGATGACCTCCTGTTGGGCCTCGTCCCCAATTGGGCGCGGCGCGCTGGGGGCTGCCCACCGTCTGGACTTCTTCACTTTGATCAAATTCTGGCATTCGAATTGCTACCTGCAATTCTATGCCGCTCTATCATTTTAAACTCGTCGACAGCCGCATTGTGAGCGACCACGGGTGCACGATTTGCCGGACGAGACGGCCGCGCAAATCGTGGCAATCAAGCTCGTCCGGTCCCTCCGGGAGTCGCGGCCGGAGCTCATTGGCATGAACTGCCCGATTTCGGTAACCGATGAGAGCGGTGCCGGCATTCCACTGGATATTACCTAGAGGGTGGTAAGCGGGCTCGGCCGGCTGCCAAATTTCTCGGTTGACCGATGGCGACGGAACACTCCGAGCTCGCGGCGCAGCGCGTTCACCAAGAAAGCACGGTTCGGGGTATAACTCATCGGGTTAGTCGATTCGTTTGATGAGGTTCATTGAGAAATGGCGAAGTCGGCCAAGCTCGTCGCTGTCAAGCGCGGCAAGGTTCTCTTGGTGCGACGACGGTCCGACGGGCGGTGGATGTTCCCTGGCGGACGCAAACGACCGCGAGAGACGGATCTCGCTTGCCTTCGGCGCGAGATCAAGGAGGAGCTGCCGAAGCTGAAGCTTGGCCGGTTGCGGCTCTGGAAGGAAGTGAAAGCAAGAAACAAGCGGTCGGGCCGCAAGATGAGCGACGCAATCTTCGTAGCCACAAGCGCAAAGGGAAGACTGGCAATCGGCGACAAACGGGAAATCAGTCGCGCGGTCTGGCAAAAGCCCCGTGGTATCCGGCTAACGCCGACCTCGCGCTACATCCGGGACAAGCTTTTCGGGAAGGCCTGACGAGCGAGATCGGAGGTAGGAGGTCCCGTCTACCGGATCGAGGGTGCGGAACCGCTGCAACCAAATCGGGAGGAGAAGCTACGGAAAGCCTCAGGACGAAATCGCCGCCCACATCACAGAGTGGCTAGCATCTCCTAGGAGCGGCACCCAGTTGCTGGCATTACTCCCGATCTTCGGTCCATGTGCGCTTTGCGCACTGGCACTGAAATATGCGGACCGTCAGCCCTCGCCGCGAATCCATCAGCCGATAGGCAAGCTTTGGTTGAGCACCGCATTCACACCGGCGCTCCTCATGGGTCTTTGCTCCTTGAAATTTATCGCCGCTGAAGAAGTTCATCACTCTATCCCTGCCAAAGAGTGATTCACTAAGTGCTAAAGTGAACATTTGTTCCCGCCCTAGACAAGAAAGCGTGTCAGGGGGCTGCGCGTAACGTAGGAACAGTGCGGAAGTGCACCCCCCCCGTTTAACGGGCGAGATAAGGGCATTCCGGCTCCCTATAAGTTGTTGCGGCTGGTAGCTGGTCTTTTTAGCGGAATCGAGTTTCCCCATTGGAGGAATTTCTGATTCGAACTTCATGCTGAAGAACGGGGGCCAGCATGGATGACCCGACCCTATCCGGAAGACATTCGCGAACGGGCTCTTGCGCAGGCTGACGCTGGGGAGACTGCTCCTTCGATTGCGGCAGCGCTTCAGATCAGTCCGTCCTGTGTGACGAAGTGGAAGAAGCTGAGGCGAGGAGACCGGAGGCGTTTTACCCGGCAAGATCGGTGGTCGGGCTTCCGGATCATTCTCGTGACGGACGCCTGTGCGCTTCACTCGCAGAACCCGTCACGCAGCAAGAAGGCTTTGTTGATAGCGACTGCCGCTTTGGCTCCCTCTGCGATAGCGGCCGCGACGAGCAGAACGTCGCGCGACACGTCGCCGGCAACATATACGCCCGGCACGCTGGTTTCCTCCGTGGCCGAGTCCGTAACGACCCCTCCTTTTCTATCGCGTTTGCAACCAAGGAGCTCAGAGAGGTCCGATGCCTGATGGCAACCCGTCGAGAAAAACAGAGCTGCCCGATCAAGGTCAGGACCGCTTTTGAATCTGATCTTCGTGAGCACCCCCTCCGCGCCTTCAACCGATGCGATCGGCTCGTTCCGCAAGGGTATTCCGTGTTGTTTCAGCTTACGCGCCGCATCCGCACTGATCTCGGTGCCATCGCTGCAAGCCACAACATCCGCCATCCAGTGCTTCATCATGACGGCAGGTCCGCCCCCTTATCTCCCTTGCCAAAAGCGGTAACGGGTTTACCGGCATATTCAAAACCGTCGCAGTACAGACAGTGATGGACTGAAACACCGTAAAGAGCCTCGACACCCGCTATCTCGGGGAGTTCGTCCACGATGCCGGTTGCGAGAAGAACTTTCGAAGCAATCCCCGTTGTGCCGTCGGCGCAGGTGAACTCGAAGCCTTCGTCGGCAGGCGTGATATCGTTGACCCGCGTCCAGCGGATTGAAACAGACTTGTAGCGGGTGAGTTCCTGTCGGGCTTCTTCGAGAAACGCGGATGGAGATCGGCCTTCACGCCCCAGCAGACCATGGATGGCCTGCGAGCGCGGTTGCGCGGCTGTTCGTCATCGCAAAGAAGGACCTGGCGATGGCATCTCCCCAGGATCAGAGCTGCGCTTAGTCCGGCAGGTCCGCCGCCAACGATAACCACATCGATTTTCATGGCGAGCACCTCTCTTTCGCAATTTATATAGGACGCCTCCCGCGGGTGGGAACCCCTTGCGCCCCTTCGTTCGTTAGGCATTACGAAAGAACATCATGTCGAGCGCGCGACCAGCAGCGAAATGGAAGGAATTGACGCTCGACGAGCGGCGTGAGCGGCGCAGGCTCCGTCGGGAAAAGCAGCGCGAGGACAATGTCAAACGCGCCGCGAAGATGCATGCAGCTCGGCTCAGGACGGCGGGCCAGACCCCAAAGAGCTTGCCTAAACTGAAGTCATCCGTCTTTGTCGGATGTTCAGGCTGGCGTTACTGGAAATGGCGGAACTCGTTCTATGCGCGCGTGCCACAGGAAAAGTGGTTCGAGCGCTACTCAAAGCGTTTCGATACGGCCGAAATTAACGCATCCTTCTACTCGTGGCCGACCGTTGCGAACGTGCAGGCCTGGCGGCGCCAGCCCGGCAACAGGAAGTTCGTTTATTCGGTCAAGGTCTGCGATCTCATCACACATGTAAAACGGTTCAAGGGCACGAAGACGCTCATACGGGATTTTGGCATCATTGCCGATATCCTTGGCGAGCGGATGGGATGCTTTTTGTTTCAATTACCGCCGAGCTACCGCTACACCAAAGGGCGGTTGGATGCGATCGTGAGCCAGCTCGATCCCGCGCGCCGCAACGTCGTGGAGTTTCGGCACGTGAGCTGGTGGAATGAGGATGTTTACAGAGCCTTTCGGGAGGCCGGGATAATCTTCTGCTCCTGCAGCGGGCCGCGACTGCCGGACGAGCTTATCCGGACAGCTGATGAAGTTTACGTCCGCCTGCACGGCCCCAAACGCTGGTATCGGCACGATTATTCGAATAGCGAACTGGAGAGCTGGGCGAACAGGATAAGAGCAAGCGGGACAAAGAGAGCCTGGGTCTATTTTAACAATGACAACGACGCTTACGCCCCCAAAAACGCGGCAGTCCTGCGGCGCATGCTGGAACTATCGCTTACCCGCCTTCGGAAGGACCCAGGACCTTTGCGTGTATCGCAAACGTCCAACGCGCCGCTTGGATCAACGCCGCGGGCCCAAGAAGCGCTCGGCATTAGTCCCCGAGCCGAATCTGTCCGCACCAATAGATTAGACGGCAATACCCGTGCTAAGCGCCAGCTGAAAAATTCACGGTAGGAGAGATTCTGTCCCGGGCTTTCCTTGTGTGCGGATAGTTTCCGTAAGGAATGCACTCTGCCCGAGTAAAGCTGAAGCGTGCCGTACGGCACCTGATGGCCGAAGCGTTCGAGAGCTTCTTGCAGGCTCTGAAGGTTCTGGGGCACGCTGTCGACCAGCGTCCCTTCAACGTCGAAAATGATCCCAGAAAACATCGATCAGCTCCAGCTCATGGCTTCTATCCGATCTAGCCCGGCGGCATGGCCCGCGCTTTCTCAAGGGCTCTTGTCGCCTGGGCATCCAGCTCGGACCCCGACTGCTCACCTTTGAACCGTCTTCCTTCATCCAGCGCTTTGAGTTTCCCAGAGTCTTCGCCGAAGCCATGAAGAGCGGCTCGCTGCTGCTACCCCTAACCTCAATGGCATTTGACTTCCATAGCCATAGAAGAAGTCTTCGAATAACTTGATCGCCGCACATCAGGCTGTCACAAAACAGCAATCGTAACATTGATAGAACGACCTCAGATCGATGACGCCGAGGCGACCTCCATGCACTGCCTGATTTCGGTCGGGAACGTTGCGGTCCTGCCGAAAACACCGACGTCAATCATCGAGCAGTCGGCGAGATCAGGCTTTCGCTGGCTTCAACATGTCGTTCCGCAAAATTGAGGGCTAGCAGGTGATCGTTCGCGTGTTTCTGTCGGCAGCCGCGGGCCTTGCATCGGTGTTGGTTCTTCAGCACGCATTGGCCTTTCCGATCGAGGGCGTGAACACGTCGCTTCCCGTCGGAACCGAGCTGGACGATGACGCGGTCGATCAGCCGCGCGAGCAGTTTCACTCTGAGGCCATCGAAGGTCAGAAATCATATCTGGTGAAGCTCGGAAACATGGCGTTTAATACGCCTGCCATTCTCGGCGGCACCGCGCTGAAGGGCGACGTCAGTTGCGGCACATGCCACATCAACGGTTCTTCCAATGGGAAGCTGTTCATCCCAGGATTGTCGATCCGTCCTGGCGGTTTTGATACGACGAGCGCTCTGTTCAATCCGAAAGCCGAGAATTTCGTTCTCGATCCGGTTCGGGTTCCGAGCTTGCGCGGCGCGCGTTATCTCGCGCCTTACGGCCGCGACGGCAGAAAGGAATCGCTGCGCGATTTTGTCCGCACCGTGATCGTCGATGAATTCTCAGGTCCGGATCCCGCGCCTGCGATCCTTGATGCGTTGGTCGCCTATATCGAGGATATCGATTTTCTGCCCAACCCCCGCATCAGTATCGGCGGAAAATTGGCGGCGGACGCCAGCGAGGCGGAGCGGCGCGGCGAGGCCCTGTTCAAGAAGCCTTTTCCGCATGACGCGGATCTGAGCTGCGCGGGCTGTCACATTCCGTCCGCCGCGTTCGTCGATAACAAGCGGCACGATGTCGGCTCAGGCGGGCTCTACAAGACGCCGACGCTGTTGAACGCCGATTTCAACGCGCCTTACTTTCACGACGCGCGTTTCACTAATCTCGATCAGGTCGTCGATTACTTCGATCGCTCATTCACGCTCGGCTATTCGACCCAGGATCGGGCCGACATGGTCGCCTATCTGAAGGCGATCGGCGACGCCGTGCAGCCGTATGACCCCCTCACCACGGCGATCCTGTTGCAGGACATTTTCGACTTCGCGAGCGTGCTCGGCACCGCCATTCAGGCGCATGACAATGGCGTCATTTCTCTCACGGTCGCAGCCGTTGGTGGTGATCTCAACGATGTGATGGATCGTATTCCGGAGCAGGGCACCCCCGGCGTGTCAGGCGGCGAGAAAGAGCGCGACGCTGCACGCAATGCTCTCAAGGAAGCCGTGGCGATACTGGAACGGGTCGGCAGCAATGCAACTGCGGGAAAATACGACGACGCGGCGCGCGAATATCAAAACTACAATCACTGTATAAGTGTCGAGGTGCAGCCTGCTGTCAGTCGCGCGGAACCATGGTCGCTGCTGAACAAGGCCGTCCACGACGCTCATTATGTCGCTCTGCGACAGCAGCTCGAATCTAACAGGAAGCAATCGGCCAAGTAACTGGCCCTCGTCAGTCATCGTCAAAAAAAAGGTCGAGCTCGCTGCATCGAATCGCGTGGCCGACCTCAATCGGGGACTCTGGCCATCAAAGCGTGATCGAGCGGCTATCAAAGACGCGCGTGAGCGTATCGCGGCCAAGGTCGCCCGGTCCAAACTCATACAGCACGCGGCATCGGTCTCGGCGATTGCCTAACCTCTGGCGTCGCACTTGGCATACTTGAAGAATGGCCCTCACTACCGATGATGAACACCGTGGCGGCCTTAACCCCACGAGCGAACGTTCGAACAACTTCGCCGAAATGTCGCACCCTTGAAACAAACCACTTCTAAACACCGCTCGACTCTTCTCGCTGTCTCTCAATTTGAGAGCCGCTTCCTTGCTCCTCCACAGGGTATTCCCATGCTATGGCCAACACCTGTTCGTCATCATCTTCGTGGAATTCTTTGCTTATCAGCGGCATCGTTGGTGCTGTGCTCTTCCGTCGGTCACGCCGACGACGGTGATCGGGGCAACCATGGTGACGATACGCGAACGCCCATCAAGCACGTCGTCGTCATCATTCCCGAGAACCAAACGTTCGATCATTACTTCGGGACCTATCCGCACGCGGCGAATATTAAAGGCGAGCAGACTTGGCTTGGCGTGCCTGCGCCGAAATTCGTGGCGCGCCCCGGCACCCCAAAGGCCCACACCCTGACGCCTGAGTTGCTGAAGAACAATCCGAACCGGAGCATATTCGGAGTCCCCGCCAATCCCACCCGATCTAGTCCGGCCAACGCCGTCACCTGCGATATGGGCCACGACTACGAGCCCGAGCAAAAGGCGTACAATGGCGGGAAGGTCGATCAATTCCCGGAGACCACTGCCGGCAAGGGCTCGGGTTGCCAGCCGGACGGCACAACCGTCATGACTTATTTCGACGGCAACACCGTCACAGCGATGTGGAACTACGCTCAATACTACGCCATGAGCGACAATTCCTTCTCCACGACTTACGGCCCCACCGTGCCCGGACACGCCAATATCATTGCGGGCACCACGCATGGCATCGTCATTCACGACCCCGCCAACCCAGCCAACCCAAACACCTCCGGCTTCTACGTCAATCCGAAGGATCAGTCGGTCACGCTCGTTGACGCGAACCTGCCCGGTTATCTCGACGATTGCGGCGGCAACGGCCGGACTTTTGAATTCACCGGCAAGAACGTCGGCGATCTGCTGAACGAGAAGAAGGTGACCTGGGGCTATTTCCAGGGTGGCTTCCTGCCGAGCCAGCCTGCGACGTTAGACGCGAACGGCAAGGTGCTGACGCCTGCGGTTTGCAACACGACGCACAGCGCCCATCAGATGGAGATCAACGGCCGCACCTACCTGGTGCAGAACCCGAGCGTCAACAACCCGGGCGTGGACATTCACGCGCTCGCCAGGGACTACAGCACCGGCGTCACGCCGTTCATGAAATATGCGAGCACGCGCAACCCGCACCATCTGCGGCCGAGCTCGCCGGAGATGATCGGCAAGACCGACCAGGCTAACCACATGTACGATATTTCGGATTTCTTTACGTCGCTGAACGCCGGCTCAATGCCCGCGGTGAGCTACGTGAAGGCGCCGGTCTATCAGTACGGCCACCCCTCAAGCTCCGATCCGCTCACGGAGCAAGGCTTTATCGTGGAGACAATCAACGCGATCCAGAAGTCTCGCTTTTGGAAGGACACTGCGATCGTCATCGTTTGGGACGACTCCGATGGCTGGTACGACCACGTCATGCCTCCGGTCTTGACCCCGTCGGCGACCAACCTCGACTTCCTGTTTGGCCCCGGCAATTGCGGCACGCCGAAACCTGGTGCCGACGCCGCGCGCTGCGGCCTCGGCCCGCGCCAGCCTCTGCTTGTGATCTCGCCCTATGCGAAACCGAACTTCATCGATCACACCCTGACTCATCAGGCCTCGGTGCTTCGCTTCATCGAGGACAATTGGAAGCTGGGCTTCATCGATGGCCCGGTTGCTCCGCCCGAGGGTACGGGATCCGTCGACCGGTATGCAAATTCGCTCGATAACATGTTCGACTTCAAGGGCAAGCCGAACAGGCGTCCTCTCATTCTCGATGCAGTCACTGGATCGATCGTCTCGGGTGGCGACAACGACGGTCACGATCACCGCCACGATAACGATCAGGGCCAAAATAACGATCACAACCACTAACCGACAACCGAAAACGATTGAGCCACGACAACTGGCCCGCCGCAGGCATTACCTGCGGCGGACCATCGCGTCACCGGCGGTAGCGATTACGCAGCTAGCATCTTCTTAGTTCACGCTAAACTGCTTGTGTCCGTTTCTGGCACGTTTGACACATGCCGACGGACTCTGAGAATGTCGGCTAAGCGGGAAGACCGGAAGTGGCCGGCGGACGGTCAGATCGACGCGAAGGACCGTGAACAGACATGAGGGGATTTCGTCCGTCACGCTAATCACTTCGGCTTTCTGTCCGGAGGTTCTACAAATTCATAAATGGGAACGTGGGTGCGTTCCGACCATGATTCCAGCGCAGCTCCGCAGACCGTGCAGATCGCGTCACCCGT
>NZ_JCAMOR010000096.1:0-25224 GCF_059512385.1 Bradyrhizobium sp. Crot121 | reverse complement strand
GCACGAAATTACTTCGCTGTCGTCGCTATCGCCGCAACTCTGCTCTGGCTAACATAACTGTCCACGCGACCTAGAGCTTTGGTGCTCCTCGCCGGGGGCACTCGGAAAAGGGGCTCGCCTGCGGCGATCGCTATCACTGCCCCGTTCCCGGGTGCCGCTATTGAACCGGTCTCGTCGCTGCACTCGGACCCGCGTGCCCCTTCGGGTCGCTATGCTCACGCTCTCCGGGTGCCATTTTCCGTTGAGGCGATGCGCCCTTGGGCGCACGCCTGATCGGGCCTGCGGCCCCAGGTAGATGGCGCGAGAGGCTGAGAGTAAGAGTGCAGGCTGGGTTTTTCCGTGACGGGTTACAAGCTGCGAGAGAGGCTCGTGGCGCCCGTCGCGGAGACCCGCGATGTCAAACCCTACTACTTGCGCGCGCGCCGGCTTGGACCGGGCGAACCTCTATAACGAAATCACCGACAAGATCATCGCCGAGCTTGAGGCCGGATGCGTCCCCTGGGTTCAGCCCTGGGGTACGGCCGCGGCGAAAGCGCCGCTGGCCATGCCGAAAAACGCGTCCACCAACCGGCAATACAGCGGCGTAAACATCCTCATTCTCTGGGGAGCCGTGATCGAACGCAGATTTTCCGGCCAAAATTGGCTCACCTTCCGTCAGGCGCTCTCGCTTGGGGGCCACGTTCGCGAGGGAGAGCGCGGCACCACTGTTGTCTACGCTGATCGTTTCGTGCCGAATGACGAAAAGCGACGCGCCGCCGAGACCGGCGAAGACGCGCAGGCGATTCCATTCCTCAAACGATTTACCGTTTTCAACACCGATCAGTGCGAGGAGCTGCCCGACAGCATCGCCAGCGCTGCGCCGCCACCGCCGCCTGGCCTCATCGAACCCACCGTCGACGCCCTGATCAAGGCCAGCGAAATTCCATTTCGGATTGGTGGAGATCGGGCGTTCTATGCAGCAGCCGAAGACTATGTTCAGGTCCCGCCGCCGCTGGCCTATTTCGAACCCATCAACTGGCACCGCACGGCGTTGCATGAACTCGGGCATGCGACGGGGCATCCCTCGCGCCTCAACCGCGACCAGAGCGGATCCTTCGGTACGAAGAAATATGCCTTCGAAGAACTGGTCGCCGAGTTGAGCTCCGCGTTCAGCTGCGCGTCACTCGGGATCGTCCCGACCGTGCGCCATGCCGACTATATCGGCTCCTGGCTTGAAGTCCTCCGCGAAGACAATCGCGCCATCGTGCGTGCCGCCTCGCAGGCGAGCAAGGCCGCGGACTATTTGCTCGGCTTCGTTCCCGGGTCCATTGAGCCCGCATCGCTGTATTCGGTTGTCACCGATCACGAGGCGGCGTGATGCTTGGGTTCCTGTGGCCGCGCGAGAGTGAGAGGAGGGGAGGCTGTTTGCGACGGGTTGGAAGCCGAGAGAGAGTCTTTCGGCCGCCCGTCGAGGAGAGCCAAAATGACGAAAGCCGTACAAAAGATCACGCTGTCGCCTTCCCGGGACATTCCCTTCAACAAGCTCGCGCTGAGCCAGTCGAACGTTCGCCGCGTCAAGGCCGGTGTCTCGATCGAGCAGCTAGCCGAGAGCATCGCGCGGCGTACGCTTTTGCAAAGTCTGAGTGTCCGGGCCGTCGTTGATGCAGATGGCAACGAGACCGGCATGTTCGAGGTGCCGGCAGGCGGCAGGCGCTATCGTGCTCTCGAACTCCTGGTGAAACAGAAGCGGATGTCGAAGGCGCAGGCGGTGCCGTGCGTCGTTCGTGAAGGGGGTATTGCCGAGGACGATTCGGTGGCGGAGAACGATGAACGGGTCGGCCTGCATCCGCTCGATCAGCTTCGGGCCTTCAAGATCCTCCGCGACCTCGGCATGACCGAGGAAGACATTGCCGCGCGCCATTTCGTGAACCCTGCGATCGTCAAGCAGCGCCTGCGCTTGGCGTCGATCTCGCCGAAGTTGCATGACGTCTATGCCGAGGACGGCATGACGCTCGAGCAGCTCATGGCGTTCTCAGTCACGGCCGATCACGCTCGCCAGGAGCAAGTCTGGGAGAACGTCAGCCGTTCCGGCTATGACGAGCCATACCAGATCCGCCGCATGCTCACCGAGAACACCGTGCGCGGGTCCGATCGCCGGGCCCAATTCGTCGGCCTCGATGCCTATCAGCAGGCGGGTGGTGGCGTGCTGCGCGATCTGTTCGAGCACGACGACGGCGGCTGGCTTCAGGACGTCGTGTTGCTCGACCGCCTCGTAACCGAAAAGCTCAAAGCCGAGGCTGAGGCGATTGCTGCCGAAGGCTGGAAGTGGATATCAGTCGCCGTAGAATTCTCCTACGGTCACACTCAAGGTCTACGAGAAATCGAAGGAAGGGCTGTCGATCTCTCGCCCGAGGAGCAGGCTACCATCGATGCCCTGAACGCCGAGCAAGCCAAGCTTGAAACCGATTACCAGGATGCGGACGAGCTGCCCGACGAGGTCGATCAGCGCCTCGGCGAAATCGAGTCGGCGCTGGCGGCGTTCGAAGACCGGCCGATGCTGTACGATCCGACCGAGATCGCCCGAGCAGGCGTCTTCATCAGCATTGACTCTGAGGGGCGCCTCTCCGTGGACCGGGGTTACGTCAGGCCGGAGGACGAGGTGCCGGCAACCGATCCTGATGTCGCGCGCGCCGCCGATGCGTCGTCGATCGAAGGTCAAGAAGAGGGCACTTCCGTCCAGCGCACGGTGATCGCGGTCGCAGGTAGTGCTCCCGATGCCGAGGATGATGATGAAGATGCGGCCAAGCCTCTGCCGGATCGGCTGATCACCGAGCTGACGGCCCATCGGACGCTGGCGTTGAGGGATTCGCTGGCAGAAAATCCAGCGGTCGCCTTCCAGGCAGTGCTGCATAACTTCGTGCTGACGGCCTTTTACCGGTTCGCATCGTCCGGTAGCTGTCTTGAGATCAGCCTTCGCACGCCGAACTTTCCAGCTCAAGCTCCGGGGCTGAGAGAAAGCGTCTCCGCCAAGGCCGTCGAGGCGCGGCATGAGGCCTGGAAGGCACGGTTGCCGAAGAGCGAGAACGATCTCTGGGATGCGCTCACGGCTCTTGATGGTGGTGCACAAGCGTCGCTGTTCGCCCACTGTGCATCATTTGCGGTCAACGCCGTCTATGAACCGGCCAACCGCTACAATCAGGGCCGTGTCTCCGCTCACGGTGTCCGCACCCGTCTCGACCAGGCTGATGTGCTGGCGCGCGCGATCGGACTCGACATGGTGCAGGCTGGCTGGCGGCCGACCGTCGACAACTATCTCGGCCGGATCACCAAGCCGCGAATTCTGGAAGCGGTGCGGGAAGCCAAGGGCGAGTCGTCGGCGCAACTGATCGACCATCTGAAGAAGGCCGACATGGCCAAGGAGGCCGAGCGCCTGCTGGATGGCTCGGGCTGGCTGCCGGAGCCGCTACGTCTCGTCGATCCCGACGCGGTGCCAGTGGGGCAGGAGGGCGAAGCGGGGGCGCTGCCCGAATTCCTCGCCGATGAGGAGGATCAGGAGAACGCCAGCGACGATGATCCGCAACAGCTTGACGCGGCTGAGTGACATTGTGGAGCGGGGTGGCTCCGGCTGTCCTGCGGTTGCTCGGGGACCGGTGCACAGCGCCGGTCCCCATTCCTTTGGGCGAGGCTTGAGAGGGAGAGCCGGGCCGGGAAGGGTTTGAGCCGTCGGGGTCAAAGGAGAGCGCCTGATGGTTCAGCCCATTCCTGCTCTCCGAAAGAACCCTGCCATGACCGAATCTCTCGCCGGCGGCGCTGCCGCCGCGCCGCTCTCGATGCGTGCCGCTGCAAATCTCACCTCCGCCGCTGTCAGGGCCGCGCGACAGCTCCTGACCGAGCTCGAACGCGGCCGGCGCATCGATGCCGCTGTTCTGCGCAGTGCCATGGAGGCTGCCTTCGGCGCCTCGGACACAGCCGGAGCCTGGAACTGGAAGACCGCCTATGACGTCTGCGAGGCGGCAACCGTTCTGTTCCTTCGCAAGTTCGGCCCGGCGATGCGTGCCAAGGCTGGCTCGACGGTCGCGATGCTGCCGATGCTCGCGAAGATCGCGAGCTGTCTGCCGACCCATACGCGGCGTTCCGAGGACAGTCAGGCGCTTCAGCAATTCTCGACGCCCATTCCGCTGGGACTCGTCGCATGCACCGCAGCCGGCATTACACCGGCCGATCGCGTTCTGGAGCCTTCCGCGGGGACGGGCTTGCTCGCCGTCTTTGCAGAACTCGCCGGGGGCGCCTTGATGTTGAACGAGTTGGCCGAGACCCGGGCGGGATTGATCGAGCATCTCTTCGCGGGCGTTAACGTCACGCGGTTCGATGCTGCTCAGATCGATGACCACCTCGACGTGAGTGTCGCGCCGAGCGTCGTTCTGATGAACCCGCCGTTCTCCGCGGTGGCGAATGTCGATCGACGGATGGCGGATGCGGCTCTCCATCACATCGTTTCGGCGCTCGCGCGTCTTTGCGACGGTGGACGCCTCGTCGCCATCACTGGCGCCAGCTTCGCGCCGGCCAACCCGGCATGGCGAGATGCCTTTGTGCGGCTCCAGGAACGCGGGCGGGTGGTGCTTTCTGCGGGGATCGACGGCACCGTTTACGCGAAGCACGGAACACGGATCGACACGCGGCTGCTTGTGGTCGACAAGCTGCCCGCTGCCGATCCGACGGCTTTTCCTGCCTCACCAGGCGTGGCGGCCGACGTTGCCACCTTGCTTGGCTGGGTGAACCAGCATGTGCCCCCACGGCTGCCAGTCGCAGCGCCGTCGGAGATCGCCGCCATCGGGCGGCCAGCGATTTCCCGATCGGTCGGCGCCTTTGCGCCACACCTATCGTCCACTTCGAGAGAGGCCGCGCCAGTAGGCACCGAACTTACATACGAGACGGTCGAATGGTCGCCGCCGGAAGGCGCCCGGCTGACCGATGCGCTCTATGAGGAGTACGGATTGCAGTCGATCCGTATTCCCGGATCGTGTGCACATCCGACCAAGCTCGTGCAGTCTGCCGCGATGGCGTCCGTTGCGCCCCCGAAGACATCCTATCGTCCGCACCTGCCGGCCATTGTCGTGGCCGACGGAGTTCTGTCGGATGCTCAGCTCGAGAGCGTCATCTATGCCGGCGAGGCGCATTCCGAGTTTCTCGCGGGCTCCTGGACGGTCGACACGACCTTTGATGTTGTGGCCGCCGCGCGCGACGACGCAGAGAAGGCCATCCGCTTTCGCCGCGGCTGGTTCTTGGGCGATGGCACCGGCGCAGGCAAAGGGCGGCAGGTCGGGGGGATCCTGGTCGACAACTGGCTCAAGGGTCGCCGCCGTGCGGTCTGGATCAGCAAGTCCGACAAGCTGATCGAGGATGCGCAGCGCGACTGGTCCGCGCTCGGCATGGAGCGATTGCTGGTTACGCCCCTGTCTCGGTTTCGGCAGGGCACCTCGATCCGGCTTTCGGAAGGCATCCTATTTACCACCTACGCCACGCTACGGACCGACGAGCGCGGCGAAAAGCTTTCGCGCGTCAGGCAGATCGTCGAATGGTTGGGTTCGGACTTCGACGGGGTGATTGTCTTCGACGAGAGCCACGCCATGCAGAATGCGGTTGGGGGCAAGGGCGAGCGGGGTGACCAGGCGGCCTCCCTGCAGGGCCGTGCGGGCCTGCGGCTGCAGCACGCCTTGCCGAATGCTCGCGTGGTTTATGTGTCGGCGACGGGTGCCACCACGGTTCATAACCTCGCTTATGCCCAACGCCTCGGCCTTTGGGGCGGCGCTGACTTCCCGTTCGCCACCCGTGCCGAGTTCGTCGAAGCGATCGAGGAAGGCGGCGTCGCGGCCATGGAGGTGCTGGCGCGGGACCTCAAGGCGCTCGGTCTCTACGCGGCACGCTCGCTCTCTTACGAGGGCGTCGAGTACGACTTGGTGGAGCACCAACTGACGCCGGAGCAGGTTCGCATCTACGATGCCTATGCCGGTGCGTTCAGCGTCATCCATAATAACCTAGACGCGGCGATGCGGGCCGCCAACATCACCGGCGAAACCGGAACGCTGAACGGGCAAGCCAAGTCTGCGGCACGCTCCGCCTTCGAAAGCGCGAAGCAGCGCTTCTTCGGCCACCTTCTGACTTCGATGAAGACCCCGTCGCTGGTCCGATCGATCGAGCGCGACCTTGAGGCTGGCCACGCTGCTGTTATCCAGATCGTGTCGACGGGTGAAGCGCTGATGGAGCGCCGGCTCGCCGAGATCCCGACTGAAGAGTGGGGCGACGTCCAGGTCGACATCACGCCGCGCGAGTATGTTCTCGACTATCTCGCCCACTCCTTTCCGGTCCAGCTCTACGAGCCCTTCACCGACTCGGAGGGCAACCTCTGCTCCCGGCCTGTCTATCGCGACGGCCAGCCGGTCGAGAGCCGGGAAGCCGTCGCACGACGCGACCGCCTCATCGAGAAGCTTGCATCACTACCGCCGGTACCTGGGGCACTGGATCAGGTCATCCAGCGCTTCGGCACCGAACTGGTCGCCGAGGTGACGGGCCGCTCGCGCCGCATCGTTCGCAAGGGCGACCGGCTGGTGGTCGAAAATCGAGCCGGTTCAGCCAACCTCGCCGAGACCTCGGCTTTCATGGACGACGTCAAGCGCATCCTCGTGTTCTCCGACGCGGGCGGCACGGGGAGGAGCTACCATGCCGAACTGTCGGCTCGGAATCGGCGGTTGCGCGTGCATTACCTGCTCGAGCCCGGTTGGAAGGCCGATGCTGCGATTCAGGGGCTTGGCCGCACCAACCGGACCAATCAAGCGCAGCCACCGTTGTTTCGTCCGATTGCGACAGACGTGAAGGCCGAAAAGCGCTTTCTCAGCACCATTGCCCGCCGGCTCGACACGTTGGGAGCCATCACGCGCGGCCAGCGCCAGACCGGAGGGCAGGGCCTGTTCCGGCCCGAGGACAATCTCGAAAGCCTGTATGGGCGCGACGCGCTGCGCCAGCTCTACACGTTGCTGGCGCGAGGCAAGGTCGACGGCTGCTCACTCGAGAGGTTCGAGGATGCAACTGGCCTGAAGCTGACAGATGCCAACGGGCTCAGGGATGACCTGCCGCCGATCACGACGTTTCTGAACAGGCTGTTGGCGCTCACCATCGACCTGCAGAATGTGCTGTTCACCGCCTTCGAGCAGCTCTTGACCGCTCGGATCGAAGGCGCGGTTGCATCCGGCACGTACGACGTGGGATTGGAAACCCTCCGTGCCGAGAGCTTCGTCGTCACCGACCGGCGGACGATCTATGACCATCCGGGGACCGGCGCCGAGACCCGGCTGCTCACGGTCGCCCAGCGCCAGCGCAATCATCCGGTGAGTCTGGATGACGCTCTTGCTCGTCGTTCCGATCGTCAGGCCGTCCTGCTCGTCAATGAGCGCTCGGGACGAGCCGCCGTGCAGGTCCCGGCGGCGAGCGTCATGCTCGACGACGGCGAGATCGAGCGGCGCGTCAGCCTGATCCGGCCGATGGAGCAGCATAGGGTTTCCCTGAACATGATGGCGGAGAGCCATTGGGCCGAAGCGGACCGTGAGCGCTTCGCTACGGCCTGGCTGGCGGAACTTGCCGAGGTGCCCGAGTTCACGGAAGGCACGATCCACGTCGTGGCGGGCTTGCTGCTACCGATATGGAAGCGACTGCCGAACGAATCGACCCGCGTCTATCGGCTTCAGACCGATACAGGCGAACGCGTCATCGGCCGCAGGGTTTCGGCCGCGTGGGTCGCAAACGTCGTTGCGACGGACGCGCCTTCGCTGACGGCAGACGCCGCCTTTGCCGCGCTGATGGAGGGACGGACCGTCCTCGAGCTCGCGGAGGGGCTCCAACTTCGCCGTGTCCGGGTGATGGGCGCCTACCGCATCGAATTGTCGGGATTCAACGACACGATGCGCGACCGTCTCCGGGCCTATGGCCTCTTCGGGGAGATCATCTCCTGGAAGCTGCGCATGTTCGTACCCACGGACGCGAGCGGCATCAACGTCCTGTCGAGGGTGCTCGACACCTATCCGGTTACGGGCGTCAGTGAGCGGGAGGCCGCGTGATGTCCGGCGATGTCTCCGAGCTGGCACGCCGCCTCGCGCGCGAGGCCGAGGCGGTGTGCCGACACTATCTCCCCAATGGTAAGCGGGCGGGGCGGTACTGGGTGGTTGGCGACGTCCACAACACCCCGGGCGGCTCGTTGTTTGTGCGGCTCCAGGAATCGTCGAAGGGCCCCGCCGGCAAATGGACCGATGCGGCGACCGGGGAGCATGGCGATCTCCTCGACATCATCCGCGAAAGCCTTGCCTTGCGAGATTTCCGCGAGGTCGCCGGGGAGGCGAGGCGCTTTCTGAAGCTGCCTCGTTCTGAGGAGCAATCACTCCTGAGACCCGTTCGTCCAGTCGTGCCGGCCGGATCGCAAGAAGCCGCCCGTCGACTTTTTGCGATATCCGGTCCGATCGAAGGGACGTTGGCGGAAACGTATTTGCAACGTCGGGGAATAAGCCAAATCCACCATGGTGGTAGCCTGCGCTTCCACCCACGTTGCTACTACCGACCGGACGAGCATTCGTCGACCGAAACCTGGCCGGCGATGATAGGCTCTGTCACTGACCTCGAGGGACGGATCACTGGCGTGCATCGCACCTGGCTAGATCCACACCGCTTTGATCGCGTGCGGCTCGGCAAGGCCCCGATCGACACGCCACGACGGGCCATGGGCGACCTGCTTGGTAACGCCGTTCGCTTCGGCGTGGTGGACGACGTGCTCGCTGCGGGCGAGGGGATCGAGACCATGCTGTCGCTGCGTTATGTACTGCCGACTTTGCCCATGACCGCTGCTCTCTCGGCCAATCACCTCTCAGCCATGTTGCTGCCGTCTGGCCTACGTCGACTCTATATCGCCCGTGACGCAGATGCCGCCGGAGATGCCGTACAGGCGATTCTCACCCGGCGCGCGGAAGACGCCGGCATCGAAGCGATCGCGTTGTCGCCTCGGCTGGGCGACTTCAACGAAGATCTGCACATCTTCGGCCTCCAGGCCCTCCGAGCAGCGTTGCTACCGCAACTCGTACCGGAGGACGTCGTCCGTTTCCTGCATTCGTCGATAGCAACCGCGGAATAGCCCCGGCAATTCGATGGGCGTCGACAGGTCAGTCGCGGTGCGGCCAATGCCGGAAGAGGACGCGACCACGGCCTTCTAGAGGGCGATCGGATGGCAAGCGGCTCGGGCCGGCAATGGCTGCGTCCGGCTATTTTCCGCCGCGCGCCGACGATGAGAAGACATATTGGTCACGTTATCGGCGCGCTTTGCATCGCGAAGCAAAATAGCCGGCCTCCGCCATCCTCCGCTGCGCTTCGGCCCTCCGCTCTGCTCCGGGTTCTGGCCCGTTCCGCCTGCCGTCTGAGTGATCGCCACGAAGGCCGCGATGGTCGCGGCCGACCGGCAAAGGATCGCCTCCATGACCGACCACGATGACATCGAATCGCCGCATGCCGCATCTCCGAGTGAACACGTTCTTACCGAATTGCAGCTCTTCGGCTACCGCCCTTTCGACGACCAGCCCGATCCACGGCCGCTTCCCGAGGGCAGGATCATTACCGGTGCCGTCGCTGACATCTTCGATGCCCTGGTCGCCACGTTGAGCGACACGCGGCTCGAGCCGGACCTCGACGATCTGCTCTGGTCGACTGTCAACCTGTTCCATCGTGCCGTCGACCGCATCGGTCGCCAACTCGACGACAACGAACAGGCGCAACAGAAGAGTCAGCGCGAGCAGGACGGCTCCGAAGTTCGATCCGTCGAACTCGAACGCATCACGGCGGAAGGCATCACGCTGGTTGAGCGCCGCAACTGCCTGGAGCTCTTCCGTGATCAGGCCATAGAGCGCTTCGAGACCCACACCGGCTCATTCTGGCGCCCCCGATCAGGATCGCTGGTGAACCATCGTACGCTGACCGCAGCGATGATCGACTCGCGCGACTTCATCGCGGCCAAGCGCCGCGCCGAGACCGAGGTCATGCTGCCCTCAGGCCCGAAGATCGCGCTTACCGGCGGGCTCGACTTCAACGACCACAACCTCATCTGGGATCGTCTCGACAAGGTTCATACCAAGCATCCCGACATGGTCCTGCTCCATGGCGGCTCCCCGAAGGGTGCCGAACTGATCGCTTCAAAATGGGCAACCACCCGCAAGGTGCCACAGATCGCTTTCAAGCCGGACTGGACGAAGCATGCCAAGGCAGCGCCGTTCAAGCGCAACGACGCCATGCTCGAACTCCTCCCGATCGGCGTCATGCACTTCCCGGGCACGGGAATCCAGGAAAACCTCGCCGACAAGGCGAAGCGGCTCGGCATTCCCGTTTGGAGGTTCGGCGGCGCGTGAGCGCCGTCTTCTCGCCTCCAACCATCAGAGCCGGGTTGCGCCGCAACTCCGCCTCGTTTTGAATTTAGGTCTGAAGTTGCGCCGTGGTGGTGGTGGAAGGCGCGACTGCAAAATCTATGCACATGGAGCCACCACCATGCTCGCACTTGGGCTCGTCCTCAACACACTCGGCATCGGCTTGTTCTGCTGGGCGATCTTCGCGCTCGCTGTGTATGCCCTGCCGTTCTTCGTCGCACTGAGTATCGGGATGGCGGCGTTTCAGAGTGGCGCCGGCTTCATTGGCGCGCTGCTTATCGCAACGGCTGGCGGTGCGCTGACGCTTGTCCTCGGTCAGGTCGCCGTCGCTATTACCCGGTCCTTGGCCTTGCGCATTGCGATCGCGACGGTATTCGCTGTTCCCGCCGCCGTCGCCGGCTATCATGTGGTGTTCGCCGTGTCCCAGATCGGGGTGTCTTCGCTGGCTTGGCGCGAGGTCTTCGCTTGCCTTGGCGCGGTTTGCATTGGCGTCACGTCATGGACGCGCTTGACCGTATTGGCGGAGACCCGCCCGTGCGAGCCCGGTGTGGTGGTGGAGAATCCCTCCCTCTCCGCCATAATAAAACGACTTCGAGAAAGCTCCGTAAAATCAGGCCTTACTGCGCGCCAGAGATCTCTGGTGTAGCCCCTGGGTGCAGCCCCAAGGTCGAGCTACCCTGCCATGGCGGGCAGCAAGTTTCAATGCGGAAGCGGAGCAGGCAGCGGGCTGGTGACGCCGGCCCACACCGATCCCCATGGTCGCATTCTTGAGTTTGTCCGACCGGCATGGTCGCGGAGATTTCTCACTTCCTAGTTCGTTTGCCGCGGTTCGCCTGCGTCGCGCCGAGGGCTGTAGCGTGCTTTCTTTCGCCCATGATACCGCTGGTCCGACGGCACTGAGGGTCGCCCGAAAAGCTGGTACATCGACCTCCGAGAGACCGCTCTCGACGACGAGATCGCGTTCCTGAGGGCGGAAATCTACCTGAGGGACGTCGCCCGGCGGCGCAGACGCTGACGGCGTTCACGCGGTTCTCGAACCGGATATGATACTTCGGCCGCGGCGTCGACACGTCGTTCGATGGTCGAAGGCGGCAGATCCGAGATGACGTAGCCGTCCCGGATCGCGACCATAGACCTCGAAGTTCGCTCGCTGCGGCGGGCCGCGTTAAGACAGGGCTTTCGTCGCCTTCTCCCGAAGGGTGCTCATGGATTCGGCGTAAAGAAGCGCGCCGTAGCTCACACGCGCGACGCCCAGTTTCGCGAGCTCATCGTTCGACGGCACGCCATCCATCACCATGACGTTGACTGGAATCGGCGTCTCAGAGACGAGCCGACGAATATGATCCGGCACCCTAACGCCCGGTACGAAGAAACCCGACGCTCCCGCGTTCGCGTAGGCTTCCCCGCGCTTCAAAGCCTCTTCGACATCGTCTCCGTTTCCGAGAAAGACGTCGGTGCGCGCGTTGATGAAGAGCGGAATGCCCTTACGATCGGCCGCATCGCGGATAGCCGAGATGCGGCTCGCCTGGCGATCGACGCCGTAAAGCCCCTTTCCTTTGACCACGCGGTCCTCGAAGTTGATCCCGACGATTCCGAGATCAAGAATTCTCTCAATGTTCGAGGCCAACGCGCCGTCGTCGTCGCTGTAGCCGCCCTCGAAGTCCATCGTGACCGGCTTCTCGACGGTCGCGGCGATCCGGGAGACGATCTGCTCCGCCACGGCGATGGGAAGGTCCTCGCCGTCCTTGAAGCCCTGGGCGGCCGCGACCGCCCAACTGCTGGTCGCTATCGCCTTAGCGCCGGCGTCCGCGATGGCCTTCGCGCTGCCAGCATCCCAGGCGTTGTACAAAATGATCGGTCGTCCCTTGACGTGAAGCTCGGCAAACACTTTCGCTTTCTCGATCTGGCTCATGGTTCGTGACCTGTCTGCGGTGGTTGCGGGTTATCGGGTGGCAAGGGCCGGCGCTTCGGCGCGCTCGGCTTTCCTGTCGGAAGATGCTCCCGCGGCGATCACGCGATGGGCGATCTCGGCAACGATCAGCGCGCCGAAGTAGAGGGCCATGCTGATCCATCCGATGCTTTGCGCTCCGATCAACGTCAGGCTAACACCCCCGATGACACCCGCGGAGGCGACACCGACGTACGTAGCCGACGTATTGAGACCGAGCACGATCGGGACGGCCTTAGGCATGGTGGATACCAGGCGATGCTGCTGCGCTGCGAGCTGGCCCCAGCTCGTTGCGCCGTGGATCACAACCGCGACGACGGCCGTGGCCAGTGCGGCGCTCGTCCAGGACAGCGTCGCCGTGACGCCGATCAGCGCGATCGACATGACGACCAGGACTTTCCGCGTGCCGATCGTATCGACCAGCCGGCCGCCGACGAGGTTCATCACGGTGCCCGATACGCCCCACAGTACCAGCAGCAGGCCGAGGATCAGGGTATCGCCGTGCGTAACGCGCCCGAAGATGACCGCAAAATAAGTGTAAAGCGCGAAATTGCCGGCCTGAAAGAAGAACGTGGTCAGGAGCGTCAGACCGATGCGGCGATCCGCGAACGGCGCCAGACGCTGCTTCAGCGAGATCGACGGAGGCGTTGGGATATTCTTGAGCGAGATCGCGATGCCGAGCGCGGCGACGACGCTGATGGCCGAGACGAACACCATCGTCCAGCGCCAGTCGGCAAGTCCGCCGATGAGCGTGCCGATGGGCGAGCCGAGCGCGGTTGAGAAGGTCAGCCCGGCGATCACGATGGAGAGCGCGAAGCCGCGCTTTTCCGGCGACACAAGGCTGGCTCCGGAGCCGGTGGCTGTCGGCGCGTAGATGGCGGCGCCGAGGCCCGCGAGTGCGCGGGCAACCAAGGCGAAGGCGAAGTTCGGCGCCCAGGCCGTGGCAAGGTTGGCAAGGATGAAGATACCGAGCCCGGAAAGCATCAGCTTCTTGCGCTCGACATGAGCGAAGACGGCTGCCGCGGTCGGCGATAACAGCGCGTAGGCGATGGCGTAGACGGTTGTAAGCTGTCCGGCGGCGCCGACGCTCACCTGGAACGACTCCGAGATCTCGGGCAGCACGCCCGCGACGACGAAACTGTCGGTTCCGAGGGCGAACATGCCCAGCGCTAGAATTGCAAGGCGGCGGTCCATGGCAAAGCTCCTTCAGCTCGAGGTCCAGGTCAAAGGGGGGTCCAACGGACCATCTGCCCGTCTATCTGGTGATAGATAGATAGTTGCTAGGTCATCCTGCGGTCGACTGTCAACATCTATCTATCGATAGACGCATAATTAGATATCGCTCAGTTCTGCCGCAGGCGCCGTGGGTTGCGCCTGACCGAGCCTTGCAATCCAGTCGCTGGCGGGCTATCTATCAAAAGGTAGATAGAAGAGCGAGCCAGATGAGCGATATGAAGACTGCGATTTTGGACGCCGCCGAGAAACGGATTCAGGCAGGCGGCTTCGGTGGCTTCAGCTTCCGGGAGATCGCCGAGGACGTTGGCATCAAGAGCTCGAGCGTCCATTACCACTTTCCCGCGAAGGAAGACCTCGCGGCCGAGGTCGTCCGCCGTTGGGCCGACCGCACATCCGGGAATATCGACAGGGAGTTCGCGAAGGACCCGAACGCGAAACGCGTCTGGGCCAAGGCATTTCGCGGAACGGCGTTCTCCAAAGCCCACATGTGTCCGTGCACGATCCTCGGCGCGTCCTCGCAGGATCTGCCGAAGCCGGTCGTGGCCGAGGTGAAGCGGTTCTTCAAGATGTGCCAGGACAAGATGGTCGCTCAAGGCATGTCCATCGACGACGCCACCGAATTCCTGTCCACTATCATCGGCGCGCTGGTCGTGGCTAACGCGCTGCGCGACAGCGCGGAGTACGATCGGGCGACTGCGACGTTCCGGTTCGAGGAGAAGACCGCGGCCTGACCTCAATCGGTCCGATGATCGGCTTCCGATCATCGGACCTCGACGGCGACGCTGCATGCGAAACCTCCAGCGTAATGGGTCAGATCATCGATGTCGGCCGTGGCCGGCGTTCGCGTGATGCGGTCGGCGGCGATCGATTTTCCGAGCGCTTCCGAAATCACTATCCGGCCGGCCGTATGATGTTCGACAAGACGGTCGCTCCGTATTGATCGAGCATGGACCTCAGACGATCCGCCGTAGCCGCCGAAGCCACGTTGCCTCCCGTATGGGGGTCAACAGGCCTGGCGATAAGAACACCGCCAAGCCTTAGCGCCGCTTACTTACTTAAAATCTGCGCATCGAAGGCAACGTCCTGGACGAGGACGACGGTGCAATTCTCCGAGAAGCACTCGGTGATATGGGGTTCACCGCCCTTCTGGAACCAATATGAACCAGCGCTCAGATGTTTCATCTCACCGCCGGGGCGGTAGTTCGCCATGACGCCGGAAATCACGACCGCATAGTAATCACCCGTGTGGGTGTGCAGCGCGCTCTTGAAGCCCTTCGGAAACTTCGTGATCGTGGCGTGAGCTCCCGAGGCGACCTTTCCGTAGGCGTCCGAGACCAGGATGTCCCTGTTGGAATGATCATCAGTACGGCGGGGTCCATAGGAGGCAAATCCAGAATCCGCGAAGGTCATATCTTCGAACGGGATTTCGAGCGAGTTGGTCGCCTCCGGTAGTTTCGCGTGGCTTGCAGTCTGCGCAGAAGCCAAGGCAGGCGCGCCGAAAAGCGAGGCGGTAGTGGCGACGACGAGCAGCGCGCTTCGAACGAATGTGTTTGTCATGACGATATCTCCTTTGGGTGGTGGGGTCGCGAAATTGCAGTCGGTCGGGTGGCAAGAGAGGCGGAAGTTGACGAGAGAAGGTTCGAAGATGGACTTGCGCAACGAGAAGCGGTGCGTGCGCTGAGGATCAATGGCCCGCAGTCCGACCACCATCGACGTAGTGGATCTCGCCGGTCACGTAGTCGGCATCCTCGAGGTAGTTGATGGCCCGCACGACATCCTCGATCTTGCCGTTGCGGTTGAGCGGCGAGAAGGACTTCAGATCCTCCGGGTTCGATCCATCGTGAAGCGGCGTGATGACGATACCGAGCGAGATGGTGTTGACGCGGATGTTGCTGGAAGCGAGCTCCATCGCGAGTCCTCGGGTAGCGGCGACGCCGGCACCCTTCGTCAGCGAGGCAAGAACGGCCGGCACGGTCTGAAGCGCATGCTCGACGAGGCTCGTCGAGATCTGGACGATGTGACCTCCGCCCTGCTTCTTCATCGCAGGCACCGCGGCCTGCGTTGCGAAGAACATGCTGTCGAGGTTGGTCGACATCACGCGTCGGTAGAGATCCTCGGAGATGCCCTCGATCGGACCGGGGCGCCAGATGCCCGCGTTGTTGATCAGCGTGTCGACGCGGCCGAAGCGTTCGAGCGCGTTCCAGACGACTTTCCTGGCGATCTCCGGCTCGCCGACATCGCCGGCGACCGTGACGTAGTCGGGGTCGCTCGAAGGCGCGATCGATCGGGAATTTCCGACCGCGCGCCAACCTCGTTCGCGATAGGCCTTGACGAAGGCCCCGCCGAGTCCCTGCGATGCGCCGGTCACCACGACGACTTTGCGTTCCGTTGCCATATGTCACTCGCCTTGTTGGAGCGGAGCCCGCCGCGAGCGGAGCTTGCTCGGATCCACCTCGAACGTCGTCAAGCGACCTTCAGCTTCTTGAGATGATCCAGGCCGATGCCGGCGATCACCTGCTCCTGGATCGGATGAATTGCGGAGTTGACCGCATCGGCGCCGAACGCCAGGCCGACGACCATGCGTTCGGGACGCTTGCCGCGAGGCGTCCCGACCAGCTGCGCGATCGTTTCCGCGGTGTCGTGCGGGTTCGGAGCGTCGGGGCCGGCGAACACGCCGCCGAGGAATTCGACGAACTTGCCGGGAAGAGCGGCTACCTCGCCGTACTTGTCCGCACGACCGGGATCGGAGGGCTTCTGAACCGCCGCCCACAAGTTCGTCGGGAAGGGACCGGGCTGCACCAGCACGACTTCGATGCCGAGTTGCGAAAGTTCGTAACGGTAGCCCTCGGTCAGGGCTTCCACGGCGTGCTTGGAGGCGCCGTAGAGACCGTAGAAGGGCAGCGTCAGCCGGCCCAGGATCGAACCGACGTTGACGATCAGGCCGGATCTGTTTGCTTGCATCTGGGGCACGACGGCCCGGATCATGCGCTGGACGCCGAACACGTTCACCTCGAACATCTCGCGCACCTGTTCCGGAGTGAAGGTCTCCGCGAGGCCTCCCGAGGCGATGCCCGCGTTGTTGACGAGCACGTCCAGCTTGCCGCCGGTGTTGCCGAACAGCGTCTTCACCGCCGCATCGACGCTCGCGCTGTTCGTGACGTCGAGCTCGAGGGTCTCGATGCCCTTCGCCTGCAGTTCTTTCGCCACTTCGCGATTGCGCCCGTTCATATCCCGCATGGTCGCGAATACGCGATGACCGCACGCGGCCAGCGTGTTTGCCAGTTCTTTGCCGAAACCGTTCGATGTTCCGGTGATGAGGATGGTGTCAGACATGGTCGTTCTTTCTCTTCAGCTTTTCGATTTCGCAGGCTTCGGGATCAGGCCACGGCCTTCATGCGCTGCACGGCTTCCTCGGTCGTCCAGACTGCATTCGCCATGAAGCGGTAGTTCACCATCGCCGCCGTGTAGCCGTCGCCTTCCTCGTTCACGCCGGCGGCCACCGCATCGCGGACCATCGCGACCTCGAAGCCCGCCTCGATGACGTCGCGCATGTGCGACTCGAGACAGATGTTCGCGACGGGGCCCGCCATGATCACTTGCTCGACACGGCGCATGCGCAGCTGCTTGATCACGTCGTTCGACTCGCACCCGAAGACCTTGTGCGGCGACGTGTTGCAGGTGTGCCCGTCCAGCAGGTACTTCTTGAACGGTTCGTAGTAGTCCGCCCTCGAGCCCTCGAAGCCCTCGAGATCGACCGGATCCTTGCGGCCGCAAAAGCCGATGCCGCCAAGATAATGACCGATCGGTCCGGGCGGCACCGTCCACTGCCGGTCAGTCGGGTAGTACCAATGCGGCGAGTGGACGATGAAGTAGCCGAGCTCCTGCGCCGTCTTGAGGAGGCGCTTCAGGTTGCCGACGACGTCGCGCTTCTTCAGCGCATCCTCGATCAGCGCGTAGTAGGTCCCCGACTCCTTCTCTTCGAGGAATTCATTCTGAATGTCGGCGAGGACGAGAGCGACACGCCTCTTCTCGCCAAGCTTCATTTCTGGATTGCGATGTGTGAACTCGAGCATCTTGCTCCTCCGCGGGGTAAAAACGACGAGCCATGAAAAATCCTGCTTCAGTCGTGGCCGGCGCGTCGGCGCCGGGGCGAGGGTTCAATGCCATCGCCACCGAAGCTTCTTGATTGTCCTTCCATCGCTTCATCTTGGGAGTGGATTGAAGCCCGGGACGTAACAAGGTTCTTGTCTCCCGACGCCCGATTTGAACGGCCAAGCCGTCACGAACCGTGCAATGACCGCGCTAACGCGCACGTCCACATCGCCGGAAGGCGTTCCTTGCGGTCTCTATCGGTTGATAGACAAACCGCTTGCGACGATGCCCGGGACCATATATATCTACCTACCGAGAGATAGATGGGAGTGTGCCATGAGCACCATTGCAGAGGCCATTATGGACGCGGCCGAGCTTCGGATGCGCGGCGGCGGCTTCAACGGCTTTAGCTTCCGGGAAATCGCGGACGACGTTGGCATCAAGAGTTCGAGCGTGCACTATCATTTCCCCACTAAAGAGAAGCTCGCTGCAGCGGTCGTGCACAGATATGCGGACCGCCTCAGCACGAAATTCGATAGAGGACTTGCCGGCGGTGCCCACCCCCAAGAGGTATTGACGCACGCGTTCAGGGGTACCGTCCGTTCAGCCGAGCGCATGTGCCCAATAACCGTGCTGGGAGCCGGCTCAATTGGCTTGCCGGAGGAGGTCGCTGCGGAGGTGAAGCGCTTCTTCCAGATGTGCCTGGACAAGCTGATCGGCGGCGGTCTTGTTCCGGGCGAGGCAGCCGAGCTGCTGGCGACCATCACCGGGGGGATGGTCGTGTCGACGGCTTTGGACGACATCGCGACGTACGATCTCGCAACCATCAAGGTCTGCCGGTCTCGATCCGGTGTCTGAACCTCGTCGAAGCGCGGCTTGTGTCTGCGCTCCGAGGCTCCCCGCGTGCATAGTAACTGCCGGCAAAGGTGGGCCCGCCGGTCGTCGTCAGAAGCGCCCTCCGAAGCGCGGTGCACGGAAAGCTGACATCTGGGGCTTTCGCAGCGTGCGCCACTCTATGCTTCGTTTCTGCCGACATCATGCCGTCGCGAAACCGAGGACGGGATGTCGCGCTATCGATTGCTGGGCGCCTCAGCGACCACGAGGCGCCCACCGACGGCTGCAAGGCCGGAAAAAGCTATCCGTACCAACACCATAGCGAAACTTTACGGACGTTCACGCATCACAACTGGCTCCGCGCCGGCAAAGCGTCATCCTCGGCCCGCAACCGAAATTCGAAAGGTTGGAGGATGTCCGACGCACTTACCGCTATCCAACCCGGCGACCAAACTAGGCAAGCCGCAGCGGCTGCTCTGCTCGAAGAGGCTTTGAAGCTTCTGGACCGGGACGTGCCTGGCGCGCGGCAGCGGATCGAGGACGCCTGCAGGCTCGTCGGTCATCGAGGGAAAACCTACGGCAAGAACGGCCACCTGGCGAACTGGCAACTGCTGCGCGCCCGCAGATTCATCGGCGAGAATCTGCACGCACGCCTGCGGATCGGGACCGTGGCCCGGATCGTCAATCTCAGCCCGAGTTATTTCTCGCGAGCCTTCAAGGCGAGCGAAGGGATGCCGTTTTCCGACTTCGTCCTGGTTTCGCGGATCGAGCTCGCCAAACACCTTCTGGCGACGACGCGCCAGTCCATCGCCGAGATCGCCCTGGAATGCGGATTGGCCGACCAATCGCACCTCACGAGAACATTCAATAAGTTCGTGGGAACGCCGCCGCGGGCTTGGCGCTGCCGCCGCGTAGCGGAGGCCGCAAGACACGCACATGGGCCAATGACAGATCTGACAATCCGGCTCGGATGAACGCAGAACGGCGTCTTGTCTCGAAGAACACCAATCGGATCAGCCGGTTGGACGCGGACATAAGTTTTCTGTCTATCGATAGATAGGCATTGACAAGCAGCACAGCCCGGCTCTACATTCAATGCATCTACTGATAGATAGATAACGGAGATCAAGATGTCGGAAGTCGCAGTCGAAATGCAGGTCCTCGAATCCCGCTCCCGCCGCAAAGCCCACATCAAGGTCTGGCTCGCCACAGCTGCAGCACTGGGTGTCTTCGGCGCGGGTGTCGTCTTCGGGCCCGGATATCTCGCCCCTTCAGCGAAGGCGGCGGCGCCGGTAGCGCCGACGGTCACCGTCAGCACTCCCTCGGAACGCAGTCTCGAGAAGCGGCTGCAGTTCTTGGGGCAGTTCTCGGCGGTGCAGCAGGTCGAACTGCGCCCCCAGGTCGGCGGCACGTTGACCAAGATCAGCTTCAAGGACGGCGACATCGTCCACGAAGGCGACGTGCTCTTCGAGATCGACCCGACCCCATATCAGATCAAGCTTGACCAGGCGAAGGCACAGGTGGAGACGGCTCGCGCGCAGCTTCAGCTCGCGATCCAGCAACTGGGCCGCGCCGACACCCTGAAGCAGAGCGGCTTCGGAACGATCGAGAACGCCGACCAGCGCCTGGCCCAGAAACTTGCCTCGCAGGCCGCTCTCGATGCCGCGGAGGCGGCGGTTCGCGATGCGCAGTTCGACCTCGATCATTCGCGCGTCGTGGCCCCCTTCAACGGCCGCATCGGCAGCCACCTCGTCTCGATCGGCAACCTGGTGGCTGGCAGCCGGGCATCGACCAGCCCGACCACCTTGCTCGCCACGATCGTGTCGGTCGGCAACGTCTATCTCAACTTCGACATGAGCGAGTCCGACTACGCCGCCTTCCTGCGGGAGCGCACACAACAGCAGGGATCCCTGGCCGAGAAGGTTGACGTGTCGGTCAACGGCGGCGACTTCAATCGCGATGGCACGCTCGATTTCGTCGACAACACGCTCGACCGGTCGAGCGGAACGATTCATGCTCGCGCAACCGTCAAGAACGTCGACGGCCTGCTGACCCCGGGCGCATTCGCCAGGGTTCGCGTCGCGATCTCGAAGCCCGCGCCCTCTTTGCTCGTCCCCGATGCCGCTGTGCTGCCGGACCAGTCCGATCACGTCGTCCTGACCGTCGGCGCCGACGGCGTCGTCACGCCGAAGAAGGTCCAGCTTGGCGAACTGCGGGACGGACTGCGCGTGATCAGCTCGGGCTTGATGTCGTCCGATCGCGTCATCATCGAGGGCATTCCGAAGGCCAAGGCTGGCGCCAAGGTGATGACCGAGACCAAGTCGAACCATTTGGCCGCCAACTGAAGGAGATCAGCCATGAGCGTCTGCTTCGACGAACCGACGATCGACGACCTGCTGGGGGACAGCCTAACTCAAGGATTGATGCAGGCGGATGGCGTCGATGTCGCCGCCCTCGAGAGGATGCTGCGAGGGATGGCTTCCGATCGAACGGCGGCCTTGGCGCGCAACCACCGCGCACCGGGACGGAATGGTCGCGTTTCAACACAACAAGTGGCGTTCGTGTGAACGTCACTGCTCTCTCCGAGCGCTCCCGAAACACCACGAACCGCTCGAAATAACCGCTTCACGGACAAGGCTGAACCGCCATGAAACTCTCACATTTTTTCATCGAACACCCGCGGTTCGCAGCCGTCATCAGCATCTTCCTGACCGTGTTCGGCGCCGCCGCCGCTTTCCTGCTTCCGGTGTCGCAATATCCGGACATCGTCCCGCCGACCATCCAGATCACCACCGTCTATCCCGGCGCGTCGGCCGATGTGGTGGCCCGCACCGTCGCGACCCCGCTCGAACAGGCGATCAACGGCGTCGAGAACATGGACTACATTTCGAGCCAGTCCACCGGAAACGGCGCGCTCGCGATCTCCGTCGTCTTCAAGATCGGCTCCGACCCGAACACGGACCTGGTCCTGACGCAAAACCGCGTCCAGGACACGCTGTCGCGCCTACCGCAGGAGGTCCAGGCACAGGGCGTCCAGGTCAAGAAGACGATCGACGCGCTCCTGCTCGGCGTCCACGTGTATTCGCCGGACGGCTCCCGCAGCCCCGAATACATGTCCAATTATATGCTCAAGATCCGCGACGAGATCGCGCGCCTGCCAGGCGTGTCAGATTTCCAGATATTCGGCCAACGCGACTACGCGATGCGGATCTGGATCGATTCGGACAAGGCGGCTGCGGACGGCATCAGCGCCGACGACGTTCTGACCGCCTTGCGCACCCAGAACGCCCAGGTCTCGGCCGGCGTGCTCAACGCGCCTCCGCTCACCACCGACGCCGCCTATCAGATCAACGTTCGGGCACTCGGCCGGCTCACCACACCCGAGCAGTTCGGCAACATCATCGTCAAGTCGGACAGCCAGGGGCGCGTGACCCGGATCCACGACATCGGCCGCGTCGAACTCGGCTCGGCGGACTACGGGTCGATCGCCTATGCGGACAAGTATCCGTCCACGCCCTGGTTTCCCAAGGCGACGCCGGGCGCCAATGTCGTACAGGTCGAGCACGCGATCTGGGACAAGATGGCCGAGCTCAAGAAGAGCTTCCCCCCGGGCCTTGACTACATCCGTATCTACGATCCGACCACCTTCGTGAGCCAGTCGATCGACGAGGTAGTCAAGACGATCTTCATCGCCATCGCCCTGGTGATCGGGGTGGTTTTCCTGTTCCTGCAGACATGGCGTGCCACGATCATCCCGGTGGTGGCCATTCCGGTCTCCCTGATCGGCTGTTTCACGGTCCTCGCGCTTTTCGGGATCTCCATCAACAACCTGTCCATGTTCGGGTTGATCCTGGCAGTCGGCATCGTGGTCGACGACGCCATCGTGGTCGTCGAGAACGTCGAGCGGAACATGGCGATGGGCATGTCGCCGCGCGAAGCCGCCCATAAGACCATGGACGAGGTCTCCGCCGCCCTCATAGCAATCGCGCTGACCCTTTGTGCGGTCTTCATTCCCTCCGCCTTCATCAGCGGCATTTCCGGTCTGTTCTTCACGCAGTTCGCCGCGACCATCGCCGCATCGACAATCATATCCGTCATCGTTTCGCTCACGCTGAGCCCGGCACTGTGCGCGGTGCTGCTGAAGAGCCACAACGCACACGCCAAGCCGCGCGGGATCGGGCGTCTGGTGCAGGCCGCGTTCGGGCGGTTCAACGCCGGCTTCGAGTGGGCGTCTTCGAGCTACGGACGGGTGACGGGCCGCATCATCAGGGCGAGCGCCATCGTCGGCGTCGTCTATCTCGCTCTGATCGGCCTGACGGGCTTCCAGATGTCGCGGATGCCGACCGGCTTCATCCCGAGCCAGGACATCGGCTATCAAGCCGTCATCATCTTCCTCCCGCCGGGCTCCAGCCTTCAGAGGACGGACGCGGTGGTACGCGAAGTCAACGACATCATCCTGAAGGAGGTGCCGGGTCCCACACATACCTCTCCGGTGGCCGGCCTCGACGTCACCACGTCGACCATCGCACCCAACGTCGGAACCATCTTCTACGGTCTGCCCTCGCTGTACGGACACCACATCCCAGGCGTCAACGCAGCGACCATGCTGCCGAAGGTCCGCGCCGCATTGGCCGGCATCAAGGACGCGGTAGTGATCGTGGTGAACCCGCCCCCCGTGCAAGGGTTAGGCTCCGCCGGCGGCTTCAAGCTGATGGTCGAAGACCGGGGCGACCACACGGCGCAGGAGCTGGCGGATGCCACCAACACGCTGGTCGCCGCAGCCAACAAGGATCCGGCATTCGCCGGCGTCTTCACGCTCTACAACGCGGGAGCCCCCTCTCTCTTCGCCGACATCGACCGCGAAAAGGCGGAGAAGGTAGGTCTCAAGCCGGAAAACGTGTTTTCCACCCTCCAGCTCTACCTCGGCTCGCGGTACGTGAACGACTTCAACTATCTCGGACGCACCTACGAAGTGCTCGCCCAGGCCGACGAAGCCTTCCGCAAAACGCCTGCGGACATCGGCCGGCTCAAGTCGCGCAACGCGAGCGGCTCGATGGTGCCGATCGGATCGGTAGCCGACTTCAAGGACGAAACTGCGCCCTATCGCCAGCCGCGCTACAACCTTTATCCAGCCGCAGACGTTCTGGGCACCGCAGCACCCGGCGTGGCGTCCGGCACCGCCGCCGCGCGGATGGAAGCCCTCGCGAAGGAGGTGCTGCCGGCGGGCTTCGCGATGGAGTGGACGGAGCTTTCCCATCAGCAGGAAAAGCAGGGCATTCCGACGATCGTGATCTTTGCTGCGTCGGCTCTCTTTGTCTTCCTGGTCCTGGCCGCACAATACGAAAGCTGGAAGATGCCGTTGGCCATCGTGCTGATCGTGCCGATGTGTCTGCTCGCCTCGGCGACGGGCCTGGCGTTCCGCGGCATGCCGATCGACATCCTCGCGCAGATCGGATTCGTCGTCCTGGTGGGCCTGGCCGCGAAGAACGCGATTCTGATCGTGGAGTTCGCCAGGCAGCGACAGGACCATGACGGCGATACGGCCGAGCAGGCCGCGACGGAAGCGGCCCGCATCCGACTCCGCCCGATCCTCATGACTTCAGCCGCGTTCATTCTCGGCGTCTTCCCCCTCGCGGTCGCCACCGGCGCCGGATCCGAGATGCGCCAATCCATAGGCACCGCCGTCTTCGCCGGAATGATCGGCGTCACGATCTTCGGCCTAATGTTCACTCCCGCCTTCTATACCTTCATCCGCAATTTCGGCTCTGGGGGTAAGGCAGGTGCCAAATCGGGGGCTGCTCAGGATCGTTCCGGAAAGCCGATCTGACGATACCCGCCCGTTGGACGCTCCCGGCGGCGGAGCGAAAAACCAAGAGGAAACGACGATGTTCTCCGTGATCTTCGAAGTTCATCCCAAACCGGACCAGTGGGACGGCTACCTCGGCGTCGCCAAAATGCTGCGGCCGGAGTTGGAGCAGATCGACGGCTTCATCGAGAACGTCCGCTATAAGAGCCTCACCCGGCCGGGCTGGCTCCTGTCGCTCTCCGGATGGCGGGACGAGAAATCCGTCGTGCGATGGCGGACCGCACAGCGGCACCATCTCGCCCAAGAGAGGGGACGGTCGACGATTCTGCTCGATTATCATCTCCGGGTTGGGGAGATCACGCGGGACACCCATGTGCCCGCCGGGCACAGGATCGCCGAGCAACGTCTCGACGAAACCGAAATCGGCGAAGGAACTACGGTCACGTTCGTCGACGCAAAATGGCCAAACGGCTCCATCGAAACATCGGACGAACCGGCGATTGCCGATCACCTCGCCCTGAATCCCAATGCCGGCGGCTTGCTTAAGTGGGAGGTCTTCGATGCCGTTCTCACGCCGGGCGACGTCGTCCTGATGATGTTGTGGAAGTCGAAAGACGCCGCCGCCGCCTTCGTCGCATCGGCAAAACTCCCGTCGGACGGGCGTTTGCGGCAGGTCCGCGTGGTCCGGGACTACGGCATGTTCGATCGTCGGGAAGCTCCCCAATACTATTCGGAAGCTTCCCGACAAGGTGCGTGACGCGCCCGACCTCTCCGGAGGAGCCCACTTGCCGTTTCGTATCGATCGCCTCCACTAGGCTGTGTGGACTCTTGGGATTCTCAAATCAGACGGAACGTGATTCAAGGCTTTCTTTTAGGAGGAAGCC
>NZ_JCAMOR010000095.1:0-25446 GCF_059512385.1 Bradyrhizobium sp. Crot121 | reverse complement strand
GTGAACCTCATAGCGCTGGGCCAGATCGGCCACCGTCGCCTGTTCCCGCACCGCTTCCAGCGCGATCTTTGCCTTCAGTGCCGCGTCGATCTTGCGTCTCGTCTTTGTCGTCATCATGCGCTCCGTCTATCAAACGGAGCAGCCCCTTCCAACTAAGCACGTGGTCCCACAATCGGGGTCCATTTCAAGCGCCCTGAGCCTCGTCAGCTTCTCGAAAGCTAACGCTGCTAGCATCAGAGAATGGGTTATCAACAGGCGATGTTACGAAGATGAACGCAGGTGCACCCGATATCGGAGCCGCGGGAAGCAATAACGGCGCGAATGTTGACGGAACCGAGGGGGGCGATGACGCCAACTCGCAGGCCATGCAACAACGCAAAGCTTTCGAAATGGCTCTTGGCATGATCGCAATGCGAATTGTCAACGATGCGCAGGCCGATCTCGACTCTGCCATGGACGATACAGAAGAGGATGTTTGAGTCGGCTCCGCCGAATCGGCAATAGCGAGCCGTGAATGGCACATCCAAACAACGGTGAGAAGAGAGGAAAGAGAGGAACTTCTCCGCAGCTGAACGATCCGCACCTCAATGGTACTGGTCGTTCAGATCGGTTGCGGTAAGTTGGCGTTACAGTCCTTAGGGTTCTTCTCGCTCCGGCCACTCCGGTCAGCCGTCTCTCGGTAGCCCAAGACATCTCGCTCGTATGTCGAACGGACTCGCCTCGCTTGGGCCAATCGCGCATCTACAAACCCGCAGGCCATAAAGGTGTCTTAAAGACGAGACGCCCCCACGCATCCGTGTCGCACCTTCGTTGCCGACTGTTAGCGGCAGAGATATGACAGCCCGATCATCGAAAACATGAGAGCGCGGCTAATGCATGGATAGCGCCAAGCGAGGCGCTTCCCTGCGCGCCCGCGCTGAGAAGAATGGGAGCGGGCGACAGCGTCCGCTCCCCTTTTCTTGAACTGCGCTCAGATCGGCCCCACCCCGCGGCCTTGGAGCAAGCGTCGAATCAGCTTGACACGCTCATTGGCGGCGATGCTCGCCTGGTTGACCTCACATCCGGATCTACGCTCATTTGCGTCGATGCTCGCCTGGTTGACCTCACATCCGGATCTATCGACCCACCCTTGACCCTGCTCATATATCGTCTGTGCACCATCCGATGTCAGCTGATCGAGGGTTCGGCCAGCATTGGACTGCGTCACCTTCAGATTGTTGGCACCATCCTTGTCGTCACCGAGCCCCTCGACAACCATGGCGTTGTCGCCGTTCGTGATGGTGAGCTTGGACGAAATGCTCTTGCCGTTGCCGTAGTCGGCCGTATCCACGGTGATCTTCGTGCCATCGTCGAGTTGCAGGGTCATGCCCTTCTTGAAGTCGAAATCGTCCTTGCCGTCCCCATTAGCATCGACATGCGGATCGCCATGAATCTTCGAGACATGGCCGGTTTCATTGTTCCGAACGGTCCAGGTGCCATGCTTCTCGTCCGCCGTGATTGTATATTTATCGCCAAGGTGAATCGTTGCCTTGCCGTCATGGACCTCATGCGACCACACCGGAGCTGGTTTAGGTGGCGGGCTCTGGTTCGTCGCAACTGGGATCATCGATGGAGGCGGCGGAGGAGGAACAAAAACTGGAGTGTAGTAGTACAACGGAGCAGCAAGCGAGGCAGGAGTGTACTGGGACTGGGAGCCGCTGCCCGGCGCACGCCCCGCTTCACCAGCATCGATACTGGCCTGATCCACCTGGCGCCCGGCGCCGTCGACCCAACCCTGACCTTGCTCATGGATCGTTTGTGAACCATCGGGTGTCAGCTCATCGAGAGTGAGGCCGGCGTTGGACTGCGTCACCTTCAGATTGTTGGCACCATCCTTGTCGTCACCGAGCCCCTCGACAACCATGGCGTTGCTACCATTCGTGATGGTGAGCTTGGACGAAATGCTCTTGCCGTTGCCGTAGTCGGCCGTATCCACGGTGATCTTCGTGCCATCGTCGAGTTGCAGGGTCATGCCCTTCTTGAAGTCGAAATCGTCCTTGCCGTCCCCATTAGCATCGACATGCGGATCGCCATGAATCTTCGAGACATGGCCGGTTTCATTGTTCCGAACGGTCCAGGTGCCATGCTTCTCGTCCGCCGTGATTGTATATTTATCGCCAAGGTGGATGGTGGCCTTGCCGTCATGAACCTCATGCGTCCAGACCGGATCAATTGAGGACGACGAGCCCTGGTTCTGGGCGACCGACGCGAACTGGGGAGGCGGCGGCGGGGCGAGAAGGGTTGGAGCAACGTAGACCGGATTGAGGACGGCGGGTGCAACGAGGGCCGAAGTATTTACCGGGAGGTATTGGTAGGCCCCCACCGGGACGCCGACGGCGCCGGCGTACTGCCCCAACACCACGTTGAACATTGGAACGGCGGGCGCACCTTCAGGCACTAGCCCCACCGCCGGATTGGAACCACCCACTACGGGAAGATACGGCATTTTCATTCACTCCTATTGCATTGAAGGCAGCGACAGACTGCGAGGACCACCCGCACAATCAACTTGGCACGTTGCGCCAAGGCCCTTCAAAACCAATCCCACGCCACGGCCAGCAGCACGCGCTCTCGCGTTTCTTGTTGCGGGTGACAACAGTCTTGATCGGCGGACCACTTCTCTTAACCCCTTGCCGCATGGCAATTCGGGACTCTCACGTCGAGCGTAACCAAGTCGCAGGAAATGTATCCGGAGTACCTGTCTAAAAGCTGACGATAGGATGATCGTCCACCAGCACATCCGCTTGCGTATCGCCTGAACTAACGCTGAGAGCTCGCGACCGCAACGAAACGCTCTTCATGATGGGCGGCGGAACACGACATCTTGGGACGTGCGGAGGGCGAGCATCCACGATCTCTGAAGAACTTCGGCCGAGCCTCTCGCGTGAATGCTCGAGGCGGTCTTTAGGCGCCTCGGACGGCCATGTTCGGTACAAACGCCGCTTCGAAACTGATTTCGCTCGAGTCTTGAGACCAGGCACTTGCACACGTACGCCGCAGTCGATTTGTCTACCACTTGATTGCTCGAGGCAAGCGCCACGGCAGATATCTTAAGGACGTTGTGCACGGCGCTTGATGAGCACCAGGCGATCCAGCTTTGCAGTCGAGCTGCTCGGAACCATGCTCGTTGGACCGACAGCTGGCACAGCTTATACGCCAGCAACGAGTTGCAACCGCTCAAGCTTTGAAGCGCAAGACGTACGGCGTCTTGCGCGACAACATCGGCTGAAGCGAGAGTACCGACACATTTTCCGATGAAAGATAAATTTGGCGACATCGACTCATTCCTCGGCCCTTCGAAGACTCGTCAGCTTCTTGAAAGGTAATGCTCCTAGGATGTCAGCGCTGATCTCTAGGCGAGGAGTCGTCTATTGACCGTAATGGAGATGAAGATAGGAGAATGCGATGATTGGAGAAATGATCGGAAGCGCGGCTGGTGGATACCTCGGTGGACCGCAGGGCGCGGCGATTGGCTCCGCTGTCGGTGGGGTACTCGACAAAGCTTTCGAGAGGGTTATTCACAAATTGGAGCCGGAGAAGGTTGATGATGACAAGGTCGCCAAGGACAATGGCCCTGCCGCAGGAAGCAAGCCGCAGTTCAACCACGGCAACGGCGAATTGACTCTCTCGAATGACGCGCCAAGCGCACATGTCATGATTGCATTTCCTGCCCTCATCACGCTAGCTGCGGCGTGAGGCAGGTGATCAGTAACAGTAACTTCCAAACAGAAAGGTGACTCGATATGGTTTCTCCCGTTGGTGGTTCCCCCGCCGGATTTGGACCCGCGGCGAATCAGCAGGCCGGTGCTACCGGGGACGGCGATTTCGCAGCGCAGCTCGCCGAGCTGGAGCGTGTCAGCAAACAGGCTCAGGCCAAGAGCATCATGATGCGCAGAATTACGACCGAGCTCTCGTCCGAAAAGAAGGTTGCCGACGAGCGCGTTAGCTAGCGCTGCAAGAGGGAGGCTCACGGCCGGCTCTTTTCGCGTGCGGGAGGCTCTCCATAGCTTGACGAACTCGGAACCAGCCGTACGGCAACGCCGTACGGCTTCTCTCGTTTCTCAGGAGAATCTCCGTGAATGAACCGGCTTCCGTTCATTTCGAAGTGCTATCAGGGCCTTATTCTGGGGTGAGTGGTGAAGCGCCGGTCGGAACGAGTCTTATCGGAAGTGGCCTCGATGCTGATATCGTCTTCGTCGAACAGGGGCTCGAGTCCAATCACTTCCGTCTCACCCCCCTGCACGGTTCGATTGAGATCGAGGCCCTAGCAGCCGGAGTCAGCATAGAGGGAAACGGAGATATTGCCGTAGGCAAGCGGGTTGTTATTTCTCTTCCTGCTGTCATTCATGCGGGCACGATGTCCATTCGTTGCACACAGGATTCGGCACGAGGATCAATCGGCCTATCCCGTCTTTCGATAATCGCAGTCTCGTTGGTCTTGCTGAGCTCTGTCGGGATCGCCACTCTCGCAATCAGCTTCCTGTTTGACGGCAGTGCCGGTGCAGTGAGCCCCGATGCGCCCCCTGGCGCCCCACTTCCAGCCAAGCTGACGCTCAACGGTCCTAATGATCGCCCCCTCGATGCAGCCGCCGAACTGCTGCAAGAGGAGGTGAATAAAGCGGGACTTCTCAATATCAAAATCGCGCCTGGACCAGGTGTAGTCAGCGCGGAGGGCACCGTTACCCCTGCGTTAGTCACTAGGTGGCAGGAGGTTCAGCGCTGGTTCGATCAGCATACGAACGGCTCGCTGACACTCGTAAACGGGGTGATCTTAAAGGAGGATAAGCCTCCCTCCTCAATAGCTGTCCAGGCGGTGTGGCGCGGAGTCCACCCCTATCTTCTTATTGGCGGCCAAAAATACTTCGTGGGGGCGCTGTTGAATGATGGATGGACGGTGGATCGAATCGAGGCGGGACGCGTACTGCTTAGCCGGAATGGACGACTTGCTGCTCTCCCCTATTAGAGCTCCAGTACCGCAGGAAAGGAGAATGTCATGACCAAGCTGCCGCAGCATCCTGTCGGATTTGGCACCTCTTCGCAAAGGCTCAACACCCAAGACCATGAGCCAGCGAACAAGCCGGCCCTCCCTCAAGTCCATCATTTAGAGATCGATCGCACTGATGGCGGCGGCGAGAACAGGCACGGGTCGATTTGGCCGGATACTGAGGCACCCGATCTGTCAATCGAGGCCTCGCTTGAGGTCGACGATATCGATGCCGTCTCGCGTGTCAGCCTCAACGAGAGGCGCGTCCCGATCGCTGAGATCGACCCCCGTGCGGCACTCGCTTCACTTTATGGCCGCAATCTCGCGACAGGTCTGCTCTCCTTCGTCACCCCACGCCTGCGTGATCCGGACGTGCTGCGAGCAGAGAAGCACGGTGTTCTCCTGGAGCGCTTGGCCGACCGGCTATGGGCCGGAGCGGAGAACTCGGTGGCGCGCGAAGGGATCGACGCACTGCAGCAGGAGCTCCGCCGGCTGATCCTGCTCCGGCAGAACCAGAACAGCTTGATCAAGGGCTAGCATGGTCAATTCGGGCGGATCGCACCTCGCCAGTCTACCGTCGCCGGCCGAAGCTATCAAAACCGGCGATGTCTTGCCAATCTCCGGGCAAGAGCGCGATTTGGTCTGCGCAATATCCTTCGTCCACCTTGCGTGTGGACAGAGCGCACGAGCTCTCGCTCTGTTGCGGCTCTTTGCCCATGAAGATTCGCGAGACGTCGACCTGCTTCGCATTCTTACCTATGCTCTCATCTCGGAGGGCTTTGGCAATGAAGCACTTAATGTGCTGGATAGACTCGACATGCTTGATGAGGATCCCTCTTCGCGTCTGCCCTTGACGCTTCTGCGCAGTCACGCGCTGCGACGCGCCGGCCGTATGGACGAGGCGCGGGCGGTCTTCAAAGATTATGTATCCTTGCGTGGCAGGACAGCGCCAACGGAACAACAATAAGAAGGCTCTTCATGGCACACCTTCTTCGTAGGCTTATCGTGCGCGCGCCATTCCACGCGGACTTCATGGTCGCGTTCATGCTGCTTCTGGCAATCGGAATGATGATCATGCCGATCCCGATCGTCGTGATCGATATGCTGATCGGCTTCAATCTGGGTTTTGCCGTTCTGTTGCTGATGGTTGCTCTCTATCTCAGTACGCCACTGGATTTTTCATCCTTGCCGGGCGTCATCCTGATCTCTACCGTCTTTCGTCTGGCGCTGACCATCGCGACAACGCGGCTGATCCTCGCTGAAGGAGACGCCGGCAGCATCATTCACACCTTCGGTGAGTTCGTGATATCGGGGAACATCGCTGTCGGCATTGTTATATTTCTGATCGTGACCATGGTGCAGTTCATGGTTCTCGCGAAGGGAGCCGAGCGCGTCGCTGAAGTCTCCGCACGATTCACCCTCGACGCTCTGCCAGGCAAGCAGATGGCTATCGACGCGGAGCTACGCAACGGTCATATCGATCAGCGCGACGCACGCAGCCGGCGAGCCTCACTGGAGCGGGAAAGTCAACTTCATGGTGCGATGGATGGCGCCATGAAGTTCGTCAAAGGCGATGCCATCGCCGGACTCATAGTCATCTGCATCAACATGCTCGGAGGAATTAGCATCGGACTGCTCTCGAAGGGCATGTCCATTGATGAGGCGTTGCATCAATATACGCTGCTCACCATCGGCGACGCGCTGATTTCTCAGATTCCGGCGCTCCTGCTGTCGGTTACGGCTGCAACCATCGTCACACGTGTAAATGGGCCCTCCAAGCTCAAGCTTGGTGCCGATATCATCAACCAACTCACGGCCAGTACCCCGGCATTGCGGCTGGCAGCCGGCGTCTTACTTCTCATGGGGCTGATACCTGGTTTCCCCTTGTCCCCGTTTCTCATGCTGGCTGCAGTTTTTACCGGGGCGAGCTATGTCAAGGGCGGTGTGCAAGGCGCGAACACCGGCTCTAAGACGGCCGCCAACGTTAGTGCTCCGACTACGAGTCCAGCGCAGGCTCAAAAGCAAACCATACCTGCGGAGGCGCTTCCGGTCGCGCTATTGGTTGCGCCGAACCTGATAAATGCGATGGACAAAGAGGAAGTTGGGCAGCACATCGCGCGCATTTCGGCATTGGTCTCAGCCGATCTTGGCATCACGATTCCCCGCATTCCAGTCCAGGTGGATCCACGTTTGGCCCAGTCCGAGTTCAGGCTGGATGTGGAAGGGGTACCGGTTGAACGGGATCGAGTCGACCCGACGCAGCTCGCCCTCACCGACGACCGAGCGAACATTGAATTGAGCGGCATCCCGTATCGGCAAGATCCAGACACTGGCCGGATCTGGATCGAACAGAGCCATGCACCGGCTCTCAAAGCGGCCGGAATCGGGCATCACCGTCCGAGCGAAATCATCGCCTTGCGCGTCAGTTCCGTACTGACGCGATATGCGCAGCGCTTGGTCGGCATTCAAGAGACGCGACAATTGCTCGCCCGGATGGAGCAGGAATATACTGATCTGGTGAAGGAAGTGCTACGAACGACTCCAGTTCCCCGGATCGCCGAGGTCCTGCGTCGTCTGCTCGACGAGGACATCCCGATTCGTAACACCCGCCTGGTCTTGGAAGCGTTCGCCGAATGGAGCGAACGCGAGCAAAACGCTGTCCTGCTCACCGAATACGTCCGCTCCGGCCTGAAACGGCAAATCTGCTATCGCTACGCCAACGCTCACCGTGTTCTGCCCGCCTTTATCATCGAACGTGAAACTGAGGATGTGATTCGCAGTGCGGTGCGAGAAACTGCCGTCGGGCCATACCTCGCGCTGGAGGACCGGCAGAGCGAGATGTTGTTGTCGCAACTGCGTCAGATTCATTCAGGCATGCCACCAGGTCAGAGCCAGCCCGTCATCCTGAGTTCGCTGGATATCCGGCGCTTCGTGCGCGGCTTTCTCACCCGCAACGGGATCGATCTTCCTGTTCTGTCCTATCAGGATCTCGCCTCCGATTTCACGGTCCAGCCAGTGGGCTCGCTCAAGCTTACAGGTCCCAAGGAAAAAGCTCCGGCAGGAGACCAACGCAGCCAGCTCGCCACAGCCGGCTAACAGCGCACAGCAGTCGGTCGTGACAATGGACAGCATGAATTCACCTGCGAGAACATCCGCTGCTCGATGGTATGCGTTCCATCCGCCCTCGGGCTTAACTCTCCTCGCCTTGTTCGCGATTCTTGTGGTCGGAGGTTGCACCAGCTCGGATCACCCAGCCATCTCAGTACAAGCGACGCCGCGGCCAGAGTTGCTCGGCGCTAAGGACATCGATCCTGCTATGCGCGAGCGCATTGCGCACGCCCTCCTCCGGGTTACCGACGAGGAGAGTTTGCGCGAGGCTCTGAAGCAAGAACCAGACAATGTCGATGCGGCAATCTCACTTACGCAGACCCTTCTGGCACAGAAACGCGCGGGTGAGGCGCTTAAGGTAGCCGACAAGATCTTGCTTACAGCCCCTGGTGACTTGCGTGCCCTGAACGCAAAGGGGGTGGTCCTCGACGCCGAGGGGCGCCATGATGAGGCCCAAGCGCTATATCGGCAGGCTCTCGCAGCCGCCCCAGGCAATCAGATGTTGCGCAACAATCTTGGCCTATCGCTCGCACTTGCTGGGAAAGCAGACAGCGGGAACTCCAGCCTCCAACAGCTTTCGCACGAACGACGTGCGCTGGCAGAACAGCCGTAGCATACGCTTACGGTACAACCTGACTTGCAAGACGCCCGACAACCTGCTGTCAGCTTTTCGTCAGGAAGGCTGGCTATCAAGCTCCGCTCGGCCTTAGCAGGTTGACACTCAATACAGCTTTCGCAGATAGGAGCGCGAACGTCCATGTACAATCGAATAAATGCCTCACCCAGCTTTCCATGGATGGGCAATTCCGACTCTGATAGAATGACACAGTCTGCTATCGACGGTAGGCAAACAGATCAAGGCCGAAGCTTCGAGGACGTGTTCTCCCATATGCAGATAGCGCCGCGGGAGTCCTACACTGATTCATCCTCGGCGACAGCACGGCCGTACTCACTGAGCACCAGACCACCCATCGTGGAGATCTCAAGGTCCTCATTTCAGGACAAATTGGAAGATTTCTATGGGGATGAAATCGAGCATATCGCCGCCAATCCTCAGCAATACTCGCGTTCGGTGGCATTGAAAGCGGAGCGCGCTGCGGACGTTGCCTATAATCATGGCAGGAAAGAAGGCTCGGACGACGCACGACACTTCAGCTATCAATTGGGAAACAAAAGCGTTGGACTTCTCCGAACGGAAGGTGGAGCTAACATGCGTGATGTGTTCAAAGGGGAAAAGGCACGCGCGCGCTGGCGGGAACAGTTTCCCGGACGGTCTGAAATCACATCGACGGTAGACTTTCGGGTTACGCATCCCCTCGTCGATAACGCGGGCGACATTTTGCTGGAGCATCAGCTTCGGTCAGACGGCGACAAGCCGTTAGTCCTTTCTCATCCCGTGAATCCGGAAGCAAAAGCCCGTGCAGCAGCGCTGGGTTTTGTTGAGATAGGTGACTCGATGATGGTGCTTGACCCTACCCGGCATCCCGACAAGTGGATCAAGAACAGCGACGGTGAATGGCAGCGAACAAACAAACCTCCCCTTTACCTTTCCAAAGCGGAAGAGAGTGAAGGCAGGGATACGGAACGTTCCGAGCGCGCGAGAAATGTCTCGCCGGATTGGGAGGACGATGACTTTATGTAGAGGGTCGTCTCGGCGCGGAGAGAGAGGGTATGATACGCCCCTCTCTCCATGCAGATCTTACTGCCTGCAATTATTGCCTGCGCGCCGGTCGTATCGAGCGGTAGCGGAATCTGACGGCTCAGCTGCAGGCCGCCATGTCCCTTGAGCAAGCGCCTCGTCTAGAGAGCTCGTCCTGACCCTTGCGTTTTGGCTCCATGAACGAGCCGCTCTATGCCCATGCATGCTGAGCTCAGGGACGTTGGCGCCGCTCTTTCAGTTCTAAGATGAACTATGCGTCGTCCGAATTATGGTACGCGCTCAGTGAAGGCCTTACCGGAGGCTTATAGCCGCCTGCTTCTTGTGAGTGATCTTCGTTAGGTCGTCGATAGGTAAGACGGTTGCCAACGATGCCTTTCAGCAAGCGCGCCGCACGATCTTTGTCGGTGACACCGAGCGAAGCGCGCTCGTTGCAGCGGAAAGCAAATTCAGCCAGATAGCGCCGCTTAAGATGCTGCTGGCTGACGTGGTGATACGTTCCGATGATGCCCCGGTCAAGGATTGAGAAGTAACCTTCAACGTATTGGTGTGAGCGACGCCCGAAGTGTGATAAATCGCATAAAGCAGTGCGCAAATTTCGGATTTAGGTCTTCCACATTTATCTTTTTCTTGATGGAGGGTTGTCTCCGGATCCACCAGGCGCATGAAGCAGAACGTTGCGCGATTGCTCGCGAAATTCCGGCGGATGGCCGGCAATGAAGATCCCCAGCAATTGACCGATCGGCGCGCCTTGCACTTCCGGGCCCCTTTCCTGCGAGCAGCGGACGGATTTGCTCGACGAGCGCGTCGGCTACTTTCATGGCCGCCGCCGCCTGCTTGCTCATTCTGCCCCGCGCCTCTTGCACTAAGAAACGCCGATCTACTGTAGGCGCAGAACGCGACCTGCTTGTGGCTTAGTTCGCCGCCGGCTTGATGAACGCACGCCCTACTTCATCATCGCTTCGACCTCTGCACGAAATGCCTGGCGCGAGGCGTCGCGTGAATAGAACATGTGGCCGCCCGGATAGACCACGAGTTTGACCCGCGGCGCCGACGCAAAGGGCGGCAACTGATCGAGCGCCAGCTTCGAGCCGAAATAGGGCGTGACAATATCGAACAGGCCGTGCGCGACCAGCACGTTCATCTTCGCGTCCGTGGCAAGGATCTCGCGCAGCTCCGACAGCGACTGCGGAGGGCTGCCGTGGCCGAAATTCCAGGCCCGCGTGACCGCGCGGTTGAGCAGTTCATAGGAGCCGTCCGGCCGCCAGTTGAGCTTGCGCGTCAGGACATCGACGGCGGCACTCGTCAGCGGCGCCGCCAGCGCATCGCCCGAGGGATCGCCGAAGAGGTAGCTATCGGAGTCCGGATAGGGATCGAGGCCGCGCACCGAGGCGTCATAACCGCCGGTCACCTTGCCGCTCTTGCGGTCGAACTCGCGGCGGAATTCGCCGCGGTCAAAGCGCCCGGCGAGCCGTCGGCTTACGGCCTGGTCGATGCCGGTCAAAGCGGCGACCTTGTCGGCGAGACGGTTGGTGGCCTCCTTGTCTGCCTCGCCCTTGACGAGGTCGGCCAAGAATTCGCCACGCGCGTAAGCTTCGACATCGGCGAGATCGGCACGTTTGACCGCCCCCCTGCCCTCGCCCTTGGCTTCGCGGGCCACCGCGACACAGGTTGGCAGCCTCGCGACGTGTTGCAGAAAGCTCGTGCCTGTGAACTCGCGGTAGTCGAACAGTGGCGAGAGCAGGATCAGGCCCTTCACGCCGACGCCCTGCTGCATCTGCAGATTGCGCACAACCTTCGGTCCGCGAATGCCGCCATAGCTTTCGCCCGCGACATATTTCGGCGAGGAGAGCCGCTCGTGCTTCTCGAGCCAGCGGCGGATCACAAGCGCGATTGAACTGGCATCGCCATCGACCGAATAGAACCGCCTGCGCACATCCTCGCCTGTCGCCACGAAACGGCTGTAGCCGGTGCCGACGGGATCGATGAACACGAGGTCGGTGAAATCGAGCCAGGTCTCGGCGTTGGGCCTGACCTCGGGCGAGGCCGACGCCGTGACGGTTTCCGCATCGATCGGCAGCCGCCATGGCCCGGCACTGCCGAACTGCAGCCAAGCAGAGGATGACCCCGGGCCGCCATTGAAGAGGAACGTCACCGGACGCGTGGCGCGATCTGTGCCGTCGAGCTGATAGGAGGTGTAGGCGATGTCGGCCTGCGGCTCGCCCTTGTCGTCGAACATGCGGATCGAGCCCGCAGTCGCGATGAAACGAAGCGTCCGCCCGGGCAGCTCCAGCGTCTGTTTGACGGTGGAATCCGGCGGCAGGCGATGCTGCTCGGCCGCCGATGGGGAACTAGGCGCACTTGCGCCGCGCGCGCCGGGCCCGCCCTTCTGGCCGGCCGGCGTCGTGGCATCGGGGCGCGGCGGCGGATCGTCGGCCCGGGCGCTCCCCATCACGGCGCACGCAAATAGGGCGAGCGCGAGAGGGGTGTGGCGCCGCGCGGTCAAATCGAACAGCATGGAGTTTCTCCGGTCCGGCCGCACTTTCTGTCAGCGGCCGATTGCGACGGTTTAAGGTTGCGGGACGGTCTAGACTTTTACCTATAGTTGCATTCTGTTGGGTGGTTCTGCCTTATGTTGCACGAGGCGTATCTGCCAAACGGCTCTCCTCAGTTAGCTGAGAGCAGGGAACAACAAACCTACTAAGTCTAGTAGTCGCCTCTATTCCTGAGGGCACGGACCGCCTGTCGGCGGCACCGCCTGCGCAATGGCACAGAGCCTACCCAAGCACGCTGGCGCCGCCTGTCTCCGGCAAAGGGACCAACCAAAGCTCCGCGCTGGCACGACTGGGCCTATGTCGAGCTGGCCGATCTCGACGGCAGTGAATGCGATGATGAACCTTGCCAGGGAATGGACGCGAGGCTTTCTGATCCGCCGCAACATTGCCGACGGCGACTTGGCATTTTACTCCACGTGATGACCAAGGCACGTCCATTCAAAAGCTGGCGTCAGTGGAAGGCGATCGCTGGGCCGTCGAGGACGGCTTGGAAACGACCAAGAACGAGCTTGGTCTTGATCACAAGAAACCCGCTCCTGGCAGGCGGGCATCGCCATGTCTCACACGGCATGCTTGCCTTCGCCACAATGACCGTCGTCCGTTCTCGTGCCCACACCGCACCAAAGAACGCGATCGCGGCCTCGGCCAAAGCATCGTTCTTGATCCGCTGGTCGAGTACGCATCCGGTGAACGCCTCACCGGACGGATACCAATTAGGCCGCCAGTAGATTGAGGTCTGGCTGTTCTACGGCCAAATCCCTAGCTTGCGTTGATAGGTGCACTGTTCCGGTTGCCCTCGAGACCGCCGCGGCTCGCGCGCATTCTCGATTTTCTAGCGCAATGCCCAAAGGTGGGCACGGCACCGAGAGCATGCCCGAGTGATTTCGTGCCCTCCTACGCAGCGTTGAAGCATGGGCCCCTTTTCAACTCTCTTCCGTTCCGAGATGCTCGTAGAAGGTCTCACGCGCCTTTCTCAGGAAGAAGACCTCGCGCAACCAAGTGCGCCCACGGCCATTGTCTCCTTCTCGCATGTGGACAATCGCCGAGTTCCAATGGCGGGAATGTCTTCAGCTTTGGCTTGAAAGCGGTTTGGTTCGCCTCGCGTCAACGGACTTCTCCAGCTGCACTGGCCAAAAACGCCGCCTCACCTGAACCAGCAGCAATAGGCAACCAATGAGACTTATGACAGTAAGGGCCATCATCAAGAGGCAGGCGACGCAGCACAAGGCGGCTATGTCACACGCCGATCGCAACCAGCACGGCACCCAATCGAGCCGTACCATATTCTCCATAGAGCCAGACATATTCGTTTCGGTGGGTGATAAGTGCTTACTGCCGATTGGCGGCTCAACGCTTAAGCAACGTACCTGACGTCAGTCTGACGAGCGTCGCTCGGAGCGGATTTTGCTTTGCCTTTTCTCATCGGCGCAGCTACGAGCTTTGCTCATCATGCCGAAGATGTCTGGACATGCTCACGCACGCCTGCGGGCATCGCTACACCTTCGGCGACGGGGCTTTCACAACAGCGCTCTCATCCGTTCAAATAGGATTGCCGCTTCCGATGGCCCGAGCCCGACGAGGCCGACAAAGCTCGTTGGTGGCATCGGAATTTCTTGACGAGTCGGCTTCCAGAGATGCAGGCAATACCGGCTGTTATTCACGTATTGCGAATGAGGTGGGTGCAGCTGCATCACGCACTCCTCTTCATCCCAAAACAGGTCTTTGACGAAGCACATCTCTTCCCAGTTCGGACAACGTCTAGGCGTCGAGACGGAGACATGCTCCCACCCTGGGCGAACAAATCCGACTATCCTGAGTTTGCAGCCACAAGGCCCCTGAACAAAAAACAGGCCGCAAGGACCTGATCCCGGCGCGCTAGCAAATTCGCCGTATCGCACGCGGCCGGCCTCGAGTTTTTCAAGAACTTGTGCTCTCACGTCCCCTCCTTTGCCTCGCGAATGGCTTTGAAATCGACGTAGACCACCTTGTTCTCTGGCTCCCTCGTCGCCTCCAGCCAGGGCTGCTGCGCAGCGTCCGAGTGCCATGCTCGCCCGTGCATTGTCTGCTGAAATTCGAACAAACTGCTGAGCAAACCGTAGATGTAGATCATCTCTCTTCTTCCGCTTCCAATGCCGGCAACCGGGCGCTCGGTTTTCCTTGAGCTGGTAAAGCACCTCTACTGCGAGGCCCGGACAAGCTTTCCAAAGGATGCTTTCTAACCTGCAATTTTGGTTTCAGCACCAGACCTTTGCTTTTCTACCTCACCACATTCCTAATCGTTCCCGCAGCATGCCGCGAAGCTGCGGCCGAGGGCTCGCCTCGCGACGAGCCTAGGGATCCGTCGGCCGCGCACCGTCGGAAACGGCTCCTCTTCCACTAAAGTCACGGCCAGGCTACGGAGTGAGCCGCGTCGAGGCCCACGTAATAGGCCACCGTTTCAAAGCTTGACCCCGCGCTGGTCAAGGTCATCGAATTTAGGATTCTGATTGCCAATCGTGGCGCGATCGATCACGGCGAAGAAGCTTTCGCACGTTCACCAAGCATCTCGCCATCTTGCACCATGAGTCTCAAATCGGCCTAGGCCTTCAAAAGGCGGTTCGCTGTGCGACTTTCTATCGACTGATCTCCCATCATCGCTGCTGCCAAGAACGGGGTATGCCAGGCGACACTTCACCATCATGCTCTTTGAGACACTGATTGGGGTTATCCCGCGAACGGCCGATGTGGCTCCCATCACGCGCGGGTGTTTTTTCATCGATATAGAGCCAGACTGCTTCCATCGCTTGCTCCTCAGATACCCTTCCGCACCACCACAATGGGCCATGGTCTGTGCCTGCCGTCTTCGTCGATGATCGTCAGGCGGAAGTCCATAGCGCGCCGACTTAATGTTATTGAAGCGCAGATCGCATAGGCGACCGCGACATTCGGCTTGGCCCGTTACTCGGTTAGGGGGGCACACCTCATTAGATCGTCCCGCCAAGCGCCCTGCAAGAATCACGCAACTGGCCCAATCGGCTCATCATATGATTCGACATGCGCCAACCAGGACAGCTGTAGCAGTCTCAGATCACTTCGTGACCGCGCGTGTAGGATGCTGCTTACACAAAAGCTCCCGGTTGCCACTAAACGCCAGCTTGAATACGCCATTCAAAGACGATGAAAACAACTTGATGATCAATCACGATAAGCATCAAGAATCGTTTGGCCACTTCGTCGGCGCTGCGCACGATGCTTGTGGAGCGTTCAAATCCCAGAGAGTTGCCAATGACCAAAAGGCAGCTCAGAGCAGCTGACTAGCAATTCAAAGAAGTTGCTCTGCCTGCGAATTCGGGAACCGCCGCCGCTTCTAATTTATTTCTGCTCGCGCGCCGCAACGAGAGCACACCCGCGCGTGCCGGGTGCTCCCGTTGCAGCGTCGCCTTGGCCCCGGTGCATGCCGGTATGAGAAGTCAAGCTGCACCCGGCGTGACTTCTGCTAGCCGGTCCCCGGGCCTAAATTGAGCCGGTCGAAGTACCAAGAAGGATCGTCCCCAGATGAATCCGTTTCGATGTATTCTTCGCCCGAATATTCCTCGACACTTCCTTCGTTTTCCTCATCGCTACTCTCAGCTTTGGAGAGATATAGGCGAGGCTTGTCCACCCGCTGCCATTTTCCCTCCTCGTTCAGCGTCCACTTGTCGGGATGCTGCCTAGGGTCAAGCACATATTCATTGTCATCTTCATTGTCACCAACGCGAACAAAACCCATCTGCTCTAGACGGGGCTTCACCTCATCCGTGGCAGGACGCGACATGACCAACGCCCGCTTACCGTCAAGCCGAAGTTGGTGTTCCAGCAGAACATCGCCTGCGTTCTCAACGAGCGGATGAGTAACCCGGAGATCGACAACGGACGAGACGTGTTTCCGCCCAGGAAAGTGCTGCTCCCACGCCTCTCCTCCCATGCGACGTCGACCTTCGGTTTTTAGAAGCCCGACACTCTTGTCACCCAATTGATAGCTGAAATATCGCGCCTGGTCCGAATCCTGTACGGTGGATCCGGCTCTGGCGACCATCGCTGTGCGCTCAGCTTTTTCGGAAACGAAATCCGAGTACTCTTGCGGATTATTGGCCATGTGCTTGATGTCGTTACCATAGAAATTTCTCAGTTCTTGCCTGAACGACTCCCTGTCGATCTCATCGATGGGAGGTTCTGAAACGAGGGAGTACGGCCGTGCCACCCCCGAGGAGGAACCAGGGGCCGTGTCTGCAAGCGTTTCGGTAAACCTCCCGCCATCTGCTGACAGCTCCGATTCATCGGCTTGGCTCGCGCTTGGAAATTGGCTGGAAGAACCAGTGATTCTGTTATACACGACGTTTGGTCTCCTATCGCAAAAGTTGCACCGTACTGGCCTGCTCGAGTCCTGTGGACAGTGATAGGCGCGCGAGCTGACAATAAGCTGACGCACAGAGGGGGCGCGGTGCTCACGCTTTGCAAGGCGAGGGGCAGCGCATTTTCCCCGCGGCTGGCCTTTTCTACGGCTATGCTTATTCCGCTTCGCGGCTAAGGTGCCATACCTTGTTACGCGAGCGAGCCGAGATCTCGGGTTCTTTAGAAGAATTACAGCCCTACCCTTGATATTGCCGCGGCCCACCATCACAACACCGTTTCACAGCTTTCCGGGCTCGATGATGCGGCCCTCGCTTGCTGATTTCAAGGCGATGCAGAACTTGCCGGCCGCGGACTTTGGTGGGGTAGCTAGGTTGAGCCACGGCTTTATCGTGGTTTCATTCGGTTGCAGCGGCGTCCGCCCGGCTGTTCAGACGATGCAAGCGCGCATCTTTAAGGAGGTCCGACGTGTAACCTCTATTCCGTTACGACCAACCAGTCGGCCATCGCCCTGACGGTTTCGCGTGATCGATCGCTATGTCGGCGACCTGCCGGCGATGACAGGCGCATTAGCCGGTGATCCGGCATCGGTCGCAACACGGATACCCGGCTTGAGATCGTGCTGAACACCTGTGGCGTCCGACGTTCACGGAGCGCACATTCTGATACGCAGGGCCTCGTTCAACTCGATCGCCAATCGTCCTCCACGAGACATCCCGTGTCGCCCGCTCCGTCAGCAGTCTCGCGGAACACCTCGCATCAGAAGTAGGAGCCGACTGGTCGGGTTGACCCCGCTTGGAGCATCTTTGGCGGCCGAGATCCGGGACATCCTCGAACACCTTGAGGCGGCCATGACGGCCCCAAGGGGACAACAGCCGGAATAGCCAATGTCAGCACGACCGACTCGTTCGCCACGAGAAGGCATTAGTCGCCAGCGGCCTTCAGGCCCGACTCAGTACATCTTTTGTGTGGTGACTGTCGATAAATGCCGCCCGTTGGGAGGATTCCTGTAACGATTGGCGAGGCTTTGGAACAATGACCCCATCTGGTCTGATGGAACAGTAAATTCTCCATAGTTAGGGTCGAAGAGCGTGGTTGTTCCATTCGACGCCGACGTCGCAACTGTGTGTGCGCCGCCTTCGGCGAAATACAAACTCAGCAAATACTTCGATCCGTCGCCGGTAATTTTGTCCAGCACGCGCGAGAACCTCGAGGGCTCGCCGAATCCGTATTTGTTCTCTCTTCCGGACGGTGCCAGGCCCGCTTCCCGCAAAATGGTGTTTTGTGCCTCAAGGTCGGCCTGAGAAGCTCCTGCTCCCTCACTTCGCAACCGATCCTTGAGGTCCTGATACTGCTGCTGCCGCTCAGCCGCTGAGTGGTGCCCTTCTGATTCCGGTATGAGCGCATCCATTCGGGCTGACGGGCTGCTGCTCAGATTGCGGAGCCACTCCGCAGTCAGCCCAACGCAGATGCCGTCTACATTCGCCTGAGGCAATTCGACCGTCCTGTATTCAAACAGCGGCCTGGGTGGAGGGGATGTAGTGGAGCTGGAAGAGGTTGAACTGTGAAAATCTGCATCCGAGGTATGTGGCTTACTGGCGCAGAGCCCCATTTTGTCGGGCAACTCCCAGGCGAATGAAGACGTTTCGAGCTCCACGATACGAGGTTGGGAAACGAGCGAGTACGGCTGTGTTGGCGCCAATGACAAACCAGCATGGGGATCCGGCGCCGCTCGGGACGGCAGGCCCGCAAGTGTTTCGGTAAAGCTGTCGCTGTCCACCGACTGCCTCGGTTCGTCAGCTTGGCTGGCGCGTGTGGATGAGCCACTAATTCGATTATCCATGGCGGTTCGCGTTCCCTTCGACGTAAGTCTCTCCCGAGTGCGTCGGGCTGCTTAGGCGGTGCTGCGAATGTTACTCAGACAAGCTGATCACAAGCTGACGGGCGCAGGTGTTACGCAGAGCACGAGGAAGGGCCCTGCGAGCAGCGCCATATAACCCAAGATCCGTGATCATGACGCGCAGGGCATGTCACCCTTCTTCAGCAGTTTACACAGCAGGCGTTTGGCCGCTTTACGATCCCGGCTCTCGACCAGAACATCATCCATCTCCGTCCGGGCACGTCGGCTTCACCACCTCCCTCGCCCTCGTGATCGCGTGGGCGCATCTCTTTTGATTTTCGATTGGCAAGGCAATTGTCAGGTCACCGGCATTGCCGTCTTAAGGACACGAGACCTCCGACGCCACGTTAGTACTTGCGCTCGGCACCACCGGCTCGCGCGCGGGGCGATTTTGGCGCTCATCACGAGTTTCTCCTTCCATTCGTTATGGCTCAAAGATGGAATGGACGTATTCGCCCAGCTCAAACGCGTTAGGCTGCCGCCTCGTGACACGTCAACACCGTCAAGCCGCTGATCACGAAAGTCGCCGAGATCGATGCCGCAGGTGGGCCGTGAATTCCCTATCCGCCGGAACACGATTCTGCATCTAATGGTCGCCGACTTAGCCCAGTCGGGGAGTACGCGTCAGGAGCATCGTCCAGTGAATCTGGGCAGCACGGTATATTCCGGAAACCGCCGATTAGATGTTATCGCTTCCACTCTTCGGCGGAGCGATATGAAATCGAACTCGCTCCGACCACGGCTGGCATCACCTTCTCACATCTTATGTTCGACAGGCCTGCCGCGCAGGATGCTTCATCATACTCACCGGGTCAACACCGAGCGATAGCAAGAGCGATCGCGAACGCTAGCGCAGCATCGCTGTTGGCCGGTGCTGTATTCAGGAAACTCCCGGACCGCCATGAGCTTGCGCAGCCACTCAACTGCCACAGCGTTCATGTTCGCCAGCTGCCAGCGGATTTGCAAAATGCGCGCTGGCGATGCGGACCGTTCAGTAGGGAACGGTGAATTGTCTAGGTAGTCCAAGTCGGCTGGGCCGGAGTGCTTCCGCCCAACCAAGTTGGCTCAGCCACCACAGATCTCAGGCCTGACGTGTAAGCCTAACGAACCCTCCTTCCTTTAGCTCGGCGTTATAAAGCTTGCCGTCGAGCGAAATGGTTGTTGGGTGGTCTGCGGTTGGCATGAGCCCCTGTTCACGCAGCTTTTCAATAAGCGCCAGGGGGGCCCATTGCTCCGGGAGAGGCGTACGATGGCGTCGGGTCTCAACGAAGAACGCTCCGAAATCTGGCGCCCCCGTCGACCCGACTCGCAGCATTTGAGCTTCCGGTGGGTTATCGACTAAATAGGTCATGATCTTCTTGAGTCCACTCGTAGGCGCTTGGGGACCCTGGAGGCCCAGCACCGTCGATCCGATTGTCCATACAGCTCTCCTATTGGTTGGAACATGGGTTCAAAACCGCCAGAGCTTTCGCTGGATTCGTCACCAGTTGACGCATGGGCGGCATCCGTGGTCAAGAAACCACGTTCTCATGTTAAGGAGCTTAGCTTTCAGGAAACTGACGAGTTTCGGCCGGACACAGTTGTACCCGCGCCCAAGTTCCCAACTCAAATGCGATGCCGCCAAGCCCACCCTCGTTGAGGGCCTTTTTCGTTTCGCTCCCTTTACTAGCTTCAAACCGGGCCCGTTGGCCGCCCCGCCTGCGTTGGACAAAGATTTCGTTTTGGGGGGCGATCTGATTCTGTAGACTGATGCTGAGACACCAAGGCTCCGGGCGGATTTCCTGTCCATCTTCTGGACTCCGGGAATGATATCCCATGCCATTAGCCCAGCAATAGAGCAGCGCGAGTTTTCGGCGATGTTGGATAGGTTTTTCTCGCCGACTTCATTGGCGTTATTGTCTCACCACGTTTCTTCTTCCTTTATCTGTCAGGCCCTGCGCCACATCTCGCTTCGGGCTCGCTCCCCGATCATTCTCGAGTGTGTCCCTCTGACGTTTGCGCCATTGTTCGTCTTGTTTCTTCCGAGCCTGGTGCTGCTTGAGTGCCCTCTCAGCGGCTTCGGGGAATTGATCTGCTCCTGTTCGGCAGAGGTGGTTTGGACCGGTCGAGCCCAGGTCTATAAGATCAACTGCTCACGCCCGCTCAGGCCAATGACTCGGATGGTGGCCAGCACTGACGCATACACGAGTAGATGGAATTGGCCGAACCGTCGCCTTGGCTACTTTGTTTCGGGTAAGGTCGCGCTGCCCCGCAGTTATCCTCGTCCTCAGTTTCGTTGTTGGCCTACATAACCGGTGCGATCGGTGGTGCGGAGGCCGAGCGCGTACTGTCGTCAGCTAGGGTTCCTATTGGGCTCCTCTTGGGTTGCGCGGCACGACGCTCAGCATCCCAACTTTGCCGACAGGAGAGCGAATCTGATGCATGGCCGAAGCCCTGGCTCATCCAGCCAATCCACAACCGCTAGTCAGGCTGATGAATGGAGGCCGTGAGGAGATAGCCAAGCTTTGCGGAAACCGTTCGCGGCGCGGGATTATTATGGCATTTCGTCCTCGGCAACGGAGCGGCCGTACTCGCTCGTTTCCCGAGCCTCCATCGAGGAGATCGACAGGTCTGCATTTAGGAGAGAAGCGAGGGCCCTTTATGCCGATGAAATCAAGTAGTCGCCGCTAATCCACCGGAATACTCGGATTTCGTATCCAAAAAGGCTACGCGCCCCGCTCAGCTTGCTGAGGATTGCGGCACTACCAGAGATACCGAGCAAGCGCGATATTTCAGCTACCAATTAGGGTCTGTACCTAATTAGCGAGCTCTGATTCCCTCGCGCCGAGTTGAATCGGTACGGGGACTTCGATGCGCAACGGACTGTTCTGACCCAACGACAAGCAGTGGGCTCAGATCGAGCCGCATCTGCCAACGAACCAGCCGGGGCCGGCGCGCGATGGCGACGACGCATCATCAGCGGATCATTCACATGCTTCAGCGTGGCGCACGCTGGCGCGACTGCCCGCGCGACTATGGCCCTTACACGACGATCTCCATCGTTTCCATCGCTGGGCCAAGCGCGGCCATTGGCGGGCGATCTTTGAAGCGCTCGCCCTGCTGCTACAAGGACGGAATGACTTTGTCCATCGATTCCACCTCGATCAAAGCGCATCGCTCGGCGAGCAGCGGAAAATGCGGCAGCTTGAACAGGCGATCGGCCGCTCGCGCTGTGGCACGCGCTGAGCGACCCCGATTGCAAACCTTGGGCACGTCAGCTTTTCGAAAGCTTGTCCGAATAGCAATCCCGTTGCGATGAGAATCAATCACTACAATGTGCCCTCCGGCGAGCGGAGTCTGCACAAGCAGCGCGATGCGCTGGCGGGCGCCGCTCGCGCGGATACGACCGCTTTTACGGCCGCTTTAGCAGCCGAGGGACCAGCCTCTTTCGCTTTTGACAAGCGGCGGGGTGAGCAAGTCAGGCTGTACACAGCAATCAGCAATAGCGGCAATGTCCAACTCGTTTCTTTGTTTTCTAATGCCCATCAACGCAACAAGGTGGGAAGTATGAACGTGGCGCCGCGGCGCGACACTTTGCGAATTCTCACCATAGAGAGTCTCGACTGGTCGAGGTACAAAGGAGTCGGGGCGGCTATGCTGGACATTGCCGATCGGATTAGGGATTCAGCGGGCCTTTCCAGTCTATCCCTTATTTCTCAAGACGAGGGAGCTTCAGAATTTTTCTACAAGAAGGGATTCCGATTTACGGAGGAGGGCAGAAATGCGGAATCACATTTCCGATTCACGGTACGTTCCAGGCGACGACGTCATCCTTATCGGCGATATGGAGCGCCCGGCTTAGGGTACTCTGGCGGCAGCACTGGCCAGCCCGCCCTGCCGGGCTGGCATTTTATCAGGAGTAGCGACTGTAACCGCGAAGCGGCCGCTGGGATGCGGCCCTTTTCTGCTCTAAGGGTCTGTACCTAATCAGCTGGTTCTGATTCCCTGGCACCGAGTTGATTCGGCATGGCGGACTTCGATGCGCAAAGGACTGTTCTGGCTCAACGACAAGCAGTGGGTTCAGATAGAGAGAGCCGCGTCTGTCAACGAACCAGACGGGCCCCGCGCGCGAAGACGATCGACGGATCATCAGCGGTATCGTTCACACGCTCAGTGCGGCGCACGCTGGCGCGATTGCCCGCCTGACTATGGTCCCTACACGACGATCTACAATCGTTTCAATTGCTGGGCCAAGCGCGGCCATTGGAAGGCGGTCTTTGAAACGCTCGCCCGCTGCGGCAAGGACGGCGCGACTTTGTCCATCGACTCCACCTCGATCAAAGCGCATCGCTCCGCGAGCGGCGGAAAAGGAGAACATGAATAGGCGATCGGCCGCTCGGGCGGTGGGCGGACGACGAAAATCTACGCGCTGGACGACCCTGATTGCAAACCTTGCGCATTTCATCTTACTCCGAGACAAGACGCAGATATTGCCGCGCGGCCGGCCCTTTTGAAACTCGCACCCCCATGACTACCCTCATTGGGGACAAAGGCCACGACGGCTTTCGCGCCGAAATCGTCAATCGCGGCGTGAAGCCCGTCATTCCAAACAAATCCAACGGTGATCCTCCAGAGCTTCGGCAAACGCGTCTACAAAGGGCGCAATGTTATCGAGCGCTGTTTCTGCCGACTCAAGGATTTCAGGGGCGTTGCAACTCGCTACGACAAACTTGCCAGAAACTTCTTGGCTGCAGTCTACCTCGCCGCCATCGTCGCCTAATGGATCAGTCTGAACCTGGGAAAGCAGAGTCACGCTCTGCTGCCCAGCGGTGACCGCTTCCTGCAAATCCATCCAGATTAAATCGATCTGGTTCAGGTTCGCTTTGCTCCAGTAGTCATGGAGCCATCGGGTTTGTGCTAGATGGGGCGAACCGAATTCCAATCCTATTCGGCAAGATGCCTTGTTCGGCGCATTGAACCAAAGAGGTTCCCATTCCTTCGCATTTTAATATCCATTGCTTGGATGGAAATCGATCCTGCCATTTCGGTTATTGATCGTGATCTCGATGCGCCCCTCCCTATCCAGCAGGCAGGCCGTACATCGACTTGCCTAGCGGCGGGAAGCTGTTGGTTGCGAACTTCTGTTGGTTGCGAACTTCTGGTGATTGCGAGCTTCTGGTCACCGGATCGCGCGCCGGTGGTGCGCGAACAGATGCATGATCACATTGGTCATTGCGCATTCCAGTATTCGTCTATTTGCCACATTGCGAATTCGCTCGGTTCAATGCCCAGCAATAGCCGGCGAGAGCTCTTCCCGTCCTGGCAAAGATCTAAGTGCATGATCGCCCTGACACGCAACAAGGTTGAGAAATAGTAAGCTACGCCGCCGAACTTGATTTGCCAACGAGCCATAGACCTGCGTGGTACAGCTTTGCCTTTGCTTTTGCAGGCCTGCAACCTGGCGCTACGTGAGATTCGAGCTCGTGAGCTATATGCGCAACTGCGACGTACGCTGATTGTGATCGCAGTCGTGGGGTGTCTTGGCCGCCGGACACGATAGTTTCGCGTCTAAGGTCCAGTCAACCACGCGAGCTGCAGTAGGCCGATTGGGCCGTGGATCTACTCGCATACCAGGCACCCACCTGTTCTTCTGCTGCTCGATAGGTGACGAAGCCGCGGCCTGGCCCAATCGTCCTAGCAACCCGCGGACGCGACTGACATATCGACCCGAGGGCGGTAGTGCTTCTCTCCGCCTCCCCAGAACTGGCGAGCTCTCAATCGGAAATCCGTGATGCTGTAGACCTGGACCCATGGGCAAAGAAGCGTGAGCGTAGCACGGTTCGGCCCTGCGCTTATGTCACAGGTGCTTCACTGGTGGACTTGCGAAGTTAGCCGCGCAGCGGTTCCCCAGCCCTGCATGTCGGCCGCCCAGGTGTCGCGGACACACATTTCAGTGTGTGGACGGAATACAAGACACTTAGATGCAACTTCGGCAGTTGAGGTGCATCGCTCAACGACGCCTATGCACGTCCGCCTGAATGAGACCGGAAGGAGCGTGCCGACGAACATGCCCCGAGCGCGCGACTGTATTGACACCCGTGGGCGTCCTTCTCAACGGTGAATGCGACGGAGCTTCAGGGGCGTTCCCTTATGAAGGGATCCGCGGCGGTACTTTAACGCGATTGGGGCACGCCGTGCACTTTGACTGGCTGAGCTGCCAAGGCAAGCCGCTATCTCGAGGCCGTACTTTATCCATTGAGGTCATCAGGGGTGATGCGGGCGTATCACAACCGCCATTCACCTTCCATCTAGGTGAGGATGAGGGAAGTATTTGCAGCGCCAGCGACGATGGAATTCTTCAGCCAATCTGAGGGCCAGCCGCTGGCTAAAGGACGGCGCTGAACATAGCCACCTGGATGCGCCCAACTGCGAACGCATTGTTGCCGCCGTGGCGGCACGAGAGGCGATCGGCGTCCCTTGCCCTCTCTTATTGTTACCACTCGTGTCTGGTTGAGGACATTGATGGCAGGAATCCGACTACGGCAGCGAAATCATTCCACGCGCACCGCCGCAACAGTAGTCTTTCTCTCATCAAGCCTCGCCCAGAGCACTTTTCGCGTGCGGCACACAGATTGCTGGGTCGCGGTAGGGACGCTGGTTTCCCAGCGCCCCCCGCTCAGATCCGTACGTGCGGAGCTACCGCATACGGCTCCTACCTTGGGTCATGACGTGTACCGCGGATTGGGATGCGGATGACAGGCGCGGACTTTCGGGATGTATCGCCTAACGTGACGCTGGAATCGATCCCAGGTCATGCGGGAGCGCTGGCTGCGTCGACGAAGCGAGCGCAGCCATG
>NZ_JCAMOR010000094.1:0-25558 GCF_059512385.1 Bradyrhizobium sp. Crot121 | reverse complement strand
CAACAGACCTGAACTAAACGAGAATTGTGTTACCTATGTCGTCGGTCTGAACTGTTACCTATGTCGCCGGTTGCTCACAGCAACTAGCGCCGATGGAAAAGGAATCGGGAGGAACGAGAGAAATGCCGATCAACTACGAGCAACTGATGGCCCTGAAAAATCTCGGCCAGAAGTACAGCTACGGCGATCGCGAGGTGATGCTCTACGCCTATGGCATCGGCATGGGCGCCGATCCCATGGACGAGCGCGAACTCGCTTTCGTCAATGAAGCGACGCTGACGCCGCGTCCGCTGAAGGTCGTGCCGACCTTCGCATCAGTGGCGGCCTGGGGCGCCGGCCCCGGTGAGATGAACCTCAACCGCGTGCTGGTGGTCGATGGCGAGCGCGACATCAGCTTCCACAACCCGCTCGCAACGGCCGCAAACATCACCGCTGATTCCAGCGTGCTCGACGTGTTCGACAAGGGCAAGGACAAGGGCGCGGTGATCCGCCACCAGACCATCCTGAGGGATGAGAAGGGCGAGAAGCTCGTCACGCTGGTCGCCTCGCGCTTCGCCCGCGGCGACGGCGGCTTTGGCGGACCGTCCGAGGGCCAGCCCGAGCCGCACAAGGTGCCCGAGCGCGCGCCCGACCGGACCGTCGACATCGCAACGCGCCCGGACCAGGCGCTGATCTACCGCCTCTGCGGCGACCGCAACCCGCTGCATTCCGATCCGGAGTTCGCGAAGAAAGCGGGCTTCCCGCGGCCGATCCTGCACGGCATGTGCACCTACGGCATCACCTGCCGCGGCGTGCTGCAAACCTACGCCGATTACGATCCGTCCGCCTTCAAGCAGCACGTCGCGCGCTTCTCTTCGCCGGTCTATCCCGGCGAGACCGTGACGATCGATCTCTGGAAGGACGGCAACGTGATCTCGTTCGAGGCCAAGGTGAAATCGCGCGGCGTCACCGTGATCCGCAACGGCAAGACGGTGCTGGGCTAGTCGGCCGTGGTTGAGGCGCTCTGAGTTATCTCGTCATGCCCGGGCAAAAGCGCGAAGCGCGTCTTCGCGCTAGATGTCCCGGGCATCCACGTTCTTTGTTGCAAATGGCGCCTAAGTCGTGGATGGCCGGGACGAGCCCGGCCATGACGGAGAGGAAGAAAAAACAAAACGGGAGAAGCAACCATGGGATTACTCGACGGCAAGGTGGCGGTGATCACCGGCGCGGGCGGCGGGCTCGGTGAGGCCTACGCAAGACTATTCGCACGCGAGGGCGCGGCGGTGGTGGTCAACGATCTCGGCGGCCCGCGCGATGGCTCGGGCGCCGACAAGTCGATGGCGCAGCAGGTGGTGGATGCGATCAAGGCCGAGGGCGGCCGCGCGGTCGCCAATGGGGCCGACATCTCGACGCTGGAAGGCGGCCAGTCGGTGTTCGACGATGCCATCAAGAATTTCGGCCGCGCCGACATCCTCGTCAACAATGCGGGTATCCTGCGCGACCAGACCTTCGCCAAATCGAGCGAGGCCGACTGGGACAGGGTGATCAAGGTGCATCTCAAAGGCACCTTCTGCTGCACGCTGCCGGTTTTCCGCTGGATGCGCGAGAACGGCGGCGGCGTCATCGTCAACACCTCCTCGACCTCGGGGCTGATCGGCAATTTCGGCCAGAGCAATTATGGCGCGGCCAAGGGCGGCATCTGGGGCTTCTCCAACGTGCTCGCGATCGAGGGCCGCAAATACAACATCCGGGTCTGGACGCTGGCCCCGGGCGCGCTGACCCGCATGACAGCAGACCTGCCCCGCTATAAAGAAAACCCGGGTGCCGCGCTTGGCCCGGACGGCATCGCGCCGGCCGTGCTATACATGGTCAGCGATTTGTCAGGCGACCAGACCGGCAAGGTGCTCGGCGTCTCCGGCCCGCGTGGGGTGCGGGAGATGCGGATGATGGAAATGGAAGGCTGGAAGCCGCCGTTCACAGGCTGGAAAGCCGAGGATATCGTCGCCCATGCCAACGAGATCTTCTTCTCCGAGGAGCAGATCAAGATGGGTGCGCGGCGGTTTTGAGTTACACAGTCGTTCCGGGGCGCGCGCAGCGCGAACCCGGAACCTCGAGATTCCGGGTCTGGTCCTTCGGACGATCCCGGAATGACGAAAGAGGATAGAGGCACGAATGACAAAGCTCACCGCCCAGGCCGCCGGCACCTTCGCCATCGCGCCGACGCCGTTCCATGATGGCGGCCGCATCGACGAGCGTTCGATCGACCGGCTCAGCGACTTCTACACCGAGGTCGGCTGCGACGGCGTCACCGTGCTCGGCATCCTGGGCGAGGCGCCGAAGCTGGATGCAGCCGAGGCCGAGCAGGTCGCACTTCGCTTCATCAAGCGCGCCAAGGATCTGCAGGTGATCGTCGGCGTCTCCGCGCCGGGCTTCGCCTCGATGCGATCGCTGGCCAAGGCATCGATGGATGCCGGCGCCGCCGGCGTCATGATCGCGCCGCCGCCGCACCTGCGCACCGACGACCAGATCATCGGTTACTTCAAGCAGGCACAGGAAGCGATCGGCGACGACATTCCCTGGGTGCTGCAGGATTACCCGCTGACGCTCACGGTGGTGTTCACGCCGGCGGTGATCCGCAAGATCGTGACGGACAGCCCATCGTGCGTGATGCTCAAGCATGAGGATTGGCCCGGCCTGGAGAAGATCACCACGCTGCGCAATTTCCAGAAGGACGGCTCGCTGCGGCCGCTGTCCATCCTGGTCGGCAATGGCGGCCTGTTCCTGGATTTCGAGATGGAGCGCGGCGCCGACGGCGCGATGACCGGCTACGCATTCCCCGAGCTCCTGATCGACGTGGTCAAGCTCTCAAAGGCCGGCAAACGCGACGCCGCGCATGATCTGTTCGACGCCCATCTGCCGCTGATCCGCTACGAGCAGCAGCCGGGCGTCGGGCTCACCGTGCGCAAATATGTGCTGCAGAAGCGCGGCATCATCGCCTCCAGCGCGCAGCGCAAGCCGGGCGCCGTGATCACGCCGCAGGCGAGGGCGGAGGTCGATTACCTCCTGTCGCGCGTGGCCCGCGTCGACCGCCGCGCCAACCTGCAGCCGCAGTCCAGCGCCGCAGGCTGAATTCTTACACCTCATGGTGAGGAGGCGCACAGCGCCGTCTCGAACCATGAGGCCCGGATGTTTCCGCATCATCCTTCGAGACGCGGCCGATGGCCGCTCCTCAGGATGAGGTCCTGAGGAGAGAGCCGCCATGGCCGAGATCGTCACGCCGCGCCCTGCCTCCACCATCCTGCTGCTGCGGGATGCCGCCGCGCGGCGCGAAATCGAAATCTTCATGATGGTGCGCCATTACGAGATCGATTTCTCCTCCGGCGCGCTGGTGTTTCCCGGCGGCAGTGTCGACAAGGGCGACAAGGAGATCATCGCCAACCACGCGCTCTATTCCGCGGGCGAGGGGCTCGACGAGAGCGCGCTCAGCTTCCGCATCGGCGCGATCCGCGAGACGTTCGAGGAGAGCGGCATCCTGCTGGCGCGGCCGAAGGGATCGAGCGAGCTGGTGGATGCCGGACGGGCCCACGAGATCGAGCTCGCGCATCGGAGCCGGCTCTGCGAAGGCAAGACCAGCTTCCTGAACGTGCTGGCCGAGACCGGCATGGTGCTGGCGCTGGACGAACTCGTGCCTTACGCGCACTGGATCACGCCGGAAGGCATGTCCAAGCGGTTCGACACCTGGTTCTTCCTTGCCGCAGCGCCCCCGGAGCAGCTCGGCGCCCATGACGGCAGGGAATCCACAGATTCGATCTGGGTTTCCCCTCGGGAGGCGCTGGAGGGCGGGGAGAGTGGCCGCTTCAAGCTGCCGTTCCCGACCACCCGCAACCTGATCAGGCTCGGCAAGCAGGCCAGCGTCGGAGAGGCGCTGCAGGACAGCCGCGGCAAATCCATCGTCACGGTGATGCCTATCATGACCAAGACCGCCACCGGCCGCCAGCTCCGTATCCCGCTCGAGGCCGGCTATGACGGGGAGGTCTTCGAGGTCGGCTCCGCCGGCTAGAGCATGATCCGGAAAAGTGGAAACCGGTTTTCCGAAAAAGATCATGCTCAACAAAGAGATTAGATCATGAACCGATTTCGTCTAATCGGATCATGATCTAATCGCCAGCGGCGCGCCTGCTCAGCCCGGACGGACTATGTGGGCCTCTTAATGGAGAAGTCTCCGCAGACGTAATTCCAGTTCGTCAGCACCTTGTTGATCCATGCCCGGTCCGAAGAAACGATCAATCCAGTGATGTTTTTCGAGTCCGTGCCGAACATGGGCTTCATTGCGAGCACGTTTTCAAACGATACGGTGGTGTCATCATTCTTGGCCTTGAAGACAAGAAAAATAGATGACGCTCCGTCGATGAACAGTCCTGTCGTGTCTTTCGCTTCTTCGTAACAGCCGAAACGGATGTATCGTCGCTCGGGAGGAGGCTGAGTATTTTCGTCGGTGAGCTTATTGATAAAATCGAAACGTTTGTAAGAACCGTTGCCACCGGCGACCAGATCCGAGGTCTTGTCGACGACTGCAATATCTTCGGCAAGAAGAGTGGTGAGATGGTCGGTCGCTTGCTTAGGGTGCGGATTGTTGCGTGCGTATTGGGCGAGAGAAGTGACGAGATCGTCGACCTTGGAAGCGATCACCCTGAATTTTGGCTGAATGCTGCTTCGATCGATGACTGGAAGAATTCCGTCAACGTCATGTTGGGTGAATTTTTGCTCGGCCTGAAAATCCTTCCAGATTAGACCGTCCTGATCTCTGCGGCTCGTAATCGCTGTCGCGTAATCGCGCGAAAGGCATTGCACCGTCTGATCATTGTCGATGCCGGCCTTGCCGGCAAGCGCAATCATTCCATAGGCAATATCGAGGGTGGAGCGGAAACCGAGGTCCGAGATCCCAAGACGGGCAGCTCGGCAGCTTTGCTCGAGCTTGGTTGCGTCAATCTTGTCTGGCGCAGCCTTCACCTGAGCGCGAAGATCGTCGCGGAAGCTTGGATTTCTGTCCAGCACGATCGATTCGATTGATCGGATCGTCACGTTAATGGCAGCATAGTCGGTGACGTAGCGGTAGGTCCCGGTCCGCAAGACATCGACCGGTCTCGTCTGGGTACTTCCCGATTTCAGCGCGCCGAGCAACTTGCTGAAAGGGTCGGCCGCGGACTGCAAGTTGGTGATCTTCGAGGCGACCGCAGTCGGCAAGGCTTGCCCTGTGAAGAACGAGAACAGCGGCGATACGATGCCGAGCAGACCAGATACAAACTGGCCAATCGGGCCGCTGGCTGGATCGTCGCTTTCGTTCTTCACTGCGACCAAAGCGAGTTTCGAGCCTGGGACGAGGAAATCTTTCTTGCAGTCCCGATAATCGTACGACGTCCAGTCCTTGCTGCTCGCGCTATAGGCCTGAACAGCTCCGATCGCATCGCTCGGGAGCTTGTCCACGGCGGGAGTGCCTGTGCCGACAGATTTTGTAATCAACACGAGAAGGCTGCGTGTCTTGCCGGTCCATGCGTTCGTCACGCCCTCAAGCGATCCCCCGCGTGGAGTGCATCGGACCTCGACGGCGTAAAGGCCGAGACTTTGAACCTTCGAATTTCTCGATGGAGGCCTGGTCCAATCAACTTGATCTTCCCAAGCGGCACTGACAGGCGTGGCGACGGTAAGAAAACTCAAGAACGATAGCAACTTCGCAAAACGATGCCCCATAAAATCCCCCACTATCAAAGATTGCACGACTAGCAGGCGCAATAGTTGGATGCAAGCTGCCGCCCTGACCAACGATCGTTTCGTCTGTTCTGTCGTTTGGTCTATGCGTGGTCTGGATGGCAATGTAAGGTTGTGTCGTGCGCCGATGGAGGCGCTGTGTTCGCTTTCGCGGCGGCCCGTCTCCCCGGCACAAGGCCTCCGCCTTCCAGGCTGCGCCGTTGAAGGGCGGTATCCTGTGGCCAGCTTTCTCAACGTGCCTATCGATGGGCCCCCGCGAGGCCACTGGAGGGGCGCAAAGCCCGCTTTGGGGTTCGGGCCCGGTTTCCACGGAGCCGAATTACGTCGTATATTGGGGTCGATTTCAGCCTGGCCCCCCTTCGCATGACCTCCGAATTGCCGCCGAATCCGCCCCAGAAGCGACCGTTCGCGCTGTCGATCGGTCAGCTTACTTTCGGCAGCTTCCTCCTGGTGCTGGCGGTGATCATCATCACCTCGACCGCCAGCGTGATCGCGATCCGTCACATCGACGCCACGTTCGGCGAGCTGCAGCGGCTGCAGAGCGTCGGCGACCTGGCCGAGGATATCGATCGCAGGATGAACGAGCTGCGGCTTGCGGCACGCGACTTCGTCACTGATCCCGGGACGCAGACGATCCAGGTCGGCGAGGCCGCCAGCGCGCTCGGCGAGGCGCTGAAGAAGACCAGGATCGAGCTTGCCCCCGAGCAGCAGGACATGATCGACGGCGTGACCGAGCGCCTCGCCACCTACCGCGGCGGTATCGAGCGCATCTCGGCGCTGATCAACCGCCGCGCCGAGCTGATCATCGGTCTGCCGCCATTGCGCGAGGCCTTCGAAAAGGCGGTAGCCGAAACGTCCGATTCCGCGACTGCGTCCACCCTGCTGCAGGCCCAGGGCCGCATCGCCACCGCGCTGCTTGCCCACAACCCGTCCGCGGCCGAGCAGGCGGCGCAGAGCATGCGGTCGATGACCATCACTGAGCCGGCGCTGCGCACGGCCGTGAACAATTACGCCGACGCGGTCGTCGCAATATCGATCCGGGAACGCCAGATCGCCGATATCGACCGTGAGGTGCTGGGCACCGAGGGACGGCTGATCCAGCGCGTGACCGAGCTGTTGCGCGAACTCAGTTCGCGCCGCGGTCACGTCCTGTCGCGGGATTTCGCGCGCACGCTTACCGAGGCGAAATGGCAGAGCATCGTGCTTGGCTCGGCCGGCGTGCTGATCGGGATCTTCGCCGCGCTGCTCGTGGTCCGCCGCACCGTGCGGCCGCTCGCCTCAATCACCAAGTCGATCCGCGCGGTCGCAGCCGGCGAGAAGAGCGCGTCGATCCCGGCAACCGACGTCGACAACGAGATCGGCGAGATCGCCCGCGCCGCCGAGGTATTCCGGAAGACGCTGGTCGATGCGGATACCGCGCGCGAAGCAGCGGTGCGCGCGCTCGCCGAGCAGCGGCTTGCAGAAGAGAGCTATCGCAAGCTGTTCGAATCTTCCATCGACGGAATTTATGTGACGACGCCGGGCGGCGCGCTGCTCAATGCCAATCCGGCGCTGGCGTGGATGATGGGCTACGCCACGCCGCAGGACCTGATCAACGGCATCGACGACGTCGCCTCCAATGTCTATGTCGATCCGGCCGCGCGCACCGAATACCAGCGGCTGATGGACCGCGACGGCATGGTGCGCGACTACGAATATCAGGTCCGTTCCCGCAGCGGCGCGGTGCTGTGGCTGTCCGACAGCGCGAGCGCGGTGCGCGACGAGAAAGGCGAGGTGATCCGCTACGAAGGCACGGTGCGCGACATCACCGACCAGAAGCGGGCCGAAGACGCGATCGCCGAAGGCCGGCAGTTGCTGCAGATGGTGATCGACACCGTTCCGGCCGTGATCAACGTCAAGGATCGCAATCTGCGCTACGTCCTGATGAACCGCTACATGGCCGGCATTTTCGGCATCGAGGCGCACGAGGCGCTCGGCCATACCACCGGTGAGCTGATGGCACGCTATGGTGCTGCAAAGACCGACGAGAACGACAAACGGGTGTTGTCGGGGCGAACGGAGCTCGGCTTCTACGAGGAGGAGTACAAGGACGTCGCCGGCAACATGCGGCAATGGCTGGTCAACAAATTGCCGATCCTCGACATCAACGGCGAGATCGAGAACATCGTTACGGTGGCGCTCGACATCGGCGAGCGTAAGCGCAGCGAGCATGAGATGCGGAAAGCGCGCGACGCTGCGGAGGCGGCGCTACGCAATTTGCGCGAGACGCAGAACTCGCTGATCGAGGCGGAAAAGCTCGCGGCTCTCGGGCGGCTGGTCGCGGGCGTCGCGCATGAGGTCAACAATCCCGTCGGTATCAGCCTCACCGTCGCCTCCGCGCTCGAGCGCAAGGCGGCGACCTTTGCCGCGCAGGTCGAGCGCGGCGAGTTGCGGCGTTCGAGCCTGAACGATTTCCTTGCCACGACGAGCGATGCGTCCTCGCAGCTCGTCGCCAATCTCAACCGTGCCGCGGAGCTGATCCAGTCGTTCAAGCAGGTCGCCGCCGACCGCAATTATTCCGATCAGCGCAACTTCGACCTCGGCGACCTCACCGAGCAGGTGGTGATGAGTCTGAGGCCGGGCCTGCGCAAGCACAATCTGACGCTGAATGTCGATTGCCAGCCGAACCTGATCATGAATTCCTATCCCGGCCCTTATGGCCAGGTGCTCACCAATCTCTTCCTCAATTCGGTCGCGCACGCCTTTCCCGACGGCAAGCCGGGTATCGTCGACATCCAGGTTCGCGCTTCCGGCAGGGACAATGTCGAGGTCATCTTCTCCGACAATGGCTGCGGCATGTCGCTCGACGTGCGCCGCCGCGCCTTCGATCCGTTCTTCACGACGCGCCGTGACCAGGGCGGCACCGGCCTCGGGCTCCACATCGTCTACAGCATCGTCACCACGCGCTTAGGGGGCCGTCTCGATCTCGACTCCGAGCCCGGCGGCGGCACCCGCATTCAGATCATCCTGCCGCGCGTCGCGCCCGTGGAGCAGGCCGCAGAGTAATCAGCTTTGCAATGGAGGCGAACGCGCAGCTTGTGCTCCCTCTCCCGCTTGCGGGGGGACTGGGGTGGGGGGTGTCTCCACGAATCGCGCTGTTCGATCGTGGGGAGAGAGCCCCCATCCGGCGCTTCGCGCCGACCTCCCCCCAAGTGGGAGAGGTGAAGTGAACCCGCAGTCAGATCGTCTCAATCTGATGGCGTGATGCGCTAATCGATATCCACGAGCTTGCGCAGCGTGGCGCCGAAGATCTGGCTGGCTTTGCCGACCAGCGCGGTTCCGCTCATCGTCGCCTGCGTGGCGGTGAAAGTTCCGGTGACGCCGATGCCGACCGGCGCAGGTCCGCCGAATAGCGGGTTGTCGCTGTCGCGCGGCGTGGTGTGTCGCTGCACCAGCACTTCGCCTTTGAAGGTGTTGCCTTTCACGGTGTAGGTGCCGGTGTAATAGAGATAGGCATCGCCGCCGACAATCTGGCCGTCGCGGAACACGATCACCCCGCTGCCCTTGCCGACGCGTCCGTCGAGCAGGGTGACGTGAATAGAATACAGGCCGTTTCTCATAGTGCCCCGCGGCCGGCCCCCTTCGCCCAAGGGCTGCCGGTTCAGAATTTATGCCAAAGCGGCATGGCCGGCGCAACGTGGCAGGTTGCCCATGCGTCGCTCGATGCCGTGCGAACCCGAAATGATTCCATTGGTGAACGACGTCTCGATGACGACGTTGTCGCTGACAGCGCTTGGCGAATCAACTTGGCCCGCGAAATGCATAACATTTGTCGGCACCGGCCGGTGGGTGCAGGAGCGAGAGACAGGTGACGAACTGGATCGATTCCGGCCGCATTTTCGCGCGCCTACGCGCAGAGCTCACAGGTTCCATCCGTGAAATTACGGACCATCGTCGAACGGTCCGCCTCAGAGTCCCACTCACATTGAGTCTGGTCGCGTTGTTGTCGGTCGCCGCCGTAAGTCTTGTGCATGCGCGCGATCCCGATGGCCGTTACGCCAATTCGCCGCTCAAGCAATGGTTCGACAGTTTGAGGAGCGGGAAGGGGCCGTGCTGCTCCGACGCTGACGGCACCGCGGTGAGCGACGTCGATTGGGAATCCAAGGACGGACATTATCGCGTGCGCATCGACGGCGAATGGATCGACGTGCCCGATGATGCCGTGATCACCGAGCCGAACCGCTACGGGCGCACGATGGTGTGGCCGATCCGCGGCTATCTCGGACTGCAGATCCGCTGCTTCATGCCCGGCAGCATGACCTGACCGCTAGAGCGTTTTCGAGCGAGACATGCCCTCGGACTTGATCCGAGGGTGGACACCGGTTCGCGTGAAGAAAACGCGTCAAAACAAGAATCTGGAGCTTCGGTTCTGATTCCATCAGAACCGAAAATGCTCGACGCGCACGTCGCACGGTCAGGCATATTTCTTGTCGCGCTCCAGGAGCTCGATCGAGATGCCCTGCGGGCCGCGGATGAAGCAGATGCGCACGCCGGGACGGATCGTGGTCGGCTCCGTCGTGAACTCGACGCCCTTTGCCTTGATCTCGGCGGCGACCGCGTCGATGTCCTTCACCGCCAGTCCGAAATGGTCGAGGCCCTGATAGGGCGTCACTGGCGGCGCATTGACGCCGTCGCCCGGTTTGACCGGCGCGATGAACACCTTGGCGCCGCCGAGCTGCACGTCGATGCGACCGGGATTGCGGATGATCTCGCCGCCCAGCACGTCCCGGAGCCATGCCGCGGTTGCTTCGGGATCGGGGGTGCGCAGGTGGATATGGTCCCAGGTAACCTCTATCGGCATTTCATCTCCCATCTTGCTCGATGATTTGTTTGAGCATGATCTTCCCACGCAAATGCTGCGCGTTTGTCGCGAGGAAAACCGGTTTCCACATTCGGATCATGCTCTAACCGCGCGATCCGCTGGTGCGGCAATCTACCGGCTCGGAATCCACAAGGCCATCCTGTCGCAGGTACTGCCGCAATTTTGCCGGGAGAGCTTGGAACCGTAGTTTCGGCGGATGGTTAATTGACTGGCGGTGGTTTCCGTACAGCAGCGCGTCCCTTTCAAGCCGTGCGGTGATCCGCCGGAGCGGCTTTGCGTGCAGGCAGGAAGCGCTGTCACGCGGGTGAGGACATGGCCATGGGCATCGGCAGGTGGTCGTTTCGAGGCTTTGGCGCCAAGCTGGTTCTGCTCACCGTCCTCGCCATCGTCGGATCTGCCGGATGGCTGATGCTCCCCGATCCCAGCGATGCCAATAACAAATCAGTTGCCGTGGCGTCGCCGCCCTCGACTTCTCAGCAGGAGGTCGTTTGGCTCGATAAGGCGACTGCGCCGACCGAGCAGGCGGCTGCGCCAGTCGAGCAAGCGATCGCACCGGCGGAGGATGTCGTCGACGATGAGGCGCCGGCTGCCACCACCAACGAGCCCGTCACGGTCGAGCGGGCGCCGATCGATGGGCTGAAGATCTCTCGCCAGTTCTGGCGCCGCGGCGGCCTCGGCTCGAAAGCGCTGGTCTGGCTGACGCTGCGCAATGCCAACCACTATCCGGTCAAGGATATCGAGATCGCCTGCGCCTTTGCCCGCGCCGACGGCACGCATCTCACCGACCGCCGGCGCGTGATCAGCGACACCATCAACATGAAGAGCCGCAAGACTTACGCCGGCATTCTGGTCGGGTTCGTGAACATCAATGCAAATAAGGCAAAGTGTTCCCTGGTCACGGCAAGCCGAGCCTAGAGCTTCGGTTCTGATTGGATCAGAACCGAAGCGCTAGATTCTCGTTTTGACGGGTTTTCTTGACGCGAACCGGTGTCCACCCTCGGATCAAGTCCGAGGGCACGCCTCGCTCGAAATTGCTCTAGCTCAAGCGTCCCGAAAAAGTGAACGTTTCGGTTGAACCCGTAGCGTGTGGCCAGGAACTAACTCCCTATATCGCCATTAGGCGATTAAACCGCGTCATCGCGCGGGGGAGCTGTTTGTGATGTTGGTGACGCGTTATTTCCTTTATGTCGGCGGAGCCTTGCTCGCGGCCTTATACGCAGTCGACGCTCTGGTGCCGCAGGACGCCGCCACGGCAAGCCACAGCGCGCCTGGCATCGACAAGTCCACCGTCCGCATCCAGTCTGCCCAGAAGCTGCCGGAACGGGTGGTTTTCGACACCAGCCTCCCGACCATCGTGCCGCCGGCTCCCGCCACCCAGATGGCTGCCGCGCCGCTTCCGCCAGCGCCCGGTGCCGAGTCCTCGGTTGCCCAGGCTCGCGAGCGCGAGACCTTCGCCCAATACGTCCCGGCCGACGCCAAGAAGCACGAGCCGCAGGCGCCGAAGAGGCATAAGGTCGCCAGGGCGCGGGCCTACCAGCCGATGTACGCGGGTCAGCCGATGTATATGGGTCAGCAGCCGATGTTCATGGGCCAGCGGCCGATGCGGGTGGCGCAGCAGTCGCGCTTCGGCTTCTTCGGCGGCTGGGGCACCTGGTAACCGGATTGCGGCCGGATTACTGCGGCAGCTTCGGGATCTTGTCGGCAAAGCCGTTGTAGCAGGTCAGCCGCTCGTCCTCTTCCTTCACGAACCGGCACTCGCTGACGGCCTTGGCCGCGGCCGGCTTCGGCTTGGGTTGCGGCGCGAAGACCTCGTCATAGCAGGTCAGCCGCTCCTTGGTGCCGTCATCGATCTCCTGGCATGCCTGGAGCTTCTGCGCGACGGATGGCTGCTTGCCCTTCTCGCCTTTCTTCGCCGCCGTCTTCTTGGCGCCGACTTGCATCAGGGGCTTGTCGCCGACCATGGGCGGACTGGCGGGGGCGGCCGGCGGGGTCGTACCTTGGGCGAGCGCGGCGGCCGGATACAGAAGCGCCAGCGCCAGGATGATCTTTCTCATATCGAATTGTCCGAAATGGCGGGACCGGAGAGGGCGCCCGAACGGATCGAACCGGACCGCTGGAATCGCCCCAAAACCCAACGTTGTTTACTCGCGCTTGTGCGCCCGTCCAAGCGGGCGCAACGCCGCTCCGACAGGCCATGTTTCTTTACGGATTTTCCGGTTCCTGTCCAGCGGGACGGAGCCTCCGGCCGGCCCCCCGGCCCCCAGCCCCCCAAAAGGAGGGCCGAGAGCATTTTCGGTTCTGATGGAATCAGAACCGAAGCTCTGGATTCTTGTTTTGACGCGTTTTCTTCACGCGAACCGGTGTCCACCCTCGGATCAAGTCCGAGGGCATGCCTCGCTCGAAAACGCTCTAAGCCGCCTTTCGGCGCTCCAGCACCTTGTCGAGGGTGATCGGTAGGTCACGCACCCGCACGCCGGTCGCGTGGTAGACGGCATTGGCGACGGCTGCCGCGACGCCGACGATGCCGATCTCGCCGAGCCCTTTGATCCCGAGCGGGTTGATCAGGCTGTCCGGCTCGTCGACGAAGATCACCTCGATGTCGTGGATATCGGCGTTGACGGGCACATGGTACTCGGCGATGTCATGGTTGACGATACGGCCGAGGCCGTGGTCGTAGACCGTCTCCTCATGCAGCGCCATGCCGATGCCGCCGACGACGGCGCCCATCACCTGGCTGCGTCCGGTCTTCAGGTTCAATATGCGGCCAGCCGCGACTGCGCTGACGACGCGGGTGACCCTGATGACGCCAAGCTGTTCATCGACCTTGACCTCGGCGAATACGGCCGAATGCGTGTTCCTGGCGTGCGCCTTGTCGTCGGCGAACTGGTTGGTCTTTTCCTTCTCGATCCGCTCCAGCGCGCCATGCCGCATGATGTCGGAGATCGAAACCCCGCGGTCGGTCTGCGTCCGACTGACGAGCTTGCCGTCGGAAAGGGCGACGTCTTCCTCGACCGTGTCGGCGAGGGGTGAGCCCTTCATCAGCTTAGCCAGCCGCAACAGCTCGCTCCGAACCTCGCTCGCGGTCGCGATCACGGCGTGGCAGGCGGAGGCCGCTATCCATGACCCGCCCTCGACCGGTGCCTTGGGCAGCGTGGAATCGGCGAGCTTGACGCTGATATTTTCAATCGGAAGACCGAGGCTGTCGGCCGCGACCTGGGCCATGATCGTATAGGTGCCGGTACCGATATCGGAGGCCGCGCAGGAGACTTCAGCGTGGCCGTTGGCGGTCATTACGATACGCACCGCGGTCGGCATCTGCAGCGCCTCCCAAACGCCGGAGGCCATCCCCCAGCCCACGAGAGTCTTGCCATCGCGCATCGAGCGCGGTTCCGCCTTGCGCTTGTCCCAGCCAAAGGCCGCGGCGCCCTCGCGATAGCATTCGCGCAGGCGTTTGCTGGTGTAGGGCAGGTCCTCGTTCTGGTCGCGGTCCGAATAGCAGCGCAGCCGCAACTCCACCGGATCCATCTTCAGCGCGACCGCGAGTTCGTCCATCGCGCTCTCCAGCGCGTAGACACCGGTCGCAGCACCAGGGGCGCGCATGTCGCAGGACGTCGGCACGTCCAGCGGCGCCACGCGATGTTCATATCGCGCGTTCGGCGAGGTGTAGAGCAGGGCCGACCAGCCGGTGTCGTTGCGCGAAAATTCCTCGAACTGCGAGGTCGTGCCAACAGCCTCATGCGTGATCGCATCGAGCGTGCCATCACGCCGCGCGCCGAGCGCAAGCCGCTCGATGGTGGCCGGACGATAGCCCAGTCCATACATCTGCTGGCGCGTCAGCACCAGCCGCACCGAGCGCTGAAGCTTCAGCGCCGCCATCACCGCCAGCACCACCTGATATTGCGGCCGCAAGCCCGAACCGAAGGCACCACCGACATAGGGCGAGACCACGCGGATCTCTTCCGGCTTCTTCTCAAACACGCTGCAGAGATACTGCTGCACGTTCTGCACGCCCTGGGTCTTGTCGTAGACCGTCAGCGGGCCGCCGGCTTCCCACATCGCCGTGGTCGCAAACAATTCCATCGGGTTGTGATGCTCGGTCGGGATGAAATAATCCGCGTCGTGGCGGACATCGGCCGCCGCAAATGCCTTTGCGGCGTCGCCGCGCGGCTTGTCGGGCTTCTCGACGACGATGGCATCGTCGCGCTTGCGATAGACGTCAGTGACGAACGCCTGCTTCTCATAGTCGACGCGGACGAGCGATGCCGCATACCGTGCGATTTCCCATTCTTCCGCCACGACCAGCGCGATCGGCTGCTGGTTGAACTTGATCGCGTCGTCATAGAGCGGGCGGAACGGCGAACCTTCCTCCGGCGCGACGTCGTCCTTCCAGGCTTTATCGCTGTCGGCGACCCGCGGCCTGTTCTCGTGGGTGACGACGTCGATCACACCGGGTACGCTCCGCGCCTCGCTGGCGTCGATCCGTGCAATCCGGCCCCTGGCGATGGTCGCCTCCACGACCGCGCCATAGGCGAGGCCGCCTTCGTTGAAATCGCCGGCATATTTGGCGGCGCCGGTGACCTTGGCGCGGCCGTCGACGCGCGAAGTGGCGGTGCCGGTATAGGTTTTCGCGGTGTTGTTGACCATGCTCATTGGATCGTCTTGTTCGATTGCGATTGCGGCGTGCCCTGCGCAGCCTGCGTCAGTGTGCGGATGATCGCCCGCCGGGCGAGATCGATCTTGAAGCCGTTATGCGCCTGCGGCCTGGCGTCACGAAGCAGCAGATCAGCGGCGCGGGCAAAGCTCGCTTCCTCAGCGGCCTGTCCGCGTAGCGCCGCCTCGGCCGCCGAATCGCGCCATGGCTTGTGGGCGACACCGCCAAGCGCGAGCCGCGCCTCCTGGATCGTGCCGTCCTTGAGCTCTAGCGCGGCCGCGACCGAGACCAGCGCGAAGGCGTAGGACATCCGGTCACGGATCTTCAGGTAGGAGTAGTTGGTCGCAAAGCCCTTTGCCGGCACCTCGACCGCGGTGATGATCTCGTCCGGCCCGAGATTGGTGTCGATATGCGGGGTATCGCCGGGCAAGCGGTGGAAGTCCGCGAACGGAATGGCGCGCGCGCCGTTGGGGCCCGTCACGTGCACGGTGGCATCGAGTGCGGCGAGCGCTACGCACATGTCGGACGGATGCGTCGCGATGCAGGAGGTGCTCGCTCCGAGGATGGCGTGCCCGCGATTGATGCCATTGACGGCCGAGCAGCCCGAGCCCGGCTGCCGCTTGTTGCAGGCCGTGGCCGTGTCATAGAAATAGGCGCATCGCGTCCGCTGCACCAGGTTGCCGCCGGTGGAAGCCATGTTGCGCAATTGCTGCGAGGCGCCGGCAAGAATTGCGCTTGCCACCAGCGGATAGCGCTTTTCGATCAGCGGATGCCAGGCAAGGTCGGAGTTCGGCACCAGCGCGCCGATCCGCAAGCCTCCCGATGCTGTCTCTTCGACCGAGCTGAGCGGCAGGCGGGAGATGTCGATCAGCGTCGTCGGCCGCTCGACATTGTCTTTCACGAGATCGAGCAGATTGGTGCCGCCGGCGATGAACTTTGCGCCGCTAGTGGCCGCAATCAGCCGCACGGCGTCGGCGACGTTATTTGCTTTCGTATATTGGAATGGGATCATGGCCTGGTCCCCATCGCCTGCTGGATCGCGGCGACGATGTTGGGATAGGCGCCGCAGCGGCAGATGTTGCCGCTCATGAATTCCCTGATCTCGTCAGGGGTCTTGGCCCGTCCCTCGGCGATCAACCCGACGCCGGAGCAGATCTGCCCGGGCGTGCAATAGCCGCACTGGAAAGCGTCATGGTCGATGAAAGCCTGCTGCAACGGGTCCAGCGCGCCATTGGCTGCCAGTCCCTCGATGGTGGTGACGTGTGCGCCGTCCCGCATCACTGCGAGAGTCAGGCACGAATTGATGCGGCGACCGTCGACAAGCACGGTGCATGCGCCGCATTGGCCGTGGTCGCACCCCTTCTTGGTGCCGGTGAGATCGAGGTGATCCCTGAGCGCATCCAGAAGCGAGACCCAGGGCAGGACCGAAAAGCGCCTCTCTGTTCCGTTGACGGTCAATGTCACCGACACTTTTTCCGGCAGCGGTTGAAGCTTGGCGTCCGATTGCACGGCTCGATCTTGCATCGTCAGCAACTCCGTCTTGCGGGTGACTGCCATCCGCCATTACAGCGGAGAATACTGGCCGTTTAGATTGGTTCCAAAGCGAGCGCCAGCATGTCGAAGCGGCTGTTCCGGTTCTTTCCAAATTGCACGCCGGATTCCATGAGTGCATTTGCCACGATGCCGCAGGACAGCCCGCTGCAAATTCGTGAGCGTCGCGCTTGCTGTGAATGTATTCCGTGAAGTCGCGGGTCTTTGTCGTGACAGCCTGTTCGGGAGTGTCCTGGTTCACATTGAGGCAACGCTGGTCAATCGTTGCTTCTGTGCGACCCCATATCAGCGTCGAGCCCGGCAACAATCAGGACGCCAGCGCTGGCGGCTGCCGCCATTAGAATCAGGATGATGCTGAGTGCATAGATCATGATCGGTAACCGTGAGGACTGTTATCCGATATAATCAGCAAGAGCAGCCATCGTTCCGCGCCGCGACATCACGAGTTGGGGCAGGGTGAGCATGAATGCTCTCGGGATTGGAAAATCTCTGACGGCTTTGCCCCGGAAGCGGGCAGCGTTGTTTCGTGCGGTCTGGGAAGAACCTAAGCAGAGGCCGGTGGAAAATTGGATGCCCGCGCGACGCATTCGCATGGGCGCCCGGATCAACATCTGGCAGCGATGCAAGCGACCATGGCGAGAAACGAAAGCGATGATCCGTTAAGCAGCCTGACGCCGTTCTTGCGTGTCAAACCCGAATTACAGGATTTCTGCAGGTTCGGCGGCACCTGGGTCTCGCCCACGAGGCGTCCGGCGGGGCGCAGTTTCATATCGTGACCCGCGGCCATTGCGTGTTCGAGGTGACCGGTCACGGTCCGGTGAAGCTTGGCGCTGGCGATACATTGCTGCTCCCGCACGGTGACGCTCATGTGGTCCGCTCGGTTTCGACCGATGGCACCATCCGCAGCATCGTGACCGAATTCCGCAACGCCATTCGCACGAAATCGACCCCGGGCGTCGCCTACGACACCGAGCTCGTGTGCGGCGTATTGCGGGGCGAAGCTGCGTCCGAGCAAGCCCTTATCGCCGCGCTTGCGAACTTTGTCGTGCTGCGCTCGACCCGGCTTCCGCTGGCCGAGCGATTGCACATGCTTGCGATCTGCATCAGCGACGAATTGGATTCGAACGAGACCGGCTCCGCGATCATCGCGACCAATCTGGCAACGGCGCTCTTCGTGATGATGCTGCGCGAACATCTCAAGGAGGCGCCGCCGGCTAGCGGTCTTCTCGCGCTTCTGACCCATCGCTCGACGTCGCATGCGGTGCTTGCGATGCTGCGGGAGCCCGCCCGCGACTGGACGCTTGATCTTCTGGCGAAGGCGTCCGCGGCATCCCGGGCAACGCTCGTCAGGTCGTTCCGCAAGCTGGCCGGACTGGCGCCGCTCGCCTTCCTCACCGAACTGCGTCTCGGCTTCGCGCGACAGCGGCTCATGACCACGAACGACCCCATTTGCGTGATTGCCGCCGATGTCGGCTACCAGTCGGAGGGAGCGCTGAGCAGAGCCTTGCTCCGGCGCTATGGCGTCAGGCCCAGCAAACTGCGGCTCGGCAGATCCGGTTGAACGCCGCATTCCGGTCGCGCCGAGGCACTGAAACGAAAGGGCCGCTGATTTCTCAGCGGCCCTTGCCGGTTAATAAATCTGTTCGGGATGAAATTGGCCCCGGCAAAGCAACCTTAGCGGTATTGCAGTCTGATTTGGATTCCGTGAAATCACGGTGGCCCCACTGTGAACGCCTTCCGTCTGGGTGCTCCCCCCCGTGAGCACCCCCGGAACTCGATCGAGCGCGACTGCGCAGGACTGGCCACCAGCTCGCATTGAGGATCGCAACACGTGCGGGTTTGCGCTCGCGAGCGGGAGGCTTAGGGCGCTTCGGCAAAACGGCACGGAACATACTTTGGCCGGGTATTGAGTCGAAATGGACTATCGACCGCCTAAGCTACTCTCATCGCCGATGGGCACCGAGACGAGCCGCTTCGATTAAGGCAAACTCCATTGACTTCCGGCGCCCAGCGGCGCAGTGCGAAAACCATCTGACGCTCATTTCCTATGGAGTAGGCGGACACATGGCGAAGAGCATGGGGACGGTATCCACCACCGAGTCAGGGCAAACCATTACATTCTCGCTGGCGGTCGGGCCGGCCAGGCAAGCATGCCGTCTTCGGACGACTTTTCGGACCCAGAACCAAGCTCTCAGCTACTTGCACAGGCATCGAACCGAGTTCGAGCATATCGCTCGCGCGAGACTTGCTCGCGGCGAGCTCGAAGATGGTGTGGTCCAGCTCGTGATGCTTTAGGCAGATTGCTCTCATTGATAAGCAGGACGACGGGCGCCTTCGTCGAAGGCTCGCTGCGTGAGGCGGTCGAAGGCTTCACTGGAATGGCCACAAGGGAACTTTGCTTCGCCGGGTTCCGACCGGTTCCGCGCCGCAATCGACACATCTACGCCGTTCGGCGGTCTTGCGCGACGTCCCGGCCTGAAGCTGCCGCCCTTTTCTCGCCGCCATCATCATTCAGGAAATTCGTGAGGGGCGGGTCTTACGGAGGCGGCTTCTGAAGTCCCGCGTGATCGTCCGACATTTACTGCAAAACGAAGTCATGATGTCCCGCCGTGCTCTGCTGGGCGGGCTTGCATCCTCTGCGGGCGCACTCGCGCTCGGCGGCTGCGCCAGCCTGGGCGCGACCGGCGCGCGCTACGATGCATCGTCGCTGTCGGTGGACCCCACGCTGCTTGTCGCAACCACGCGCAAGCCCGTAAAAGGCGGGCGCGCGAAGCCTTGGTTCGGGCCGGATCGGGCCTCTGCGATGACCGTCGCACGGGCGAAGCTGGTGCCACCGGACGAAAGTCGTTTCTCCCTGGCGGCAGCAGGGCTCGGCGATTGGCGTATTGATCAGGTCGAGCCGGTTTCAGGCGACGTCAGCGATCTTCTCGGGCAGGTCGGCGGCGGCGGATCAGACGTCCTGATCTATGTGCACGGCTTCAAACAGACGTTCGAGACGGCGGCGCTCGATGCGGCCCACCTTTCCGATGGCATCCGGTTCCGCGGCCAGACGATGGTGTTCTCCTGGCCGTCAAAGGCGGGGTTGTTCGACTACGCCTACGATCGCGACAGCGCAATGTGGTCCCGCGATGATTTCGAGCGCGTGCTTCAGGCCATCGTAACGCCTCCGGGCGTCGGCCGCGTCCACATCGTCGCGCACAGCATGGGAACGATGCTGGCGCTCGAAAGCCTGCGCCAGCTCCATGATCGATATGGTGACACCGTTGACGGCAGGATCGGGGCGGTGGTGTTCGCTTCGCCCGACATCGACATGGACGTGTTCTCGTCGGCCATCAACCGCATCGGGCCGCTCGCCCGCAAGATCACGGTGATCACCGCAACGAACGACCGCGCGCTCGCACTCTCGGGGTCGCTCGCCGGCGGCATGACACGCGTCGGCGCCGCCGAGAAGGCCGTCATCGAGAAGCTCGGCGTGCGCGTGGTCGATGCGTCCGACTCGGGCTGGGGCATCATCAACCACGATCTGTTCCTGTCGAATGCGGAGGTGCGGCGGGTGATCCGCCGCCAGATCGACACCTCGGCGGCATGAACGCGGCTGTCACGTAGCTGCGGCGCCAGCCACGCTGCTATTTGGCGGCCACCCACGCCGCCACAGGTCGCGGTTCCGCCACAGGTCTCGCCATATTTTTGTACGAGCGAGCCCTGATGTTTCAGCCATTGCGCGCAGTGCTACGCCGCACAGCAGCAGCCCTCGAGCTAATCTGCTTGCGAGCGAGGGCAAGTGCTGGCGGTAGAGGCTCACCTTGCCGCGCAGGATGGCGACCCATCGCTGCGAGTCGCCTGCCGAACTCGCGCCGCCTCGGTGGACATAATGCGCAAAGCCAGTGAATAGCGTGGCGCTCGACAGTCTTTTCGACCGAATGCACAGGTCAACATCTTCGCCATAGAGGAAGTACTGCTCATCGAACCCGCCCAAGCGGTCCCACAATGCGCGGTTGATCAGGAGCGTCGCTCCGGTGAGCACGGGGACTGTTCGAATACCGGTGCGGCACCAGCCGCCGAGCGCATCCGGATCGAGCCACCCGCAACAGGGCCAGCGCCGCAGGCCCAATGCGAACGCGATCGATTGCCGGAGCGACGGTTCGGCAAGGCAGTTGGTCGGGTCGACGCTGCCGTCGTGCCGCATCATCCGTCCGCCGACAATCGCCTCCGTCTCGCTCGCCAGCGAGGCCGCGATCAACTGATCGATCGCGTCGGCTGCCAGTTCGACGTCCGGATTGACGAGCAGAAGATGGTCGACTTCCTCACCGAAATCGGCGGCTAGCCGGTTGACCGAAGCGGCGAAACCGCGATTGACGAGGTTCGCTGTGATCTTCGTGCGGCATCCGGTTCGTCGAACCAGATCGACTGTGCCGTCGACCGACGCGTTGTCCTCGATTCGAATCGAAAGATCGGACCAGCGGGATTTCAGCGAAGCGAGGCAGGCTTCGATCTCGTCAGCGTTGTTATGCGTGACGATGCATATGCCGATGTGCGGCCGGCGTGGTGCGATTGGTGCAATCGGCCGCGGCTTTGGCCCGATCCACGCGGCGGCACCATCGCTCTCGCCTCGTGTGAGCCGTGCCGAGAGCGCAAGCAGTACGAAGCAGGCGAGGCCAGGGCCTTCTCGCCAGAGCCGCCCGACATCGCCCAACCGGGACCGGAACGACCTCTTGGGCAGGTTACCTGGTTGAACATCGTGCAGTCCTGCAAGGGCGCGATTGCCGTGGTCCCATCGGCGCTTGGCGCGGAGCAGATCCGATCCTTGTGGGATGTTGAACAGGAAGCCGCCCGCCGCAAGCAGTTTTCGTTCGCCTCTCGCGAAGCGCGAGCGCACGAACAGATCGTCCGCCGCGATCAGGGGAAACTCGCGCCACCTGCGGCGGCCCGCCGCGTTCGTGGCATAGAGGCCGGCCCCGACGACGTCGTTTTCCATCCCGGAGAGACGCGGCCACACCGAGGCGAACCCGCGCTCCAGTCGGCCCTCCGGCCGAACCAGCACCATGGGAGGCGCGACGAGAAGCGGCTCATCGGTGGCCAGGCCCGCGACAATCGCGGCCAAGGTGCCAGGGAGAATGATGGTGTCAGCGTCAAGGTAAAGGACCGCCCCGCCGCGACGTTCGCGATCGCCCCGATTGAGCGCTGCGGTCTTGCCGGGACAGGTGTTCGCTACGACGATCAATGTTTGGCGTTCATTCTCGAACGCCGTCAGCAATGACCGGGCGGTCGCCTGGTTTTGGCTTAACGCAGGCCCGTTTGCCACCACGATCACCCTAAGGTCAATCTCGTTGCCGTCGCACCGAAGTGCAACCAGGCATCGCAGAAGCAGCCCAGGATCGCCACCTGCGGGGATGACGACATCAAGGGCGCGGTTCACGATGGTCTCATCGTTCGCGCCCCGACGCTTTCCGCCAGCCAGGTCGCCCCATAGGCCGCGACGAAGACCGCGAAGTCGAACCAGGCCGACGGTCGCAACAGCGGCCTGAGCACGCCCCTGTAACGTGGAACCGGATCTGGAGGAGCAAGGTGCGACGCGCGCGCCAGTTCGCGATTACCACGCAGGTAGCGGCGCCGGGCTCGGATCAGCTCGCGCCAGCCTTGCGGCGCCACCACATGATAGCTCTCCGACGTCAGCAGCAGCCGCTCCTTCGGCGCGAACAGCATCCGGACAAACTTGTCGTCCGAAGCGAGCTGCGGGAGCGCGCCCCAACGTCGCCGGCCCTCGGCTGACACCGCATAGGCGCCCATGGTGACGGGCGAAGCATCGCAATAGGGTAAAGCGCACCAGTAGCGGCAGAACGCGCGCACCACCAGGGAAGGGGAGGGATCGAACCGCGCGCGAGGCGCGGCGAATTGAATGCCTGTGCTCGTCGTGAGCGCTGCAAATATGGCGGAAAGCGCGTGCGGAGATAATCTGGCGTCCTGGTCCAGATAGAGGCGATGGCTGCCGGCAGCCGCCACCGCCTCGGCCGCGGCTATGGCGGCGCGGCGGGTCGGCGGGGTCCGTAGCAATCGCACGTGGAAGTTCCGTGCACGCAGGCTCGCGACATGCGCCTCCGCCGGCGCCTCGCTGTCTGGTCGGCCGTCGTTCAGTGCCAGCAGCACCTCGACATCGCTCGCTTGCAGTCCGTCATCGTCATCGAATTGCTGATCGGCAAGTGCAGCCAGGCTCCGCCCCACGGTGTCGGCTCCGTGATACACCGGAATGATCACGGAAAAGCGCGGCACCGCGCCCCGTGGGGTGCGCAGAGCAGAGCGTAAAGGCATGGGTTCGAATCCCGGAAGGAGGCGCCTCAGCCGGCTGTTCGACTGGGTGACGTTGCGCGGCCGGATCATGTTCGGGCTGAACGAGGCCCGCGAGACCCGCTGGATCTCAGACACCGAGTTCATCTCCTGGCGCATCATGCTGATGATCTCGTACGGCGTCATCGCGGATGAGCCTGAAATGTGCACGAGTCCATGATGGCGCTGCGCTGCCAGCTCTATTGTTGCCAAAGCAGCGTCGGCCAGGCTGATTGCCGATCGCCATTCGTTGTCTATCGCGGCGACCGGTTCGTTGCGCTTCAGGCGTGCGGCGATCGTGGTCCATGATGTCTGGCGCTGATTGACCGGGAAACCGAACAGCAGCGAGTAGCGGGCGACCAATCCACAGCCGTGCTCTGCGACGACACGCTCGCCGGCAAGCTTGCTTCGGCCATAGACGTTCGCCGGAAGCGGCACATCGCCTTCATCGTGGAACCCGCCGTTTCCGTCCCACACGAAATCGGACGAGGCATACAGCATCCAGCCGTTCGTGGAGGCGGCGTAAGCCGCCATCCTCATCGCGGCGCCAACGTGGAGCGCATGGCAGGAGGCGGGATTGGACTCGGCGACCACCGGCGGCACTGCAGCAAGGTGCAGGACGCGCGTGGGCGCCGCGCGTTGCAGCAACTCCATCAAAGCCGCGCCGCTTCTGAGATCCACCCATTCGGTGACATGGGCACCCGGCAGCGGGGCACGGCCAAGCGCATGCACATAGTCGTCAGGACGACGATGCGAGAGCGCACGGAGGATATGACCGCCTAACTGCCCCGATGCGCCTGAAATCAGCCAGCGCTGCATCGCACTCTCGGAGATTGCAATATCTATCAACAGCAAACGTATCGACCAATAGTTGTAACTTTATCGGATACGCTCTGAAGCTTCAAGGAGAATTCGCAGATTGCGGCGCCGCTTGCGAACTGCCTCGGGAGGATTTCGCCACCGACGATGTCGGGAAGGCGGTTCGTCAGGCCGCCGGCACATATTGATATCCCGTGCCCTTCCGCTCGGCAAAGCCCAGGCCGGGACAGGGCCAATGGAAGCCCAGCATCTTCATCCTGTCGGTTGTGGGGCGGTCGAGCAGCTTCTTCCGGTTGGCGACGGGCACCCCGTTGTCCATGTCGTAGGCGAACTGCCATTCCGGATGAGGAAAATAGACCGCGGGTTCCGTGATCGCGTTGGCGGGAGGAAGCGTGACTGCCGAAGCCTACGCTTCAAGCCGGCCGGCCTGTTGTCGTTAGAATGACGGCAATACAACAGCGTGCAAGATCCAAAATCGTAGATGGCGTCTTGCAAATGGTGTTGTCAGCGCTTGCGTCGCTCCTCCGTACATCCGCTAGGGACAGCAAGCGTTTTGCGCATTAGCAGCCCCTCTGCTTTGAACCTTCAGTTGGCCATTCCGACACACGGCTAGGGGGCATTCGTCTTCGATTGAAATTGCAAAATCGGAGGAAACGCCATGAGATCTAGTTCCAAACTCGCAATGGTATTGCTAGCGGGCGTCGCAATTGGAGCTATCGCGGTCCAAGGCCTCCACGCTCAAGGAGCTAAGCCGAAAGCTTACTCCGTCGGCGAAATTGAGATCCTCGATGCTTCAGCCCAAGCCGCGTACTTGCCTGCCGCCCGGAAGGCGATAGAAGCAGCCCATGGTCACGCTTTGCGCACCGCGGCCGGACGGATTGTTGAGATAGACGGTGGGCCAGCCCCCAAAGGGGTGGGAATCGTCGAATGGAATAGCTTGGATGACGCCGTAGCGTTCTACAAGTCGAAAGCCTGGGCGGACCTTGCACCGCAGCGTGATAAGGCGGTCAAAGTCGTACGGAGGTACGTCGTCGAAGTCGAAAAGTAGTCGCGGTCCATCCCAGGCCGCGCTGCTGCGGCGCGCGTGCGCAGATATTGGTTTACCCCGCTCGAGACTGGCGCGCTCGGAGAGATTCGAACTTCCGCCCCTCGGAATCGAAATCCGATGCTCTATCCTTATGAGCGCGCACCGTCCTGGCGGCGGTCGTTTTCGGACCCGATCTTGCGGAGTGGCTCGCCACCTGCGGCGATGGTCATTATAGCAATCGCATGCTCGACTTCGCCGCACAGTATGAAGCATTTCGGCGCCGCGATCCGGCGTGGGACGGGCTGGTGTTTGTGGCGGTGAAGACGACGGGGGTGTATTGCCGGCCCGTCTGCCCGGTGCGAACGCCGCTCTCGCGGAATGTGAGGTTTTATCGCAGCGCCGCTGCCGCAGAACACGCGGGTTTTCGACCTTGCCTCCGCTCCCGTCCGGAGGCCGCTCCATTCTGCCCGGCCTGGAAGGGGACCAGGACGACTGTCGAGCGTGCACTAGGTCGCGTGGACAGTTATGTTAGCCAGAGCAGAGTTGCGGCGATAGCGACGACAGCGAAGTAATTTCGTGCGGT
>NZ_JCAMOR010000093.1:0-25955 GCF_059512385.1 Bradyrhizobium sp. Crot121 | reverse complement strand
AACAAAACGGGACGGAAGCACCTGCAGCATCAAGAAAAATCAACAACTTAGAAGATGCTCACTGCGTTCGGGACGCAATGCGTGCTCAGGCTACCGCCTGAAAAAGCAATTTGAGATGGTTGCACGTCCCCGCAACCAACTGAAAGATCGGCGGTCAAATCAATCCAGCCCCGGGGGGCCAACCGTAGAATAAGCCCGGCTACGCCAGAAACGAACAGGCACAATCGTTTAGAACAGGATCAACAATCTAGGTCTTTCAACGTTAGACGTAGCAAGAACCGGGTTCGCTCGGCTGCTGATGGCTGCGCACTGCGCCGCCACCATTGCGGCGCGGTCATGTTCTCGACCCCGGTTGAAGTGATGCTCTCGAAACTGGAGACGATCATACCCCTGATACGACGCGGACAAGACCATCGTCGTCCATGTATCCCCGTCGATCGGTACGCAGCGGCCATTGATCATGGCGTGCGCAGTCTCTTCCGGCCGTTTTCCGTAGCTCTGAATGGAACACAGCCACCGGCCTGCGGCGGACAAGTTCAACCCTAGCTAGAGGCATTATAGATTATTGTCGTTGCGAACGAATTTCTGAGTTTCTAACTGTTTCGCGTGCAGTGGGCGCCCTGATCAATCAAGAGGTTAGCGGGCCGAAGGGGCCGCATGACCGGGTCAAGAGTCATACAACGCGTTGGCCGGCAGGGCCCGACCAGTGTCATGGCCCAAGGGCGAATGGAGGCAAGGCCGGGACCGGGACGCGGCAGGATTGTGCGTGATCGGGGGAGAAGGCTCTGATGAAGGAAGGGCTTGATCCACGCTTCGCTCTGTATCTGTCCTATCGCGCCGTTCTCATCGACTACGCCTCGTACCTGCTCGGCTCTCGCGAGGGCGCCGAGGACCTGGTCCAGGAAGCATTCATCAAATTCATCCCGACAGGTGACGGGAGAACGCCGAGCGCCCGTCCACGATCATATCTGTTCCGTATCGTGCACAATCTGGCCGTTGACGTGCTGCGGCGGAAGCGGCTGGAAAATCTGCGAAGCGCCCACAATGCGCCGGTCTGGGCCAGCTCACAGGCCGCACCCACGCCTGAGGAAACCGTTCTTTATTATGAGAACGAGCGCCGAGCCATGGACATCATCGCCGGGCTGCCGGAGAAACAGCGCATTGCGCTGGAAATGCACAGGTTCGGCGGACACTCGGTCGAAGAGGTGGCTGCCCACCTCGGAGTCTCTGTTCCGACGGTCTACCGTCTCATCCAAGCGGCCGTAGCAACGGTCACGATTCGGCTCGAACAGGACTCGGACGGCCGCGAATAGTCTTGTAAAGAAACATGTGAAGCCAGCGACTTCGTTCGGGTTGACGGCTTTGTCTTGTTCATTGGTAGACGGCGACACAGCACCGCGACAGGGAACATTGGAACGTTGGCTGCGAAACACGATACGGAGCATCAGCTGCTCGAGGAGGCGACAGGCTGGATTCTACGATTGGAAGACGCGTCCCAGGGCTCCGCAGTATTCGATGAATTCAAAGCCTGGCTTGCGGCTTGCGAGCAGAACCGGCGCGCGTGGGAGCGCGCCAACAAGACATGGACCGTGCTCGGCGCGGTCAAACCCGCCTACGATCAGAAGGTTTGGGAAGACGTCGATCCGCGCTTGAAATTGCACGTGGCGCACACCTCCGCACCCGGCTTTTCTCCACGCTCCGGGACGGTGCGCAGATCATATCGTCGACCAATCGAGATTGTTGTCGCCGCGGTTGTCGCGGCATGCGTGCTGTGGATTGCAGCTCCAGCAATCCTCATTGCCATCCACGCCGACTATCGTACCGCCGCCGGCCACACCGAACATATTCGGATGGCCGATGGCTCCGTCGTCGAGCTCGGCGGAGGCAGTGCGATCAAGGCCGATATCGGAACGACAGAGCGCCGCGTTACGCTGCTGGCAGGAGAGGTCTTCTTCGACGTCGCAACCGATACCAGGCGGCCGTTCCTCGTCGATGCGCAGGGCGTCGAAATCAAGGTGCATGGCACCGCCTTCAATATCCAGGCCTCATCGACAAGCACGAAAGTTGCGCTGCTGCGCGGCTCCATCGAAGCCACGCCCGCCGCGAAGGACGAACCATCTGCCGTTCTCAAGCCTGGCCAAATGTTCGTCGTCGATCACATGACAGGTAATGTAAGCATCGAGCCGGTATCCCTTGAGGAAATCGGATCCTGGCGTGAAGGAAAGGTCATTCTGTCCAACGTCACCGTGGAATCGGCCATCGAATTGATCCAGCGCTATTTCTCGGCCTCGATTTTGCTTCCCGACAGAAGCCTTGCGGGCCGCAAGGTGAGCGGGCTGTTCGATCTGCGCGATCCTGACCGCGCGCTCGCTGGGCTCGTCGAGCCCTTCGGCGGCAAAGTCCGTGCCCTGACCCCGTTCGTGCGGATCGTGTCGCGTCTGTAATTGGTTCGCTCGCAAATCTTATAATTCCTCCAAAACGAGCGCTACCGTGAGAATCTTGCGGCAGCTCTACGTCTTTGCGGTCGGAAGTGCATGCCTACGGAGTGGCTGCGCAATGACAAGTGAAGACGAGCGAGTTGATGCATACTGGGGGCGTAACAAATAGAATTGGATCGGTAACACAAAGTAGGTCGAAGCGCGCGACTATCCGATTGCTCCGGAGTGCTGGCGTCTGCGCGCTGTCTGCCGGGCCGGTATTATACGCGCACCTTGCTTTCGCTCAGATCGTGCAAACGCAAGATACGACCGCTCCGGCGCGTCAGTTCAACATTCCGGCTCAGCCGCTGACGAACGCGCTCAGCCAGTTCGGCCGCCAGTCCGGACTTCAGGTCGCATTTCCCTCCGAAGCGTCGCAGGGTGTGCGATCCAACTCCGTTGTCGGTAGCTTCACGCCGCAGCAGGCGCTCGAGCGGCTTCTGCGCGGAACCGGCGTGAGCTACCGCATCACCTCGCAAGGAACGGCCGTCGTTGGCGGGCGACCCTCAGCCGACGCATCAGACGCTGCCGGCCGGCCGGCGGCCGACGGTTCTCTTGTTCTCGATCCCATCAATGTGACCGCCAATCGTTCTACGACGAACGGAGATACGCCCTATGAGACCCCCGGATCGGTTTCGCACGTCTCGCGCGAGCAACTCGATCGCCTGCCGCCGGCGTCGGCCGGCGACGTGTTCATCGATACGCCCGGCGTAATCTCGGCGGGCAATCATGTCGGCACGTCGATCAATCCCAATATCCGGGGCCTGCAAGGCATGGGCCGCGTGGGCACGACGATTGACGGTGCGCGCCAGAACACGAGCTCCTATCGGGGCTATATCGGAAACCGCGACGAGACCTATGTCGATCCCGATCTGATCGGCGGTGTCGACATTTCCAAGGGACCGGGCAGCGGAGTGGGTGTTGGGAGCATCGGTGGCAACGTCAATTTCCGCACCCTCGAAGCAGGCGACATCGTCAAGGACGGCCAGACATTTGGTACGCGCGTCAAAGGCAGCCTCGTCACCAACGGGGTAGCGGAGCAGTCGCCAAGTTTCCTGTCGAACAATGCTGTCAACACGGCAGCCAATGGCCGGCCATCCTTTTTCAACGGCGACACATATTCGGGCAGTGCGGCCGTCGCCGCGATCAAGGAGAACTACGAATTCATTGTCGCCTATTCCAAGCACGTGCAAGGCAACTACTTCGCCGGAACAAAAGTCCCTGATGGAATCACATTCCGTCCTGCAAACGCGGTTACGACGACCGCAAATGCCAATTCGCTCGTAAAGCCTGGCCAGGAGGTCTTCAACACCTCCGAAAACACGGATTCGTTTCTTGCAAAAGGAAAGGTGAAGTGGGGCGACGGCCAGTCGCTTGAACTCGGCTATCTCTCCTACAACTCCCATTACGGTGAGATTGATGAGCTGAGCTATCAGGCTGCGATAGTGTCGGGAATTTTACCCTACGGACAATTCCCGCTGTCCGAGACCCGTGTCGATACTTACACGGCCAAATATAAGTATGAGCCGTCGGACAGTCCGTATGTGAAAATGCGGGCCAACCTCTGGCTGACCGATCTTGCGTCGCAACGCCATGGCGTGCTTCCTGGTCCCTACGGCGACACTACGCTCGGCGGAGATGTCGGCAACACCTCCGTGTTCACCACGCCGCTCGGTCAGCTCACCTGGGACAACGGCGTTGAATTCACGCGTGAGCGCGCTACGGCCGAGCAGTTTCCGAGTTCGGTGTCGGGGTCGGAGGGCTGGGAAACCTACGGCCCTTCGGGCGTGCGACTGATGACGGGGACATTCAGCAACGCAAGCCTCAGGCCGATCGACTGGCTGACGCTCTCCGCAGGGCTGCGCTATGACCATTACAATTCCAGCGGCGAAGGATACCTCACCAAGTTTCCTGATCGGTCAGGCGGGCGTGTTAGTCCCAATGCCGCTGTCGTTATATCGCCCATGGAGGGAATCCAGTTCTACGGCCAGTACAAGGAAGGCTACCGCCCTCCGAGCCTCCGTGAAACGCACTGGCATTATCAGGGACTGCTCTGGAATAATCCGGATTTGCAGCCCGAGATCGCCAAGGATTACGAAGCCGGCCTGAATATCCTGCGTAACAACGTTCTCCAATCCGGCGACAAGCTTCGCGTCAAGCTCGCCTATTTCGACAATCACTATGATGACTATATCGTCCGCTACCAGACCGGCAGTGGATCAACCGGGTCGGCTGCGGACCATAAATACGTATGGTACAATATCAACGGCGCCAACTTCCGCGGCTTCGAAATATCCGGAAACTATGACTCGGGCGCGTTTTTCCTCGAGGGCGCCTTCACCAAATACACCAAGATTGAATATTGCGAGACAGCAGGAAGCTGCGCGCCGCCGACGTCACAGTTTGATTTGGCGAGCCCGACGGGCGCACTGAAAAACGATTACGCTGCGAATTATGTCCCGCCGAATTATGCCGGCAGCGTGACGGCCGGCATCCGGTTGTTCGATCAGAAGCTGACGTTGGGCGGACGGGTCCAGTTCTCATCGGCACGCTCGGGCAGCGTCTGGCCGCCAACCAGCGGCGATACATTCACTTGGCCCTCATATCAGGTGTATGACCTGTTCGGCATCTACAAGATCGATGACGACTCGACGATCAATTTCAGCATCGAGAATCTAACGGACCAATATTACTTCGGCGCGCTCACCTCGATCGCCGTCCCGTCGCCCGGCCGAACCGCCCGGATCAGCTACACGACGACGCTGAACGAAACGACGCCTCTCGTTCGTCATCTTCCTAACGCGAGACTCGGAAATGCCTCGGACGGCGCTCCGGGGAGCGACTGGACCGGTCTTTATCTCGGCGGCCACCTCGGTTACGGCCTGGCCCGCACCAAGGGAGTCACGACGGCCGGCGATGGAACGCCCGGAGCTATCCCGGCGACGGAGTCGGCTGACCTGAGCTTCCGCGATCTGACGAGAGGCTTGCAGGGCGGGTTCAATTATCAGTTCTCGAACCGCGTGGTGATCGGTATCGAGGGAGATTATTCCTGGACCAAGTTCCGGAAGACGCAGGACGCCATTGCAACGGAAGCCCCCAAGCTCACGACAGGCAGCTTCCTGCAGGCCAAGACCGACTACCAGTTCGACTGGACGGCGTCGCTGCGCGCCCGCGTCGGCTACGCTTTCGATCGCGTGCTTGTTTATGCGATGGGCGGTCTGACGTTCCTGAACGAAAGCGAAGTTCGCAGTCAATATCGGGCCGTCAGTGGAAGCGTGCCTAGCACTCAACTCAACTTTCGCGAAGAGGCCTCAGGGACACGTAGCGGATGGACGTTCGGCGGGGGATTCGAATATGCGCTGACCAATAACTGGTCTCTTAGAGGAGAGTATTCTTACGATCATTTCGGAGATAGGGAGTTTCTCTTCCCGAATGCGACCGCCGGCGTGACGCTGCCGTACGCGGTACAGACCCAAATCTGCGCTATTTACTTTCCTCCGTCCCGCGGCGGCGGATGTCGCCTCTATCGCACCCAGACAGTCACAGTTCCTGGCTCGTCCCAGACGACGAACGGTCGCAGGGCGGAAAACGATCTTGATTTTCATGCGATCAAGATCGGCGTGAACTATCGCTTCTAATTCAAGGGGGGCGGCACTTTCACCGCGAGATCGACGCGCGTTACGATAAGTCCGAGGCGGATGCCTATTCCGCGCCGGCCCGGACGGCGACTGCATCGCTAGAGTCCAAGTTTCCCCACCTCTCGACGTGGGGTCCGAGGTTCGTCAGCAAGACGAACGTTTGAGCAAGAGAAGAGGTAAAGATGACTTCCACCATCAACCTTACATCGGCCAGCAGCGATCTTTTGGGATATCTTACCGGTGCCTGGGAAAACGACTTCAACTACAATGACAACGGTGCTTTCTATCCGACCTCCTCACCCTACTCGGAATGGGCGGCGGGCAATAGCGGGGTTTCGGGCGACTCCGGAGTGATCCTGCATGGCTCGGGATTCACCTACTCGCCTCCCGGCGGATTCAGCGGCACCATCACCGAACTCGACTTTGGCCACGGTCTTACTGGCAGCAGCAGTTCTGGTTTCGGATTGACCACGCCCGAACTTTCGATCGAACTCGGCGGCTCCGGCGGCACGAGCCCGGATACGACGTTCAATCAGGCAATCTACGTGCTCTCCCATGGCGGCAGTGTTTATGGCCAAACCGAGTTCGGTCAGCCCTTTGCCGGGCTAGTCGATTATCTCGGCGAGACGGGCACCACCCAGAACGGCACCTCCGGCGACGACTACCTGTACAGCTTCTATGGAAACGACGCGCTCTCCGGAAACGGCGGAAGCTCGGACTTCGACACGTTCAAGTGGGATCATAGCCTCTACGATTCCAGCCACGGTTTCGGAAACGACACGATCACTGACTTCGTTCAGGGCAACGATCTCATCGATTTCAAGAACTATGGCTGGTCCGACTACAGCCAGTTCATCAGCGACAGCCATGTGAACGTCGCAGGTAACACCATCACCTACACCGATCCGACCAACGCGAGCCTGCACAGCACGGTCACGGTCGACGGCGTCTCGAGCCTGTCCGCGTCCGACTTCGCCTTCGTCTGATGGCACCACGAGCGCCACGAACAATGAAGCGGACACCGCCGCAGCCGTTGGCTGCGGCGGCTGTTTCCCGTTTCAAACAAGGCGCCGTCGCGCTGGCGCTGGTCAGCGGGGTCATCAACATCCTCGGCCTGACCGCACCGCTTTTCATGCTCCAGGTTTACGACCGCGTGCTGGCAAGCCGCAGCATTCCGACCCTGCTGGGGTTCTCCGTGCTGGCGATGATCGCCTATGGTTTTCAATTGCTTCTCGAAATCATTCGGTCGCGCGTGCTGCTGCGCGCCGGTGAATTTTTCGATCATGAGCTTTCCCGCCGTGTCCATGAGGCAGTTGTGCGGCTTGCTTTGCAGACACGCGCACCGGGTGATGGTCTCCAGGCCCTGCGCGACCTCGACAACATTCGCAGCTTTCTGTCCGGCCAGGGGCCGGCCGCCTTTTTCGATCTGCCATGGGCGCCGCTCTATCTAGCCATCTGCTTCGGCCTCCACGTATGGATCGGCCTCACCGCGCTGGCGGGGGCCGCCATTCTGACGGCCCTGACCATCCTCACCCACAAGTTGTCGTCGGCTCCGGTCCGGGAGACGATCAAATACGGCATGGAACGCAACGCGATCCTGGACGGGTCGCGCCGCAATGCGGAGGTAATCCGTGCATTAGGGCTCGGTGAACGAAGTGCAGACCGATGGATCGCGGTCAACAGGAAGTATCTGGCCGCGAACAGAAGGGCGGGAGACGTTGGCAACGCGCTCGGCGGCACCGCGCGCGTGTTTCGGATCATGTTGCAATCGGCGGTCCTTGGCGTCGGTGGGTATCTCGTCACTCAACAAAGTGCCACGGGCGGCGTCATGGTCGCCAGTTCCGTCATCTTGGGGCGCGCCCTCGCGCCTGTCGATCTCGCGGTCGCCACGTGGCGGTCCCTTTTGATCGCTCGGCAAAGTTGGGCGCGCCTGCGGGATCTCTTGTCGTTCGTCGCACCTCAAGCAAACATGACCCCGCTGCCGAAGCCGAAGGCGAATCTCACCGCTGAGAGGGTCGGCATCGTGGCGCCGGGCCATAGAAAACCAACGGTCGTCGAGGTCAATTTCGGTATTCACGCCGGCAGCGCGCTCGGTATCATCGGTCCCAGCGGCAGTGGCAAATCGACCCTGACCCGCGTTCTCGTCGGGGTCTGGCATCCCGCCCATGGCACGGTGCGCCTTGACGGCGCCTCGCTCGAGCAATGGGACAACGAAAGTCTTGGCCGCCACATCGGCTACCTGCCGCAGGATGTCGAGCTGTTCGACGGGACAATCGCCGAGAACATCGCGCGTCTCGATCCCTCTGCGGATCCCGACCATGTCGTGAAGGCGGCGAAGGCGGCTGGCGTCCATGACCTCATTCTTCGTTTCGACAACGGATATGACACGCCAATCGGCGAGGGGGGATCGGCCCTTTCTGCGGGACAGCGTCAACGCATTGGTCTCGCACGGGCGCTTTATGGCGATCCGTTCCTCGTCGTTCTCGATGAGCCAAATTCCAATCTCGACACCGAAGGAGAGGGCACTGTCATTCAGGCGATCGCCGCCGTGCGTGCGCGCAAAGGAATAGCAATCGTCGTCGCACACCGGCCGAGTGTGCTCGGCATTGTCGATCTTGTTCTGATGATGGAAAACGGTCGCGCAAGAGCTTTCGGCCCGCGCGATGAGATCCTGCCGCGGATGATGAGGCCGACTTCTGTCCAGCCTGGGTTGAAAAGCTCACCCGCTGATCAGAGGGGGACACATTCGCTCGGACCGCTTCGAGTCGTAGCGGCGCCCGACGACACGTCTCCGGTCCCAACAGAGGAAGGCGATGTCTAACGCTGATGCTGTCGCCGTGGTCCGCTCCATCCGGCACCACCTCATTTTCGGCGTTTTCGCTGTGCTTGCATTCACCGCGTGCATCGGCGGATGGTCGGCGGCTACAGAATTGGCTGGCGCCGTAGTCGCCGACGGCACCTTCGTCGTCGAGTCCTATGTGAAAATGGTCCAACATCCGACCGGTGGTGTGGTCGGCGAATTGTTGGTTCGCGAGAGTCAGCTGGTCAAAGCAGGCGATGTGCTGATCCGCCTCGACGCCACCCAGGTTCGTGCAAACCTGGCCATCGTCAGCAAGCGCCTCAACGAACTGGCCGCCCGCGAGGCTCGGCTTGAGGCCGAGCGCGACGACAAGGACACGATCACGTTTCCGCCCCTTCTCACGGAGCATGCGAACGACCGCGAAGTGGCGCGCGCGATGCAGAGCGAACAGAATCTGTTTCGGTCACGGCACGACACGCGGATTAGCAAGAAGGCCCAGCTTGGGGAGCGTATCAAGGAATACGAGCACCAAATTTCCGGTCTGAAAGACCAGCAGGAAGCATTTGAGCATGGAATACGAGTTCGCGAGCGGGAGTTGGTGGATCTGCGCGACCTGCTGGCAAAAGGCGTCACGTCCGTCCAGCGGCTTAATGAACTGGAACGTGACAAGGCGACACTCGACGCTTATCGCGGCCAGGTCGTCGCGGGGCAGGCGCAGGCGGCGGGCAGTATCGCCGAAGCAAGATTGCAGAGTTTGCAGGTCGATCAAGACTTGAAGACCGAGGTCACCGGCGACCTGCGCGATACGCAGGCGCAGATTGGTGAATTTTCCGAACGCAGGATTGCCGCTGAGGATCAGTTGCGGCGCATCGACATGATCTCGCCCCAGGATGGCTGGGTGCACAACCTGTCGGTTCACACTGTCGGCGGGGTCATCGCTCCACGTGAAACAGTGATGGAGATCGTTCCCGACGAAGACCGCCTGACGCTGGAGGCGCATATCTCGCCAAAGGACATCCACGACGTCCATCTCGGGCAGGATGCAATCCTGCGCCTGACCGCCTTCAACCTGCGCACGACGCCGGAGCTCGACGGGACAGTGAGCCGTGTCGCTGCGGACCTCACGCAGGACCAACGTACGGGCACATCCTTCTATGTCATCAGGATCGCCGTTCCGCCGGAACAGTTCGCTCGTATTGGCGAACGGAAGCTCGTTCCGGGAATGCCCGCCGAGGCCTTCATCCAGACCGGCGAACGCACCGCGCTTTCCTATCTTGTGAAACCGCTTTCGGATCAGATCAACCGTGCCTTCAGGGAAGAATAGCAAGGATGGCCACGATCGAAATCGAAAAGCCTCCTGCAACGCGCCGCGCCAAACGCCTAAAAGCCGCAACGAAGCGCTGGGGTGAGTCATGACGACAACACTTTCTGAACTGGTGTTCAGCGCCTTGTTCTTGATGTTCGTGAACACTTGCACGGTCTTCGCATTTCTATCCGAAGGACAATGTCGTCGGACCATGCGGGCCATCGTTGCGCTGTTCGACAGACGCATCCTCCGGAGCTTTCGTCCTGACGAGAATGGGCGGATTGCCAGCCAACGGGGACGGATCGTTTCAGTGCGGAGCCGACCGGTGGCGCGCATCGCCTCGTGAGCGGGTCGATGGCGCACAACCAAAGCGCGATCGCGGCGAGGATGCGAATGGGCCAACGACCCGCGTTACGGGCATCGATTGATGGACGATTGGAAGGACGTGGCATGATACTATTGCCGAGGCGAGAATGGACGATCACGCCGTTGCTGCTGCTCGTCGTGTTGACCATGGCAATGTCCTGCGGGATGGCCCAACAGCCGGCCGCGCCGCCCGACACCAGCATTGCTGCGCCGTCGGCAGAGTCGATGAAGACGGTCAAGCCGTCTCCCGCCGAGACCACGCCAAGCGACCGTTCCGTGGCATCACGTGGCCCGGATTCGGAGCGCCGGGCCGGCCTGCCGCATGATTTGTCGCCCTGGGGCATGTTCATGGCGGCCGACTGGGTGGTGAAGGCGGTGATGATCGGCCTTGCCTTCGCCTCGCTCGCGACCTGGACTGTGGCTCTCGCCAAGACTGTCGAGGTTGTCTGTGCCCGCGCTAGAGCGACGCGGACAACTCAGGTCATTGCGTCATCGGAGAGCCTTGCAGACGCTGATCGCGTTCTTGCAAACCGGGGTGGGCCCACCGTGTTCATGGTGCGGTCCGCCGGCGAGGAACTGCGTCGGTCGTCCCGGATCCTCCTTCACGCCGGGGACGCCGGCGTGAAGGAGCGCGTCGCGTCGCGTCTCGCCCGCATCGAGGCCCAGGCTGGCCGCCGGCTGACCCGCGGCACCGGGCTGGTCGCCACCATTGGTGCAACCGCGCCCTTCGTCGGCCTGTTCGGCACGGTATGGGGGATCATGAACGCCTTCATCGGCATCTCGCAGACGCAGACCACCAATCTCGCGGTGGTGGCGCCCGGCATCGCCGAGGCGCTGCTCACGACCGCCGTCGGTCTCGTCGCCGCTGTTCCGGCGGTGGTCATCTATAATGTGTTCGCGCGCGCGGTCACCGGCTATCGGCAGGGTCTCGCCGATGCGGCCGCCGAGGTCGAACGGCTCGTCAGCCTCGATCTGGACTTGCGCAAGATGCCCGGCCCCCGCCAGCCTTCGACCTCCGCCGTGGCCGCGGAGTAGGCGTTATGGCCGGCGGCATCCGCGATCGCTTCAAGGACGATCTCGAGGACAACCATGAGATCAACGTCACGCCGTTCATCGACGTGATGCTGGTGCTCTTGATCATCTTCATGGTCGCGGCGCCGCTCGCGACCGTCGATGTTCATGTCGATCTGCCGGCCTCGACCGCGCCGCCGGCGCCGCCTCCCGACAAGCCGGTTTACCTGACGTTGAAGCAGGACCTCACGCTCAATCTCGGCAACGACCCGGTGCCACGGGAGAGACTGCAAGCGGCGATCGAATCGTTCACTGGAGGCAACAAGGATGCGCGCGTCTTCCTGCGCGCTGGCAGGACCGTCGACTATCAACATCTCATGGAGGTGATGAACCTGCTGCGCGAGGCGAGCTATCTGAAGGTCGCGCTGGTCGGCCTCGAAGCGGCGTCAGCAAGCAAGAGCGAACCCGATGAGGCCCGCCCATCACCTGCGGTGGCTGCGCCATGAACGACTTCAATGGCTCGATCACGCGCCGGGCCAAGGTGAGCGAAGCCCTGCTGTGGCTGGCTGCGGGCCTCGTTACGGTCGGCGTCCATGCCGGAGCCGTGGCCTGGCTGCTGCGCGGGAAGGTGGTCGTGGCTGCAGACAATTCACCGCCGGCCGCGATCATGATCGAGCTCGCGGCCGCGCCGGAAGCAATCCAGGCTGCGCGGAACGAGATCACGCCGGACCAGAAATTGGCAGAAGAAAGCGTGCGGCGGAAGGAGCAGAGAGGCGAAGAACGGCCGCCTGAGCAGACGGCCGAACCGGCCACCAGGCCGGTCCAGCCGGCCGAACACCAGGAGATCAAGGAGAAGACCGTCGTGCTGGATAAAGCGGAGGTCCAGCTTCCGACGGAGCAGCCGAAGCCGAAGCCGAAGCAGGAAACCAAGAAGCAAAAACCGAAGGAGAACAAGCCGCCTCTTCGCAAGCAGCAAGCCGCTGCCGAATCGAAGGTCGCCTGGCAGGCGCACGTGGAGGCTCGGCAATCGGACCGCATTGCCGCCGCGCAGACCGCCTCGGGACTGTCGTCAATGTCGCCCGCCAATTGGCAGTCGCTGCTGATGGCTCATCTTGAGCGCCGCAAGCGCTATCCGTCGGACGCAAGAGAGCGCGGCGCGCGCGGGATCGCCTATGTGCGCTTCACGATCGACGGCGCCGGCAAGGTGCTGTCGGCAAGCCTGGTGCGATCGTCCGGATTCGCAGAACTCGATCAGGAGGTGGTGGCGCTGGTGCACCGGGCCTCGCCCGTTCCGGCGCCACCGCCGGGCGTCAGCCGGACGATCACCGTGCCGGTGAACTTCAACGTCAATTAGCGCGCTTCAAGGCGCCAGAGGATCGACAAAGCTACTGTCCTGATTTTCGCTCGAACCCCGCCCTGGCGAAAGGAGGGCGTGAAAGCAAGGAACACCGTTCTGGACGGTGGATTCAAACATGAGCCGGCCCGAACACCTGTTTCAAGAGTTTATCGACGCCCTGCAAACGGCGAGGCATGATCGCGAATTCGAACGGTTGGCAGCACGGTCGGCGCACGGCCTCGGCTTTCGATGGTTTGCGTATTTGAGCATGACCGAGAACGCGCCGAAGTTGATCTCCTCTTATCCGAGATCCTGGACCGACCGTTACTTCCGTCTGAACTATCAGCGCCTTGATCCGGTCATTCACCGCGCCCGCCATGAACACAGCCTGTTCGGCTGGACCACGCAGGGACCAATCCGCCTGCGCAGCAACGAGCAGCGACGGTTCTTCGTCGAGGCCGCGACCTTCGGCATCAAGTCCGGCATCACCATCCCGATCAGAAGCGGTTTCGGGCGAACCGCCGCATTCACCTTGGCAACCGACGATCCTAACTTGCAGCTCGACCGGTTGCTCGCTAGCTCAGGCGACATCCTGCAACTGATCGGCCTCTACTTCCACACCCATGTTTCCAAGCCGCCAGTCGCAACAGACGACGCCGGCAGCGGTGAGGCCATTCTCAGCCAGCGGGAGCGGCAGTGTCTGTCATGGGCCGCGCGCGGCAAGACGTTGGCCGAGACCGCAGTCCTGGTTGGCGTTACGCCTCGCACCATCGCGTTTCACGTGGAGAACGCCCGGCGCAAGCTCGGCGCGGTATCGATTGCGCATTGTGTCGCACTGGCGCTCCGTCGCGGCCTTCTGTCCTAGCGCCGCGGGCGCCGACCTTTCCGGATACGGCTCAGCTCAAAAAAAGCGTATTCACTTCGTCTGGAAACGCTTCTGCTTGCTTGCTAACGGTTGCTCAAGCTTCCTGACCTTGGCAGCTGACCTGTCAAATAGCACAGGCGCTCGACGGCGCGCGTTCTGCTCTGCTGCGCTCTCGCTTAAAGGGAGCTCGCCATGCGCGTCATTGTTCTCGATCATCGTCAGGCCGGACAGCATCTCCATTTGCTTGCCGAGATGTTTCGGCTGCGCCGCCGCGTCTTCAAGGATCGTCTTGGCTGGACCGTCTCCGTGTCGGGAGATTTTGAAATCGACATATATGACACCCTGGATCCGACGTATCTTCTGGCTATCTCGGAGCAGGGGACGGTCTTGGGCTGTGTGCGGCTTCTGCCCACCACCGGTCCGAACATGCTGTCGGATACCTTTGCGGTCTTGCTCGGTTGCAAGGACGCACCACGAAGCGAGCACGTCCTGGAGAGCTCGAGATTCTGCGTCGACACCGAGCGTGCGCCTCAGATCGGCCATGCGGGTGTCAATCGAGCGACCTTCGCCCTGTTCGCTGCGATGTTGGAGACCATGCGAGCAAGGGGCGCTCGGTCAATCGTAACCGTCACTGACACCAGGATGGAGCGCATCCTCAGGCGCGCCGGGTGGCCGCTTGAAAGATTGGCTCCGCCGCAGGTACTTGGTCAAACCACCGCGCTGGCCGGACTGCTGCACGATTCCGATCGGGTGCTTGAGGCGATGTACCATCACGCCGGTCTTGACGGTGCCGTTGTTGTGCTTCCCGGTGCAGGGGCGACGGCCGGCCTGGTCAGTCTCGAGTTCACGGCTCAAACAGGATGAACCGATGTTGGCCGATCCTCACCATAGCTGCATTGTTCTGTTGAACCCGACGCGTGGCAGAACGGATGCGCTTGCCGCGCTGCGCAGCGGAAGTCTGTTCCTGCTTCCGGTCTGTCACGAGTTCTTTGCCGTGCCTCAGTTCGCGGTCGGCGCGTATGAACGGGACGCGCTTCCGGATCAGATCACCGCTTCACTTGAGCATGTTGATCTGGACGCTCTGACCTTGTGGCGAGATCATCGATTTGCAGAGCGTCTTGCCCGCGCCGATGTCAGTGTCATTTTCCTGGGCGGAGGATTTCTGGAGGAAGAGGTCCTCATTGCGGCGCTGGAGGGGGCACGACAGGGTTACGATATCCGGCTGCTCGCAGACCTGGCGGTGGCGCGCCTGGAAGCCGACCGTGCGCTGGTTCTCGATCGGCTCGCCCACCATGGAATCGTCGCGACCACAATCCGGCAGGCCTTGTTGGAATGGGCGGTGTCGCTGGACGATCCGGCCGTGAGCCGAAAAATTCAAGGCTTGCTTTCGTAGCAGGCGCCTCCCGCAAGCTCCCGCTTGCGGGCCGGGCTCTCGTGAACCGAGCCCGTCTTGCGGTCTCGGCCTTCGGCTTCAATCCCTGGCGCAGCCGCCGCACTGCGATCCTCATTGGCCGCACGCGCCTTTGTGAAAAAAGGGTGTCAAAAGCACAATCTTGAGAAGTGGAAACCGGTCGCGACAAACGCAAAGCGTTTGCATCGGAAGGTCACCTCAAACAAACAGATCGGATCGATCCGATTCCGTCCAATCGGATGGTCAAGCGCGTCGTGGATGCGCCGGCCACGGCGAACAAGCAGACCTGATGGAGCCGGCCGCCGGCGGCCGGCACATTTTGATCTGGCCCGCGGCGGCGGGGTGGGCGGCGCTCCCGTATAGCCCCGAACCGGCAGGCCGCAACCACGCCCCGCCAAAGCCGCTCATGACGATCATTTGCGTTGGCCGCGGTCCTCCGCATCCGCTCCGGCCGTTCCGGTGCTGCCTGCCTCTGCTGTTCGGGGCTGTCCGGTCGCTCTTCGCCGCCCACCCCGCCTTCCGGGGGCCGGGCGTGGAAGAGGAGCGAGCGGAGATCGTCATGTCCAAAACGTCAGCGCAACGCCGTGCCACAACGACGAAACAAAGCCTCTATCAAGAAATCACCTCTCGGATCATCGCCGAGCTTGAGGCGGGCGTCTTCCCATGGGCGCGGCCGTGGGGCACCGGTGGCGGCAGCCAGGCGTTCGCGCTGCCGCGAAACGCCGCGACAGGCACGAGGTACTCCGGCATCAATATCCTGATCTTGTGGGGCAGGCTGTTCGAGGCCGGCTTTACCTCGCAGCGCTGGCTCACCTTTCGCCAGGCAACAACGCTCGGCGGAAGCGTCCGCAAAGGCCAGCACGGCGTCACCGTTTGCAACGCCGACCGCTTTGTCCCGAAGCGGAACCGGCGAGCGGCCGAGCAGGCAAGATCCGAGAGCACGGAAGCGGACGAGGAACAGGCCGCCGTTCCGTTCCTGCGCCGCTATACGGTTTTCAACGTCGACCAATGCGACGGCCTGCCCGACCACTGCTTTGCGCACACACCCGCGCTGCCGGATCGCGAGATCGTGCCGCAGGCCGAGGCGCTGGCGGCGGCAACCCGCGCCACGATCCGCATCGGCGGCACCAAAGCCTTCTACGATCGCGCAAACGACAACGTCCAGATTCCACCGCAGCCCGCCTTCTTCGAGCAGATCAACTATTACCGGACGCTGTTTCATGAGCTCGGCCATTGGACCGGCCATGCCAGCCGCCTCAACCGTGATCTGTCCGGCGCGTTCGGGTCAAGGCTCTATGCCAATGAAGAGCTGGTCGCAGAACTGACGGCTGCCTTCGTCTGCGCTGCGCTGTCGATCAAGCCGACCGTGCGGCATGCCGACTATCTCGGCGCCTGGCTAAACGTCCTTCGCGAGGACAGCCGCGCCGTCTTCCGCGCCGCGAGCAAAGCCTCCAAAGCCGCCGACTTCCTGCTGGCGTTCGGCGCGGGCGGCTCCGCCGCGCAAGCAGCCCAAGGTGATGACGCGTCGTGATGGGTCTATCGGCGAGACCGGCGCAAGCCCAAAGGCAAATCACGCAAGCCGGCGAGCTGATGCCCGCCGGGAATTCCCCGCCTCTGGCTGCGGCTTGCGGCTGGCGCCGCCGGCGCGACCACAGGCCATCTCGCCGATCACAAAGCCTCTCGACCTCGGACCTCGTCGACACGGCCGCAGCAACCAACTGGGCCCACCCGCACCACAAAGGGAGAGCGAACCTCGACTGCGCAACATTGCCCTCAGCGAGCTCATCAGAGCGCCGGTCAATGTCCGAACCAGAGCACGGCGGCCACCAGGAAGATGCCCATGACGATCATCAGCACGTCGACCTCGTTCGGTGGCGTGATGAAAGAGGCAGATGATGCGGCGCCGCCCGATGCGGGTGCAAATCTATCGAGCCCGCCAACACGCTGAACACGATCATCCGCGATCATCTGCATGGCGAGGAACGCCCTTGTGCCGAAAGCTCCGCGCCGCGATGCATGCGTTTCCGATCAGCCATTTGATCCCGGACACGACACGGAAAAGTGCCGGCGCATGCAAAGCCATTAATGCTTTGTTTACTTGAGCTTGTGCTGCCCGATTCGGGCGCGGCGGCCTGATCCGGAGCCGAATTTTTCCGTTGCCGAGTCGCGGACGAGTCAACCTGGCAGGCTGCAAATTTAGTGGATCGCGATCGGCGCGACTCGCTCTATAGCTCGCAAAAAGCAAGCGCGTGCACTGCATCATGGAGCCTGAGATGGCGAGCCCGTTCAGGGGGTTTCCGGACCCGCAAGCAACAACGCTCAGGCGCATCTGCCTCGCTCAGGCCATCGTCGGCCTGTCGGCGCTGGCGTCGACCGCCGTGCTGCTGACGACGTCCATCATGCACGGGCTGCGCTAGAGCGTTTTCAAGCGAGGTGGACACCGGTTTGCATGGCAATCACGTTTACGCAGATTGCGTAGACTTATCTGCGCAGAAAACGCGTCAAAACAGGAATCGAGAGCTTCGGTTCTGATTCAATCAGAACCGAAAATGCTCCAGAGCTCACGGAAGCACCGTTTCCATCCGCGTCGGGCCTGGATCACCAACGCAGGCAAATTCAACAGCCGGAGCGCACGGCGCTCCACTGGCACAGGATGGCTAGAGGATGATCCGGAAAGTGGAAACCGGTTTTCCGAAAAGGTCATGCTCAAACAAGGAGATGAGATCATGATCCGCTTCCGTCCAATCGGATCATGATCTAGTCCAACCCGGTCTTGCCCTGCGCCCAATAGGCCTTGGTCTTCACCCGCGATGATGCGAGGCCGGCTGCTTTCAGGGCCCGGCTTACGCGCTGGATCGACGATGCCTTGCCGGTAAGAACGAAATGCGCGCCGCGTGCGGCAAGGCGCAACATCTCGGCTTCCGCCGCTGCGAGATGGGCGTCGTCGGCGAGGCGCTCGATCAACGTCGCTTGGCCGAGGCCGATCGCCTCCAGCACCGGCCGCGACTCCGCGACGTCCGAGACCTCGAGCACATGGATTGCACCGGCGGCCTGCGGGCACTCGCGGAGCGCCGCCGCCAGGCCGAACGAGGTTTCATCGCCGAACAGGACCACCGGCGATTCAAGGCCCGATAGATCGAGCGAGCGGCGCGGACCGAAGAACTGGCAGGTGTCGCCTGCGCTCAAGTCCCTTGCCCATCGGCTGCCGGGACCGTCGCCATGCGCGAAGGTGAGCATGCGTATCCTGCCGTTGCCGGCGTCCCACGACATCGGTGTGTAGGTCCGCGCGCTGAGGCCCGAGCCGATCGCCACCTGGACCTTTTGGCCAGCCGTCCAGGCGACGTTCCTGAGCGCTTCGCCTTCCAGCTCGGCCAGCCGAAACTGCGGCGAGAGCGTCTCGACTGCGGCAACGCGCGCAGGACGCATCAGCCATCGCAGCAGCGTCCGCGTGAGTCGGCCCGGGGGCGCGAGCGGCGGCGTAGAAATTTGCCTGCGAACGGGTTGCATCAAAAATTCGCTCCATTCACCGACATGTCGAGGTCGCAGCCCCGAGCGGATCACTTCGTCTTCACCGTGAATTCATTGCCGCGCCCGGGATCGACAGGCAGCGGCAGCGAGAGATAACCGTTCTGCGGATCGCGCACGTAGTCGATATAGCCTGAGGCTTCCGAGAACGCGTTCTCGCCGATGATGATCGCGCCGGGCTTCAGATGCGGCTCCAGCAGCTTGAGAATGGGAAGATAGAGGATGAAGGCGCCGTCGAGCATCACCATGTCGATGTCGCCGCCGACGCCGGGCTTGAGGGTTTCGCGCGCATCGCCGACCCGAAACTCGACCAGGTCGTCCAGCCCGGCGGCAGCGAGGTTCGCCCACGCGCGCTCCGCCTTGCTGGGTTCGAGATCGGTCCCGATCAGACGGCCGCCGCCCATGTCGCGCAGCGCTGCCGCCATGTAGATGGCGGAAACCCCCATCGACGAGCCGAACTCGACAATGCGCCTAGCCTTGCAGCTGCGGGCGCACATGTAGAGAAACCGCCCGAATTCCGGGGAGACGCTGAGGAAATTGCCGGCGAAACCGTGATACAGTCCCGCCAGATCCTTGGTCTCAGCCTCGATGACCTGGCTGATCACCTGCTCGGCATTGGTCATCTCGCTCGCGTAGGTTTGCATCAACGGTGCATCGGCCGCTTCCGCTTCCCCATGCAGGCGTTTAAGAACCTCCGCGACCGGGCCGCTGCTGAGTGAATCCATGTATCGGGCTCCTTCGGTCATGATCCGATTGGATGGAATCCGATCACGATCTCATCTCTTTGTTTTGCACACGATCTTCCCACGCAAACGCCTTGCTTTGGTCGCGAGGGACAACCGGTTTCCACGTTTCCGGATCATGCTCTAGAATGCGCCCCCCGGCGCGCCAGGGGTGTCAGTGCTCAGAGGCAGGATAGGAGATCGCCCGCCTGACCGCATTCCGCAAACGGGACAATATATTGCGATTTCCGGTCAGTGCGCGCGTGGGGCTTCGCGCGATACGACGGAGATCACGCGGCGATGCGGCGTTCCGACAGATATCGGGCGGGCGGCTTGCCCAGGGCCTTGCGGAACATGGTGACGAAGGCGCTCGCGCCCTCATAGCCGAGATCGAGCGCCACGGTCTGGACCGACGCCCCTTGGTCTAAACGCTGCAGGGCAATGAGGATATGGAGCTGCTGGCGCCAGCGGCCGAAGCTCATGCCGGTCTCGCGTTTCAGGGCGCGGGTCAGGGTCCGCGGGGCAACGGCCATGCGCCGGCCCCACTCGTCTAACGTTGCGCGGTCGGAGGGATCGGCCATCATCGCGGCGGCGATCTTGCGCAGCTTGGCGTCGACCGGCATCGGGAAGTTCAGCTTCTCGACGGGCGCTACAGACAGTTGGTCGAGCAGCACCGTGGCGATCCGGCCGTCGGCGCCGTCGACATCGTACAGGACCGGCATCTCGGTGACGTGCATCAGCAAACGCTCCAGCAATGGCGAGATCGACAGCGTGCAGCATTGCCTGGGCAGCGGCGAGGCCGCATCCGGTTCGACGAACAGAAGATATACCTCGACATTTCCGGCGAGGGTCACGCTGTGGGGAAGATTGCCGGGAATCCATACCGCACAGCGCGGCGGCACGATCCAGACGCTTTGGTCGGCTTCGCACCTGACGACGCCCCGCAAGGTCAGGACAAGCTGGGCCTTCCGATGCGCGTGAATGGCCATCTCCATGCCCTTGGTGACCATGTCGACGCCGACGGCGACGACGGCGCGTGGCACCTCCTCGGGAGAGAAACCGGCGGCATCGGCGGAGCCGAGATCGTTTGCCTCGGGACGATAGAACGGCATGGCAGTTGAAGATCGATCCGAATGCGACTGACCAGATCAGACAATATCAGTCCGCGATTGCGACTATCAACAGGGGAGGCTCGCTTTGGAGCATGATCCGGAAAAGTGGAAACCGGTTTTCCCTGCGAGAAACGCAAAGCGTTTGCGTGGGAAGATCATGCTTAAACAGAGAGATGAGATCATGGTCCGATTCCATCTCATCGGATCATGTCTAGCCGGCGGCTCTCCACCGCCGACACATTCACGGCAAATATTGAATGTCGGTCGGTCCCCGCCGTCGGCGCGACCCGTTTGACCAGGCGATCAAGATGGTGGTCACAGCGGATTCCACCGGACGCCGACGCGTAGCGCGAACAGGCCGTCGGGCCCGTCGGCGAACGAACTACTTCTTTTTCTTCTTGGCTTTTTTCGCGGTGGTCTTCTTCGCCTTTTTCGCTTTCTTGGCCATGGGGCCTTCCATCAATCGTTCAAAGAAAATCATCAAGGCGCGGGCCCCGTGAATCGGCCTGCATGAAGAAAGCATAGCATCGAATTTGCCGGCTTGATATCGGGAGGCCCTCATCGCGCCGCGTGAATGGCGTGGAGTCGTCCCGCATGAAAAGATCATGCGTCAGGGCGACAGAATGGCCCCGCCAAGCAGTCGTCACCGCGGTGATGGCGTCAGTCCGCGGGATTTTAGATCAGGACGAAACATTGTCGTCACCCGATGCAGCGCCCCACGAAATCGGCAGGGCGCGTGCGGAGGCCGACACGGGCGCTTTGGGCGACAGGCTCACATTGTCCCTGCCGCCGTTCTCACGGCTGCGAACAGGCCTTGCGCTGACGTCACGCAGCCTTCTCCGCAAAACCGGAAGGGCTTTTCGCTGTCGTCCGGTTCGGGATGAGGTCGATGTCGGCGCGGATGGAAACGGTCCTGTGCTGGTCTTGCTCGCCGCATGTCGCGCTGCGACGGCCCGATCGGGCAGGGCCTTGTCCTTATCCGTTGACTGCGGGTCCGATCTCCCTGCGCGTGGCAAACAGACCTATGGCAAGCGCCCCGCCTCTTCAAAACCCTCGCCGTCGGCTTTTTTCCCCGCCGGAACAGTTCCGGCTCCTCGCGGCCGCTTCGCTCTCAAAAAAGCTGCCGGCTCGGGTGCTCCGCATTCGCTCTGCCCCGCGTGGATGCGGGTTCGAAGGCGTTGCGCCCGCCATCACGGTCTCGCCATCGCGAGGGGATCGGCTCCTCGCGAACAACAGATGAGGACAAGACCATGACCGCCATCGGATACGTCACCAAGAACGACAACGGCAGCTACAAGGGCCAGCTCCGGACCGTCTCCATCCGCGCCGACATCGACATCATCCCGAACCGGGACAAGACCGCCGATACCCATCCCGACTTCCGCGTCGTGACCCAGGGCGTCGAGATCGGCGCGGGCTGGATCCGCCGGGGCGAGAACAGCGGCAGGGACTATGTGAGCCTGTCGCTCGCCGCGCCCGAGTTCGGTCCGCGCAAGCTCTACGCCAATCTCGGCCGCGCCGCCGGCCAGGATGACGACAGCGTGTTCGCCCTGATCTGGAACCCGGCGGACTGACGCCAAACGGCCCCCGCGACAACTGCTCGCGGGGGCCGTCCTCTCGCCCCATTTGATCGAAACGATCGGCTCGAGAAGACGTCAGCGTCCCGGGGGCGGTTCTGAACGACGCCAGCAATCAAGCGCGCCAAGGCGCCCGCGCCGCGTCTCTTGACGCGACAGGCTTCGACGCCAGCGACTGGGCCTGGGAGTTCTTGCGCCGCAATCCCGACTACATCGGCGAATGGCGCAGCGCCGTTCCGCGACATCTGCCCTGCATTACCTTGAAGGACGGCACGCAGGTCTTGCGGCTACCGCGACGCTTTCCCCGCGCCGAAAAATGGGGTCTCTCCGCCTTTGCCGACCCGGGGCTGGATGCACCCAAGGTGCCGGTGTTCTGGCACGCCCATGCGCTGAAACGGATCGTCCGCCTCGATGCACGGAAGCCGAGGTCAGATGCAGACGCCGCCCGGTTCTCACTGGCCGGCTTCAAGGTTGAACGCAGGGCCGTCATTAACGTGGACGGCATTCCACTCGTGCTGATCAAGGGAAACGGTGCCTATGTCGCCGTCGAAATCCACGGCCTCTCCGTCCTGACCGCCTCCTTTGCGCCGGTCTTCGAACTGCACGACCTTGCTGACCTTGCGGCGCAGACCGAGCTCTTGAAGCGATTGCAGCGCTTCACTGAAGCTGACGTGAGAACGGTTCCAAGGCAGGCGGGAAGCGGCGATGAACGCCTCCATCACGCGCTGATCGCGCTCGATGAAAGCCTCAACGGCAAGACCTACCGGCAGATCGCGATCACGATCTTCGGAGAGAAAAAAGTTGCCGAGGAATGGCTCGGTCCCAGTCAGTTTCTCAAGGATCGCACGCGCCGGCTTGTCGCCAAGGGAACCGAGATGATGAAGGGCGGCTATCGCGATCTGCTGTATTAGAACGTTTCAAGCGAAGTCGGTACCGGCTCGCGTGAAGAACACGCATCAAAACAGGAATCGAGGGCTTCGGTTCTGATTCAATCAGAACTGAAGCTACTTTAGAACTTGGCTGGCCGTTGTCGGATGCCGGTCTTGCGCACGCCGATCGTCGCCCGCTTGACGAGCTTGGCTCGCGCGGGATGGCGAAACGGGCGCCTCTCATCTTCACCACTCCCAAAACCGCTCACAATCAGACGACGCTTCCTCTCCTACCTCAACCCCAGGGAGGTATGGAATAGGGAGCGTCGAAATGACCAAGAATGAAGAAAAGGTGCCGGACAAGCCGTTCCTCAATACCGTCGAGGCCGCCGCCTGGCTGAGGCTCACCAAGAACACGCTGGAGAAGATGCGGGTGCAGGGGCGAGGGCCCGCCTACCGCAAGCACGGACGCTATGTCCGCTACCACATCGAAGATCTCGTTGAATGGTCGCAGGCCAACAAGCGGAGGTCGACCTCCAATGCCGATTGATCGCACCCAACTAGCGCGCCAGGTCGGCGTTCTCTCGACCATGTGCGCCGGCATCATTGCCATGCTGGTGTCGTCCGCACCCGCGGTACCGCTTCTGATCTACAACGCCTCGGGCAGCGCGCCCTTGGGCTTCTATTATCTGGAGCCACGATTGCCGAAGCGCGGTGAGCTCGCAGTATTCAAGCCGCCGCCGGCGATCGAATTGTTCATCATCGCGCACAAAATCTTGCCTGTGCCGGTGCCGCTGCTGAAACAGATCGCCGCTATCGGCGGTGACGAAGTCTGCCGCGCCAAGGACCCGATTGGCACCATTGCCATCAACGGAAAGGTCATCGCCGAGGTGCTCGACAAGGACCGCGACGGGCGGCCGCTGCCGGCCTGGGAGGGGTGCTTGAGGCTCGTCGAGGGCGAGTTCTTTCTGCTGCAGCCACACCCGCATTCGTTCGACTCGCGATATTTCGGGCCGGTGTTGAGGTGCGATATTGTCGGCGTGGCGCGGCCGATCTGGACCTGGAATCCACCAGGCTAAAGCCGGGTGACTTTTCTTCGCATCGTCATCCCTCTTTGTTTGAGCATGATCTTCCCACGCAAACGCTTTGCTTTTGTCGCGAGGGAAAACCGGTTTCCACGTTTTTGGATCATGCTCTAACAGTCACCGCGGAGCGCGGCATCATGTGCCGCAGGAGCCGGGTGCCCCGGGCGGGCAGCCGGCGGGATCTCGCGGGATCGGCCAAGTAAGCGGCCAAAATAGCCATCAGGTAGGATTTTCTTCAGTTGTTTAAATTACTTATATGAGCTATGGATCGGCCAAAATTGACTTCCAAGCTTCTCGCTAAAATCGGCCACAGGATCGGCCAAAGCGGCCGCCATCAAGAAGAAAATTATTCATTTTTAATGCCTTAGCATAACATAAAATCGGCCGACATGAACCTACGTCTCGAAACCGTCGAACGCATCGAGCCCGCTAGGCTGGAGGAGATTTCCGAAGCCATCTCGGACGTGGTGGCGGAGCTTTCGGCGGCAACCGCCAAGCTCGGTTACGCGCTCCATCCGCAGACCGCGGCCCATCTGGCGGATCTCGTGCGGATCATGAACACCTACTACAGCAACCTGATCGAAGGTCATAACACCCGGCCACGGGATATCGAACGCGCGATCGGCGGTCATTTCGACAACGACGAAGGGCGGCGCAATCTGCAGATCGAGGCGGCCGCCCACGTCCATGTGCAGTCCGAAATCGATTCCATGGCGCTCGACAATCGCCTGCCTGAACCGGCCTCGATCGATTTCATTCTCTGGCTCCATCGCGAATTCTATCGCGACGCTTCCCCCGAAATGCTTCGGATCTGCGGCAATGGCACCGAGTTCACGATGGAGCCCGGCACCTGGCGGTCGCGAAACGAGCACGACGTTGCGGTCGGCCGGCATCAGCCACCTTCCAGCGAGCGTGTCGCGGCCTTTATGGAATATTTCGCGGAGCGTTATCGCTTCGAACGCCTGGGCAAGGCGGCGCGGATCATCGCCATTCCAGCGGCGCATCATCGCTTCAACTACATTCATCCGTTCGCGGACGGCAATGGTCGTGTCAGCCGCCTGATGAGCCACGCCATGGCGCATCAGGCCGGCATCGGAGCCCGTGGGCTGTGGTCGGTCTCGCGCGGACTGGCACGTGGTCTTACCGGCCCAGGCGATTACAGGCGGATGATGGACCACGCCGACACGCCCCGGCAGGGCGATCTCGATGGCCGTGGCAACCTCTCGCAACGCGCTTTGAGCGAATTCATTCTCTGGTTCCTGCGCGTGTGCCTCGATCAGGTGACGTTCATGTCAGGCTTGTTCGAGATCGACACGTTGGCTCAGCGATTGCGGAGTTTCGTCGACCGCAGCGAGAAGCTCAAGCCTGAAGCCGCCCGTCTTCTGGAGGAAGCGCTCATACGCGGACAGTTCGAGCGCGGCGAAGTCCCGCGCATCACCAGCCTGCCCGAACGGACGGCACGGCGCGTCTTCAACGATGTCGTCGCGACCGGTCTTCTTGCGTCCGAAACGCCCAAGGGGCCGGTGTCGCTGCGCTTTCCGATTGCTGCGCTCGACGTGCTGTTTCCACGCCTGTTTCCGGAGATCTAGAGGACACGGACGGCTTCGCGAGGCCGACGCGGCGATTTCCGGGAACGGATTTTACGCTCAAGCTTGCACGCTCTCAACTTGGACGAAGGTGCCGTCGCCTGTTGCGGAACGCCGTATCGCCGCGCAGCGATGCTCTACAAATCGATCCGTTATCCAGCGTGAAGCAATCAGTGGGCAGCTAGGCAGCTAGTATGCGTCCACCTGCTGCAGGTTAGTCAGGTCTTGACATGATTGTTCGATCTCCAGGCCCAGGGCAGCAGTTCGTC
>NZ_JCAMOR010000092.1:0-26427 GCF_059512385.1 Bradyrhizobium sp. Crot121 | reverse complement strand
TGTGGTCCTACCCCCGTGCTTTTTGTTGCACGGGACCCACGGGTGCAGCCGGCACCCGGCTTTCCCTGCGCCCTCTGATGATTGAGAGGGTAACGAGATGCAAAGCTCGGGCAACGCATGCCGCGAGAACGCGGACTCACATCCCTCACGCTATTTGAAATTTGAATCAGAGCCATCCCCGCGTCATTGCGAGCGCAGCGAAGCAATCCATCGCGCCACTCGCGGAGGCATGGATTGCTTCGCTGCGCTCGCAATGACGGCATCGTCCTGGCCTTCGCAGGACGACAGCGGCGCGCGCAACCGCGCCTACACGCCTTCTTCGTTGAACTTGCTGGCGACGAGCTCGGCAATCGCATCGAGGGCGGCTTCGGCTTCGGGGCCGGTGGCGGAGACGATGACTGAGGTGCCGGGGCCGGCGGCGAGCATCATCAGGCCCATGATCGAGGTGCCGCCGACGGTCTCGCTGCCGCGCGTCACCCAGACCTCGGCCTCGAAGCGCTCGACCATCTGCACGAACTTGGCGGAAGCGCGCGCGTGCAGGCCGCGCTTGTTGACGATCAGAAGTTCACGGGAGATCGCGCCCGCAGGAACCGTCGGGCCGACTTCGTTTTCGCCCGAGCCCTCGGCGCTCATTTGCCGGCAAGGACGCGGCTGGCGATGGTGACGTATTTGCGGCCCGCTTCCTGGGCCATCGCGATCGCGTCCGGCAGCGACCGTTCCTCGCGAACCTTCGCGAGCTTCACCAGCATCGGAAGGTTGATGCCTGCGAGCACTTCGACCTTGGGCCGGCTCATGCAGGAGATCGCGAGGTTCGACGGCGTGCCGCCGAACATGTCGGTGAGGATCGCAACGCCGTCGCCACTATCGACGCGGTTGACCGCCTCGATGATGTCGCTGCGACATAGATCGGCGTCGTCTTCGGCTCCGATCGTAATTGCTTCAATTTGTTTCTGTGGGCCCATTACGTGTTCGAGCGCTGCCTTGAACTCGTCGGCAAGGCGCCCGTGGGTCACAAGCACTAGACCAATCATCGGAAACTCCTCGCGGGTGCTTCTTGGTGCACCGCACGAACGCGCCACTTTGACCATCCAGAGGCCCCGCGCAAGAGGGCATCTTGGCAATCTCCCGGAATTTGGGGGCGGAGAAATACGGGTCTGCACCGGTCTATTCAGTGGCCATATTGCGGCTGATATGGTTACCAATCCGCCCCAAGCAATCATCCGCTAGATTACGGGAACATGAACTTTCAGTTGTCGTCAACGCTGCGACAACCAGTAGCAGGGGTGAAATGCCCTCACCGACGGGGATTCGCGGTAAAAAAACACCATTTATCTCGGTCTGCAGCGCTTCCGGCGGCGGCAGGCGCTCGGCATCGCCGGCGGCGAGATCGACCACCAGCCCCACGATCGCCTCATGTGTGTACTCAAGGCGGCGGATGCCGAGCCCGCGAATCTCGATCAGCCCGGCCAATTCGAGGGCTGGCCGGACCAGCAATTCTTTGCCGGCTGTGTCGAGATGGACACGGTCATCGCCCACCAGAACGGCCGGCGGGAGCTGTCCAGAACGGCCGGCGAGGATCAGATCGAAGGCGAGGCGCGACTTGCCGGAGCCGGACGGGCCGCGGATCAGCACCGCGCGTTCTCCCACCAGCACCGCGGATGCATGCACGCTGGCGCTCATGGCGCCGGCAGCCTGACCACGAAGCGCGCGCCAGCGACCGTCGGCTTGCCGTCGGCATCGGCGGGACCGGATCGGTTCTCGGCCCAGATGCGTCCGTTATGCGCCTCGATGATCTGCTTGGAGATCGACAGCCCCAGTCCGGAATTCTGGCCGAAGCCCTGGTGCGGACGGTCGGTGTAGAAGCGCTCGAAGATGCGCTCCAGCGCGTCCTCGCCGATGCCGGGGCCGTCGTCGTCGACCACGATCTCGATCTCCGAGCGCACGCGGCGGCAGACGATGCGCACCTTGTCGCCCGGTTGCGAGAACGACTGTGCGTTGGAGAGCAGGTTGGAGATCACCTGTCCGAGCCGCGAATCGTGGCCGGGCACCGCGAAGGAGTCCGTCGGCCCGCGGCCCTCGAAGCGGGCTTCGACCGCGACGTCGTGGCCGAGCTTGGTCTCGTTGGCGACCGAGGTCAGCGTCGTCAGCAGGCGGCGCAGATCGACCGGCGCCATGTCCTGGCGCTGCAGCTCGGCATCGAGCCGGCTCGCATCCGAGATGTCGGAGATCAGCCGGTCGAGCCGCTTGACGTCGTGCTCGATCACGGCGAGCAGGCGGCCGCGGCTGCTTTCGGTGCGCGCCAGGGGCAGCGTCTCCACCGCCGAACGCAGCGACGTCAGCGGGTTCTTCAGCTCATGGGCGACGTCGGCGGCGAACATCTCGATCGCCTCGATCCGGCTGTAGAGCGCGTTGGTCATGTCGCGCAGCGCGCCGGAGAGATGGCCGATCTCGTCGCGGCGGCGGCTGAAATCGGGAATCTGGACGCGGGTCTGGATGCGGCGGCGGACGCTTTCAGCGCCGTCGGCAAGCCGCCGCACCGGGCCGGCAATGGTGCTCGCAAGCAGGAGCGACAGCACGATCATCACGGCAGCGGCAACGCCGCCGACCTTGAGGATCGCGAGCCGCTCGGCGGTCACCATCTGGTCGATGTCGTCGCCCTGGGTGGAGAGCATCAACGCGCCATGCACGGCGCGGAAGCGCTGCACGGGGACGGCGACCGAGACGATCACCTCGCCGCGATCGTTGACGCGCACCATGCTGCTCTTCTGACCGTTCAGGGATTGCGCGACCTCCTGGTAGCCGGTGCCGTTCTCCGGGCCGAGTTCGCGATAGAGCGGCAGATCGCCGCGGTTCAGCCAGGTGCGGATCGCGATCGTGGTCCGTTCGGCGAACCCCGGCTTCTCCGCGTTCGGCGGCGGCAGCTCGATCCTGAACACGTCGCCCTTGCCGTAGAGGCTGCGGCTGTCGAGGATCAATCCGCCCTCGCGATCGAAAATGCGGGCGCGCGTCTTGGTCGGCGAGATCAGCCGCCGCAGCACGGGCGCGACGCGTTCGGGATTGATCGGGAAGTCGGAATATTCGTCCGGCACGCCGTAGCTTTCGCCGGGCTTGAGGTCGAGCAGCCGCTCCGGATCGATAGTGATGGTGTTGGTCTCGACGGTAGCGGAAGCCGCGATGGCGCCGGCGATGATCTCGGCCTGCACCAGAAGGCTCTGGGCGCGCGCATCGATCAGGCCGGCGCGGAATTGCGACAGGTACAGGATGCTGGCGACGAGGGCGACCAGGCCCGCGAGATTCAGCGAGACGATGCGGCGGGTCAGGCTCGAGAAGGACAGCGCGAAGAAGAACTGTCCGGCGCGGCTCAGCCAGTCCAGCGGCCGCCAACGCTTCGTCGTCGCCTTGTCGGCAAACTGCTCCTGCTCGAGGAGCGCCTGGGCGTCCTCGACGGTTTGGGCCGGGTCGGGCTGCGTTCGATCAAGCACAGGCAGAACTGCCGGTTCGTTGACGAGGGGTGTTACCATGCACGCTATTGGGCCCGCACCCTACCCCATAGGTGCGGACCGTGTCAGTTAACAAAGCGGAGCTTTCGCCGCGGATCAGGCTTCCTTGAAGCGATACCCCACGCCGTACAAGGTTTCGATCATCTCGAAATCCTCGTCGACCACCTTGAACTTCTTGCGCAGCCGCTTGATGTGGCTGTCGATGGTACGATCGTCGACATAGACCTGGTCGTCATAGGCGGCGTCCATCAGCGCATTACGGCTCTTCACCACGCCGGGCCGCGTCGCCAGTGCCTGAAGGATCAAGAATTCGGTGACCGTCAGCGTCACCGGCTCGTTCTTCCAGGTGCAGGTGTGGCGCTCCGGATCCATCCTGAGCAGGCCGCGATCGAGCGCGCGCGTATCCGGCTCCTTCGGGGCTGCGGTCGGATCCTTGGGCTGGCCGCGGCGGAGCACGGCTTTCACGCGCTCGACCAAAAGGCGCTGCGAGAACGGCTTGCGGATGAAATCGTCGGCGCCCATTTTGAGGCCGAACAATTCGTCGATCTCTTCATCCTTGGAGGTCAGGAAGATCACCGGCAGATCGGATTTTTGTCTGAGCCGCCGCAGCGTTTCCATGCCGTCCATGCGCGGCATCTTGATATCGAGGATCGCCAGATCCGGTGGCGAGGTGCGGAAGCCATCGAGCGCCGACGCACCATCCGTGTATGTCATGATGCGGTAGCCTTCGGCTTCCAACGCTATCGAGACAGAGGTGAGAATGTTGCGGTCGTCGTCGACCAGGGCGATTGTGGGCATGAGCCTGCTTTCAGTTTTCCAGTTGGCTGAAACGGCGAGCATTCCGGTGATGCGCCGCATAATTGGGCTTCGGACTCGGTCAGCGAGCAACGCAAGGTGGGCTGAAGTGTGACCGAGTTCCGCCAAACGCCTCGCCCCCCGCGAACGCGTCCGACCCGTCTAGTGCCCGTTTACCCGAAAAAAGCCCCGAAGTGCAACCACATGGCTAGGCAATTACTAGGTAATTTCGATGCAACCGACCGCTGATTTTGACCCCGCCAGGCTGGCCCGTTCCCTGCTCCGGAGGAGCCGGCAAGGGGCTTTGGCGACGCTGATGCCGGGAACCGGCGATCCCTATTGTTCCCTGGTCAATGTCGCCAGCCACCCTGACGGTTCCCCGATACTGCTGCTCTCCCATCTGGCGGTCCATACCAGGAACCTGCTCGCCGACGTCAGGGTATCGCTGATGCTGGACGAGCGGGCCGAAGGCGACCCGCTGGAAGGGTCCCGGATCATGCTGGCCGGTCGGGCGGAACAGGCGGAAGGCGACGCCGCGAGCCTCCTGCGCCGCCGCTACCTCGCCGCCCATCCGTCCGCGGAAGCCTTTGTGGAATTTAAGGATTTCTCCTTCTTCCGGATCATCCCCTCCGCCACCCACCTCGTCGCCGGCTTCGGCCGGATCGTCGATCTGAGGCCAGAACAGTTCCTGACCGACCTGGCTGGGACGGACGGGTGGCTGGAGGCTGAAGCGGAGGCCGTCGAGCACATGAACGAGGCTCACCGCGACGCCATGGACCTTTATGCGACCCGGCTGCTCGGAGCCGAAAGCGCCGATTGGCGCTGCATTGGCTGCGACCCCGAGGGCATGGACATGCAGGCGGGCAAGCGGACGCTGCGGCTGGAATTTCCAGAGCGCGTGCGCAACGCTGCGGAGCTGCGCAAGATGTTGGTTCGACTCGCCAGTGAGGCGCGCGCAACGGGATAGGTGCGAACGGTGCGGTGTCGCATATCGTATGCATATTGGGGAGAATGCGGCCGTCAACGCGCTTCGCATCATGCATCTTATGCGCAACGGTGCGGAACGTTTACGCGCGCTGCGCATTCTTAACGGCCCTCGAATTCGATGGTGGCTTGCTGACGTCGAGCGAGGCTGTGCAATCAACTCTCATTGCCGATTGGATCGTGCAATCCAAGTGCAACGGCATTGCCGGCGACAAAGCCGATGTCTCCTCGCCCAAACTGCATATCGGGTAGTCTGTGCGTTGATTGAGAACGACGCCGCGCGTCCGATGGCACCAATTGTGCATCGCAAAGACGTCGGCCCCGGCATTGATCGCGCGATCCACGGGCAGAAAAGCCGCCTTGCGCTGCAGCAAGTGCTTGAACCACGTGGAAGGGAGGCCTTGGAATAAACCAAAATTCGGGGACTAGCTTGGCAAGCTCGGATTGCCCCATTATGAGGTCGCTGGACGGGGGCCTTCGGGCTATATTTGTTGTTGGAAAGGTCACCGCGACTGAGCGCGTTTAGCGACATTCGCGCAATGGGAAACGCGGGTTCGAGGAGGTTCTTCGTGCAAAACACGGGCGTGTACAACGGTGCCTTTGGCGCCGACAAATTCGGCTTAAAAAATCTCAAACGCGTGCATTGGAATCTCCACGCGCCGCAGCTCTATCAATATTCGCTTGCGGCAGGCGAGGCCGTGCTCTCAGCCGATGGTGCGCTTTGCGCGGACACCGGCGAATTCACCGGCCGCAGCCCGAAGGACAAGTTCACAGTTCGCGACGCGACCACCGACAAGAGCATGTGGTGGGCGGGCAACCAGTCGATCACATCAGAGCAGTTCGAAGCGCTCTATCAGGATTTCCTCAAGCATGCCGAAGGCAAGGCACTGTTCGCGCAGGATCTCTATGGCGGCGCCGATCCGACCTATCGGATCAAGACGCGCGTGTTCACCGAGCTCGCCTGGCATTCGCTGTTCATCCGCACGCTGCTGATCCGGCCCGAGGCGATCGAGCTTTCGAGCTTCGTGCCCGAACTCACCATCATCGACATGCCGAGCTTCCGCGCCGATCCCAAACGTCACGGCGTGCGCTCGGAGAATGTCGTCGCGATCGATTTCGCCCGCAAGATCGTCCTGATCGGCGGGTCTTATTATGCCGGCGAGATGAAGAAGTCGGTCTTCACCACGCTCAACTATTATCTGCCCGCGCGCGACGTGATGCCGATGCACTGCTCGGCCAATGTCGGGTCGAAGGGCGACAGCGCGATTTTCTTCGGCCTCTCCGGCACCGGCAAGACGACGCTGTCGGCCGATCCCAACCGCACGCTGATCGGCGACGACGAGCACGGCTGGGGCCCGAACGGCATCTTCAATTTCGAAGGCGGGTGCTACGCCAAGTGCATCAAGCTCTCGCAGGAAGCCGAGCCTCAGATCTATGCTGCGAGCACACGTTTTGGCGCCGTGCTCGAGAACTGCGTGCTTGACGAGGATACCCGCGTCGTCGACTTCGACGATGGCTCCAAGACCGAGAACACCCGTTCCGCCTATCCGCTCGACTTCATTCCCAACGCCTCGCGCAGTGGCCGCGCGCCGCATCCGAAGAATGTGGTGATGCTGGCGGCCGATGCCTTCGGCGTGCTGCCGCCGATCGCGAAGCTTTCGCCGGCGCAGGCGATGTATCACTTCCTGTCCGGCTACACCGCGAAGGTCGCCGGCACCGAGCGCGGCCTCGGCTCCGAGCCGCAGCCGGAATTCTCCACCTGCTTCGGCTCGCCGTTCCTGCCGCTCGATCCTTCGGTCTATGGCAACATGCTGCGCGACCTGATCGCCCAGCACAATGTCGATTGCTGGCTGGTCAACACCGGCTGGACCGGCGGCAAGTATGGCGTCGGCTCGCGCATGCCGATCAAGGTCACGCGCGCGCTGCTCACCGCGGCGCTCGATGGCAGCTTGCGCAATGTCGAATTCCGCACCGACGAATATTTCGGCTTTGCGGTGCCGACCGCGCTGCCCGGCGTGCCGAGCGAGATCCTTAATCCGGTGAACACCTGGAAGGACAAGGCCGAGTTCGACAAGACCGCCCGCGCATTGGTCGGCATGTTCCAGAAGAACTTCGCCAAGTTCGAGAGCAAGGTCGACGCCGAAGTCCGCGCCGCCGCGCCGGACGTGAAGCTCGCGGCCGAATAGCCTCGCATATTTCCGCGAATGAAAAGGGCGACCCCGCGGTCGCCCTTTTCTACTCCGGAACATGTCTGCGGCGCAGCCTATTCGCTATTCGCCATGTCAATCCGGCAGCACCGCATTGGTCGGTGTCGGGCGGTCGGTGATCTGCAGGCCGAACAGGCTGCCGATCAGTTCGACCACGACCCGTGCGGTACGGCCGCGCTCGTCGAGGAAGGGGTTGAGCTCGACGATGTCGACCGAGCGCACCAGTCCGGAATCGTGCAACAGCTCCATGATCAGGTGCGCTTCGCGGTAGGTCGCGCCGCCCGGCACCGTGGTGCCGACGCCGGGCGCAACCGAAGGATCGAGGAAGTCGACGTCGAACGAGACATGCAGCACGCCGTTCCTCGCCTTGACGCGATCGATCACGCGGCGGATCAGCACGGCGACGCCGAATTCGTCGATGGCGCGCATGTCGGCTATGGCGACGCTCCGCTCGCGCAATAGCTTGCGCTCCAGCGGGTCGACAGAGCGGGTGCCGATCAGGTCGAGCTGATCAGGTGTAATCGAGGCGCGCGGCAGGCCGCCGAGCAGGTTGTCGAGCCCGGGCTCGCCGCAGAGGAAAGCGGCCGACATGCCGTGCATGTTGCCGGTGATCGTCGTGTCGGGCGTGTTGTAGTCGGCATGCGCGTCGACCCACAGCGCGAACAGCGGCCGGCCCTTCTCCTGCCAGAAGCGCGCAACCCCATTGATCGATCCCATCGAGAGCGAATGATCGCCGCCCATGAAGATCGGCACCGCGCCGGATTTCGCCAGCCAGTAGGCGCGCTCGGATGTCTGGCGAATCCAGGTTTTCACCTCATCATAGAATTTCGTATTCGCCGGCACCGGCCCGTCCGAGACCACCGCGGGGATTGAGAGATCACCGTGGTCGTCGACGCGAAGCTCCAATTGCTCCAGCACGCGCGCGATCCCGGCGGTGCGCAGTGCCGCTGGACCCATCAGCGTGCCGGCCTGCGCGGCGCCGATCTCGATGGGCACTCCGAGGAGCGCGATGTGCGATGGCTTTGAATTGTCAGCTTCGGGCATGCGGCGGCGCTCTCTCAAATCGTGGGGTGGGCGAAGCGAAGCGTGCCCACCCTACGCCTTCCCGATCACGCCTTGAAATAGGCGATCTGCGTCGTGGTTGCGAGCAGGCGGCCGGAGGGTGACCACAACTCGCCATTCTGGTCGCCATAGCTCTTGTGGAAGATCTTGGCATCGGCAGCCGCCAGCACGCGGGTGATGTTCTCGGCGGCAAGATCGGCGGCGTCGATGTGGAAATAGGTCGTCAGCGACACCGTACCGAACGGCACCAGTTCCCGCTTGGCGTGGAAAACGCGGCCAAAGAATGCGTCCGACATCGCGATCAGCGAGAGCGCATCGATCTTGCGCGGCGCGCGGTCACCGATCCAGAGCTTGGAATAGGTTTCGGGCGCCGCGCTCGATGGCGTGCCGAATTTCGGCTCGCCTTCGACGAAGCGGAAGTCATATTGCTTGACCCACGCTGCCGCGGTCTTGGGATAGGGCAGGGTCTGTTCGAACGGTGTTGCGTCCGGAAACTTCACCTGCTGGTGCGACCAGGACGGGCGGCGTTCGGCGAACACGGCGGTTGCGAGCGTCGCGACCTCGCCGCCGTCCTGCGTCATCTCCACGGACCAGTGCTGGCTCGAACGATTGGCCTTCACCAGGCGGACATCGAGGTCAAAGGCGCCTTGCGCAACCGGCGCGCAATAATTGACGGTGAGCGCAAGCGGATCGCCGGCACGTTGCGGATGGTCGATCAGTGCCCGCAGGATGGTTGCAGCGGTGGCCCCGCCGAACGGGCCGACAAATGCCCAGTAGTCGTCGCTGGTCCTGCCCTGCCAGCGGCTGTCGCCGGCAGTAACCGCGGTGGCATCGTCGAACAAATGCGGGGTCTTGGTGAGCATATGATTCCTCGGTTGCAGCCCAAGCGACATCGTCATTGGGAGGAGCGATAGCGACGAAGCAATCCATCTCTCCACGCGGGTGGAGGGATGGATTGCTTCCGCCTTCGCTCGCTGAGCTACGGCGGACAAGTCGCTTCGCTCGCAATGACGGCGCGCGTTATCTGCAGTATCCCGGCATTTCCGCCGAATTCAATGATGTCGGAGGTAATCGATTTCCGCCGCGTGGGATTAGCGCTTGGCTCCCCACTGCGCCTGCTCCTTCAGCAGGCGCGGCGTCGGCGGCTTCACGGGCACGTTCCAGATCTCTTCGGCGTATTCGCGGATGGTGCGGTCGGAGGAGAACCACGGCATCCGCGCCACGTTGAGGATCGAGGCCCGGGTCCACGCCGGCACCACCTGCCAGCGCGCATCGATGGCGCGCTGGGTGTCGTAGTAGGAATCGAAGTCGGCGCTGACCATGTAATGGTCGAGATAGCGCAGCGCATGGCCGATCGAGGCGAAGCGGGCGGGATCGCCGGGCGAGAACGCGCCGCTCTCGATTGCGGTGATCGCACGCGCCAGCCGCGGCGAACTGCCGATCAGGTCGCTGGCATCGAGCCCTTGCTTGCGGCGGACCATGACGTCGCCGGCTTCCATGCCGAAGATCGCGATATTCTCGGCCCCGACATGGTCGCGAATCTCGATATTGGCACCGTCGAGCGTGCCGACGGTCAGCGCGCCGTTGAGCGCGAGCTTCATGTTGCCGGTGCCGGAGGCTTCCATGCCGGCGGTCGAGATCTGCTCGGACAGGTCGGCGGCCGGGATGATCACCTCGGCCAGGCTGACGTTGTAGTCGGCGAGGAAGGCGATCTTCAGCCGGCCATCGATCGCGGGATCGTTGTTGACGACTTCGGCGACGTCGTTGATCAGCTTGATGATCAGCTTGGCGTAGCGGTAGCTCGCCGCCGCCTTGCCGGCGAAGATTTTTACGCGCGGCACCCAGTCGCGCTGCGGCTCATCCTTGATCGCCTGGTACAGCGCGACCGCTTCCAGGATGTTCAGGAGTTGCCGCTTGTATTCATGGATGCGCTTGATCTGAACATCGAACAGCGCCGATGGGTCGACCTTGATGTGGTTGCGCTCGGCCATCAGCCGCGCCAGCAGCACCTTGTTGTGGCGCTTGACCTCGCGGAACTGTTGCTGGAACGCGTTGTCGCTGGCATGGGACTCGAGCCGCTCGAACAGCGAGAAATCGTCGAGCACGGCTTCGCCGCAGACGTCGCGGATCAGGCCCGTGAGTCTCGGATTGGCCAGCATCAGCCAGCGGCGGAACGTGATGCCGTTGGTCTTGTTCGTGATGCGCGTGGGATAGAGATGGTGGAGATCGTGGAACACGGTCTCCTTCATCAGATCGGAATGCATCGCCGAGACGCCGTTGATGCGGTGCGAGCCGACAAAGGCGAGCTGTCCCATTCGCACCCGGCGGCCCGATTTCTCGTCGATCAGCGACACCGAGGCGCGGAATTCGATGTCGCCTGGGCAGCGCTCTTCGGCGAGCGCCAGATGCTGCACATTGATGCGATAGATGATCTCCAGATGCCGCGGCAATAGCCGCTCGAACAGCTCGACCGGCCAGGTCTCCAGCGCCTCCGGCAGCAGCGTGTGGTTGGTGTAGGACAGCGTCGCGACAGTGATCTTCCACGCCTCGTCCCAGCGGAAATGGTGCAGGTCGACCAGGATCCGCATCAGCTCGGTGACGGCGAGGCTCGGATGGGTGTCGTTGAGCTGCACGGCCGCCTTCATCGCAAGGCTGCGGAGCTGGCCGTCGGCCGAAAGGTGCCGCTTGACCAGGTCCTGCAGCGAGGCCGAGACGAAGAAATATTCCTGGCGCAGGCGCAGTTCGCGCCCCGCGGCGCTTTCGTCGTTCGGATAAAGGAATTTGCAGATCGCCTCGGCGCGCGCCTGCTCGGCGCTGGCTGAGACATAGTCGCCGGTGTTGAACATGTCGAGCTTCAGCGGATCCGGCGCGTGCGCGGACCACAGTCGCAGCGCGTTGACGCGCTGGCCGCGCCAGCCGACGATCGGGGTGTCGTAGGCCATCGCCTCCACGGTTTCCGCCGGGTGCCAGATGGCGCGGTCACGGCCGCCTTCGTCGACATGCTCGACGGTGCCGCCGAAATGGATGTTGTAGACGACTTCCGGACGCTGGAATTCCCAGGGATTGCCGAAGCCCAGCCACTCATCCGGATATTCCTGCTGCCAGCCGTGATTGATGATTTGGCGGAACAGGCCGAAATCGTAGCGGATGCCGTAGCCGATGGCGGGGATCGACAGCGTCGCCATGCTCTCCATGAAGCAGGCGGCGAGCCGCCCGAGGCCGCCATTGCCGAGCGCTGCGTCAGGCTCGCATCTGCGCAGTTCGTCGAGGCCGACGCCGAGATCGCCGAGTGCTCCCTCGAACACGGGCAAGAGGCCCATATTGTTGAGCGCGTCGGTGAACAGGCGGCCGATCAGAAATTCCAGCGAAAGATAATAGACCCGCTTGGCGCCGGCGTCGTAGCTCTCTTTTTCCGCCGTGAGCCAGCGATGGGTGATGCGGTCGCGCAGCGCAAGCGCCGCCGCCTTGTACCAATCGCGCTTGGTCGCCACGCTGGCGTCCTTGCCGATCTCCAGCCTCAGCTTGGCGAGGATCGCGCCCTTGATCTCTGCCAGCGCCAATTCATCGATCGGCTGATTGAGCGCCGGATAGCTTCCTGAGAAAGACTGTTCTTGCAATGCGGCAATCCTGAACTTTGGGGACTCGATCATGATCCGATGAGACGAAATCGGATCATGATCTAATCTCTTTGTTTGAGCATGATCTTTTCGGATCATGCTCCGGACAACGGATGATACGCGTCTTGCACTTCAATCGGAACCGCCCAGCCGGTTGTTGTGCACCGCGCTGGTATGATTTTATGCAAGGACCGGGCCGATTTTGCGACCTCAAGGCGACGCGCTTCGGTGGTATGGTTACATATTAGGCGGCACAACCACCGTCATCGAGAGGGACACCCATGAGACTGCTGATCGAGATCGCAGCCGCTGTGCTGTTCATCGTCTGCATCACCGTCACCAGTGCCGCTTTCGCCGCCGGCAGGCCCGGGCGCAGCGCCGACGGCTTGACCTGCGGCTTCAGCATGCCACCAAACGCAACTCCAGCCGCCCGTTGCGTCGCCATCAAGCGGCAATGCGGCGGCAGCTTTTACGCGAACTATTGTGGCGACAAGATGCTGTCGGCGATGTGAGACTGTCTTCGTCGTCTCGGCGAAGGCCGGGACCCATAACCACAGGGCTCAGATCAGGTGCGATAGATCAGCCCAATCGAGATTGTTTTCTTCAATCAACCGAATCTTCCAATCACGCCGCCAAGTCTTCAACTGCTTTTCGCGCGTGATCGCTTCCTGCGGTGAAGCGTAGGTTTCCATGTAGACGAGGCGCGTTACGTCGTACTTCTTGACGAACTCCGATCCCCGTCCGGCACGATGCAGCGTGAGACGACCGTGCAGGTTGTTGCAAACGCCGATATAAAGCGTCCCATGGCGGCGGCTGGCGAGAATGTAAACGTAATAGATCCTGACAGCGGTCATGTATCGGCTCGACCTACCCACATCGAACACTGGTGGCTATGGGTACCGGCCTTCGCCGGGACGACGACGGAGGAGCGTCAGAACAAATTAAGAACATTTTAGCAAGTATTTGATATCATTCTGATTCGGCGGCATCGCCGACACAACATCTATGGCCTGTCCGTTCCCGCGAGGACTACATGTCCACTATTGCTTTCGATCAATTCGCGCTCACCCGCATCGCCGACTTTGCGCGCTCGCTGTCGCGCCTGCATCAGGCGTCCCGCCGCCAATGGGTCGATGACGACCAGATCGACCGCGAGTTCAACGCGGTCTGCATGTCGATCTGGGGCTACACCATCGACGACATCAGCGACGACTTGTTCTCACCTGCGGATCACGCCTGGCTCGATTCGCTCGATGAAGCGCATGCGCGCATCTTCGCCGCCGAGCAGGGCTATGACCTTGTCGAGGACCAGGGCATGCTGACGGACTGGTGGGGCTATTGCTGGATGATCCTCGCCGAAAAGCGCGGATTGCTGACGCCGGAAAACCGTGCCGCAGCGCGTGCGACAATCGAGGAGAAATATCTCGCCGCGCCGAATGTGATCGGGGTGATTGTCGGGCGGTAAAGTTTGCCTTCTTTGCTAAGTATCCACGCTGTCATTCCGGGTTCGATGCTTCGCATCGCCCCGGAATGACAGCTTAAGTCGCTAATTGACCTCCGCCCGCTTCGCCTTCGGCGCGGCCGATTTCGGCACGACGGAGACCGGTGCCGCGGGGTCATGGCTCGTGTCCGGCTGCGGCGCTTCGCCGACCGTCTCGGCCGCGACCGGCGCGACCTTCATCTCGCCGAGCCGGGCACGGAGTTCGGCGGTGAGACCGGGGTAGGATGCGACCGGCGTGAAGTCGGCGCTCTGGTTGTTGCCGACCCGGACGCCGGTATAAGCAACCAGGCCATCGGTGGTGGCGACCACGTCGCCGGCGCGAAGCGAGCTATCGAGGGTGAGGTCAACGGGCGCGAGGCCGGCGGGATCGCGGCCGTTGCAGGTGCAGTCCGCGCGCAGCGACTTGCGGTAGGCGAAGGCGTTCTCGCTGTCGGCATAGCGTTCGCCGGTTGACGAGGTCGCGTAGTCGATGCTGCCGCCGTAGAAAACCTTGGTGGCTGTCGCTGGACAGAACGCCTGGCAGAGCTGAACCGGCGTCGCGCTGCCGCGCAAGGTCAGCGGGAAATATTTGCCATCGCAGCTTCTGACACAAAAGGCAGGGCCGGAACCGGCAACGCGGGCCGCCGGTGCGGCTTGCTGCGGCTGCTGCTGGTTGAGGCCGAACGGATCGAACAAACCGGGTTGCGACTGGCCCTGATGGGCCTGCTGCCTCTGCAAGCCGCCAAAGAGGAAATCGAGCAGGTTTTCCGCCGAGACATGCGCCGGCGCGAGCGTCATCGCGCCCGCAAGGGCGGCGGCAACTAGCGTCAGATGGCGCCGCACGCGCCGATCAGTAAACCCTCTACGCAACGCCAACTCCACCCGACAGAGCCAACAGTGCCGAGACGTCGTCTCCGCGCGATTCACCCTAATGTCGGATGGTAAACGAGCAGTTGATTGCGGAAGAACTAAGGAGATGGGCGTAATCTGGCGCGGTGTGCCGATGAGGCAACACTCGATTATGATCCGTTAACGGATCATCATCTCGTCTCTTTGTTTGAGCATGCTCTTCCGCGCAAACGCTTCGCGTTTGTCGTGAGGGAAAACCGGTTCCCACTTTTCCGGATCATGCTCTAGCTCTTGAGGAACTCGCCCGCTTTGTACAACGAGCGGAACGGAAGGCCGGCTTCCGCGAACGTTTCTGTTGCGCCTTCCTCGCGGTCGACCATGGTGAAGACCAGCGCGACCTCGCCGCCGGCCTCGCGCACGGCTTCCACCGCCTTCATCGCCGAGCCGCCGGTGGTGGTGACGTCCTCGACGATCACGATGCGCTTGCCCTGCAGCGTCTCACCTTTGGCAAGTCCCTCGACCGCTAGCTTCGCACCGTGCTCCTTGGGCTTCTTGCGCACGAAGAAGGCCGCGATCGGATGTCCCTTGATCCAGGAGAGCTGCGCGATCGCGCCCGCGAGCGGCACGGCACCCATCTCGAGGCCGCCGACGAAATCAAGATTGTCGTCTTTCAGCGCTTCATAAGTGAGTTCGGCAAGCAATGCGGCGCCCTCGGGATCCAGCATCGTCGGCTTGAGGTTGAAATAGAAATCGCTCTTGCGGCCCGAGGCCAGCGTGATCTCGCCGCGCCCGAAAGAGCGCTTACGGATGATCTCGGCGAGGCGGGCGCGGGCGGCTGATTTGGACAAAGGCGGCTTTCCGGGTCGTTTACGGTGGCGCGCAATCTATCGGCGGTCGTGGCGAGATTCCAGCGCCGAAAGCTCCCCGTCAACAACGCCCGCGTCACACGGGGCGCGGATCGATATTCGTAAAGGGCCGTTGTAACCGCGTCCGGTTCCGCGCTAGGGAAGCGTCAAACGATTGTGGGGGAAGCGAAAATGACCATCGAGCTGCACACCTGGAACACGCCGAATGGCCGCAAAATCTCGGTTGCGCTGGAGGAGATGGGGCTGCCCTACCAAGTGTTCCCGGTGAACATCACCAAGGGCGAGCAGATGGCGCCAAGCTTCCTCGAAATCGGCCCGAACAACAAGATTCCCGCAATCGTCGACCCGGACGGCCCCGGCGGCAAGCGGGTCAGCGTATTCGAATCGGGCGCGATCCTGCTCTATCTCGGCGAGAAGAGCGGAAAGTTCCTGCCCAAGCCTTTGATCGAGCGCATCCCGGTCTATGAATGGCTGATGTGGCAGATGGGCGGTTTTGGTCCGATGCCGGGCCAGGTGCACCATTTCATCGCGCTCGAGAACGAGCAGGACCGCGCCTATGGCCTGAAGCGCTTCATGACCGAGACACTCCGCCTCTACGGCGTGCTGAACCGCCGGCTCGAAGGCCGCGACTTCGTCGCCGGCGATCTGTCGGTCGCCGATTTCGCCATCCTCGGCTGGGCCTGGCGCCACCCGCGGCACAAGGTCAATCTCGGCGATTTCCCCAATGTCGAGCGCTGGTACAACAAGCTGATGGCCCGTCCCGGCGTGAAGCGCGGCATGGAAGCGAAGCTGGATTGATGCTCTTTTCTGCTCCCTCGCCCCGCTCTTGCGGGGAGAGGGTTGGGGTGAGGGGCCTTCTCCGCAAACACGGTGAGAGATGAGCCTGCGGCGGCTCCCCCTCACCCGGAATTCAAGCTGCGCTTGAATTCCGACCTCTCCCCGCAAGCGGGGTGAGGTGAAGAAGTCACGCTCTCCTCGCCTCGAACGCCATCTTCATCGCAAGCCCCGCCAGCACCGTGCCCATCAGCCAGCGCTGCAGCAGCAGCCAGGCCGGCCGCGTGCCGAGGAACAGCGCGATCGAACCGGCAGCGAGCGCGATTATCGCGTTGACGCTGACGCTGATCGCGATCTGGGTCACGCCGAGCGCGAGCGACTGCGTCAGCACGCTGCCCGTGGGATCGATGAACTGCGGCAGCAGCGCCAGATAGAGCATCGCGATCTTGGGATTCAGCAGGTTGGTGACAAATCCCATCGCGAACAGCTTCCGGGGGCTGTCGACCTGGAGCTTCTTCACCTGGAACGGCGAACGTCCGCCGGGTTTCAGCGCCTGCCACGCCAGCCACAACAGATAGGCCGCGCCGGCAAAGCGCAGCGCGTCATAGGCGTAGGGGATCGCGAACAACAGCGCGGTGATGCCGAATGCCGCTGATAGCATGTAGAACACGAAGCCGAGCGCCACCCCGCCGAGCGACACGATCCCGGCTGCCGGCCCCTGCGTGATCGAGCGCGAGATCAGGTAGATCATGTTCGGCCCCGGCGTTAGCACCATGCCGAGCGAGAGCAGCGCAAAACCGAGCAAGGCGGAGGTGTGAGGCATCAGGAACTCGCGGGAGGATGCACGTTTCTAACGCGCGTCGTGCCGCGATTCCATTGCGCAATTGCTCCGAGTGCATTTTTGCTGTCGTCGTCCGTCTGGGCGACGACAGAGAGAGCTCAATGCGCCTCGTCCCAATTGTTGGCGGCGCGGGCGTCGACCTGCAGCGGCAGCGACAGGATCACGGCCGGGAAGGGCGCGTCCTGCATCACATGCTGCACGACCGGCAGGGTTGCCGCGACTTCCTCGTCGGGGACCTCGAAGATCAGTTCGTCATGCACCTGCAACAGCATCTGCGCGGATAGCTTCTTCTCGGCGAGCGCGCCCTCGATGCGGGTCATAGCGCGGCGGATGATGTCGGCGGCCGAACCCTGCAGGCGGGCGTTGATCGCGGCGCGCTCGTTGAAGGCGCGGACCGAGGCGTTGCTGGCCTTGATGTCGGGGTAGTAGCATTTGCGGCCGAACAGCGTGGTGACATAGCCGTTGCGGCGGCAGAAATCCTTGGTCTCGTCCATATAGGCGCGGATGCCCGGGAAGCGCTCGAAATACTTCCTGATGTAGGCGGAAGCCTCTTCACGCGCGATGCCGAGCTGGTTGGCGAGGCCGAACGCCGAGATGCCGTAGATGATGCCGAAATTGATCGCCTTGGCGCGGCGGCGCACTTCGCTCGGCATGTCCTTGATCGGCACGCCGAACATCTCGGACGCCGTCATGGCATGAATGTCGAGGCCGTCGCGGAACGCCTGCTTCAGCACGGGGATGTCGGCAATCTCCGCGAGCAGCCGCAGCTCGATCTGCGAATAATCCGCCGATACCAGCTTGTGCCCGGGCGTCGCGACAAAGGCGCGGCGGATCTTCCTGCCGTCCTCGGTGCGCACGGGGATGTTCTGCAGGTTCGGCTCGTTCGACGACAGCCGCCCCGTGGTGGTCGCAGCCAGCGCGTAGGTGGTGTGGACGCGATGGGTCTGCGGATTGACGTAGGTCGGCAGCGCGTCGGTATAGGTCGATTTCAGCTTCGAGACCTGCCGCCATTCCAGGATCTTCTTCGGGAATTCGTGGCCCTGCTCGGCGAGGTCGTCCAGCACCTGCGCGGTCGTCGACCACGCGCCGGTCTTGGTCTTCGTGCCGCCGGGCAATCCCATCTTGCCGAACAGGATGTCGCCGATCTGCTTGGGGCTGCCGACATTGATCGGCTCCCCCGCGATCTCCTGGACCTCGGCCTCGACGCGCGCCGCGGTCTGGGCGAAATCGCCTGACAGCCGCGACAGCACCTGGCGGTCGATCGAGATGCCGCGCCGCTCCATCCGCGCCAGCACGGAGACCAGCGGCCGCTCCAGTGTCTCGTAGACGCTCGCCATCCGCTCCGCGACCAGGCGGGGCTTCAATACGCGCCACAGCCGCAGGATCACGTCGGCGCCCTCGGCGCAGTGCTCGGTCGCCTTGTCGATCGCAACCTGGTCGAACGTCAGTCTGTTCTTGCCGCTACCGGTCAGCCCGTTCTCGGCGAGCACCGCATGCCCGAGCCAACGCTCGGCCAGCGATTCCAGCGCATGAGAGCCGCGGCCGGCGTCGAGCACGTAGGAGATCAACTGCGCATCGTCATAGTTGCGCAGCGTGATGCCGGCTTGCGCCAGCATCACCGCGTTGAACTTGACGTCGAAGCCGATCTTCAGGATGCCCTGCGATTCCAGGATCGGCCGCAAGGCTTCGATCGCCTGCTCGAACTTGATTTGGTCCGGCGCCAATCCCGCGTCGAACAGCCCGCTGCCTCCGCCCGCCTGCTTGTGGGCGAGCGGGATATAGGCGGCGTCGTCGGGGCCGAGTGCGAGCGCAATGCCGGAAATCTCCGCCTGCATTGGATCGATCGAATTCGCCTTCGCCTGGACCGCGACATGGCCGGTATCATGGATCCGCGCGATGAAGGCGCCCAGCTGATCGAGGCTCTTGATCGTCAGGTATTTGCTGCGATCGATTTTCGTCCTGCGCGCCGCCTCCGCGCGCGCTTCGGCGAGCGCGATCGGCGTGCCCTTGAGGCTTGAGGCCTTGTCTTCCTTGCCCGCAGGCTTGTTACGCTCTTTGGCGGCAGGCGCGCCCTGCGTGGGCCCGCCGGGACCCGGCGCGGGCTCGACGTCGGAAGGAGGCAACGGCGAGAACACGCTCGCGCCGCTCTTGTTGCCGGGATCGGGCTCGATATCGGATGGGTCGATCTGCGAATATTCGGCGACGCGGCGGGTCAGAGTCGAAAACTCCATCGCCTTCAGGAACGCGATCAGCCGGCGCGGATCCGGCTCATGCACGGCGAGGTCGTCGAGCGGCACCTCGAGCTCGACCTTGTCGTCGAGCAGCACAAGCTGGCGCGAGATGCGCGCCTTCTCGGCATTTTCGACCAGCGCCTCGCGACGCTTCGGCTGCTTGATCTCGCCGGCGTGGCTCAGCAGGGATTCGAGATCGCCATATTCGGTGATGAGCTGCGCCGCGGTCTTGACGCCGATGCCGGGCACGCCGGGCACGTTATCAGTGGAATCGCCGGCCAAGGCCTGTACCTCGACCACCTTTTCCGGCGGCACGCCGAACTTCTCGATCACTTCGGGAATGCCGATGCGGCGATCCTTCATGGTGTCGTACATGCTGACGCAGTCGGTGACGAGCTGCATCAGGTCCTTGTCGGAGGACACGATCGTCGCGCTCGCGCCGCGCTCGCAGGCGAGCCGGACATAGGTCGCGATGAGGTCGTCGGCCTCATAGCCGACCTGCTCCAGGCAGGGCAGGTCGAAGGCCCGGACCGCCTCGCGGATCAGCGCGAATTGCGGGATCAGGTCATCGGGCGCCGGCGGCCGGTGCGCCTTGTAGTCGGGATAGATCTTGTTGCGGAAGGTGATCTCGGACTTGTCGAAGACGATGGCGAGATGGGTCGGCCGGTTGTCCTCGGGCATCTCGCGCAGGAGCTTCCACAGCATGTTGCAGAAGCCGAGCACGGCATTGACCTGCAGTCCGTCGGACTTGCGGTTCAGCGGTGGCAGGGCGTGGTAGGCGCGGAAGATGTAGGAGGAACCGTCGACCAGGAACACATGGTGGCCCTTGGCCGGAGCCTTGGCGGCAACGGGCTTGGGGGCGGCTTTGGGTTCTGTCTTGGCTGAGGTCTTGGAGGCTGATTTCGGCATGGCCGAAATTTAGGGATTTTTGCAGCAAATGACAGCCTTCAGGTGCCGAATTTTGGCGAACCGCACACCTTCGTCGTCCCGGGGTTAAGCCTGGGACGACGACCAAATTATTCGGCCGCCTGCAATACTGCCGCTTTCTTCGGCGCGATCCAGAACGCGGCGGGGCGCTCGAACAGGAAGTTGGCGCGGACGGCGAGCGCGATGCGCCAGATCACCAGTGCGCCGACGAGACCGGTGATGGTGACGAGCAGCGAGATCAGACCGATGTCGTGGATCACGCCGCTGCGCAACAGGCCGACGCGTGCGATCACCATCGGCAGGAAGAAGGCGAGATAGATCACGATCGAATGCTCGCCGCAAAAGCGCAAGGCCGTGAGCCACTTCATCCGTGCCAGCAGCGTCCCGGTGACGACGATGGCAAAGGCGCCCGCAAATCCCAGTACCAGCGAGACGAGCGGCCATTCGCTCACCCCCGCGATCACCAGGGCGCCATTGACCAGCACCCACAGCGCGAGCCCGATCAGCGCCAATGTCGGCGCGGAGCGTGCACGGTTCGACAGCTTGAAGACGGTGGGCGCAAAGAGATAGCCGGCATAGAAATAGACGAAGCGCGCGCAGAATTCGTCGATCACGGTCCAGCCGGTCACCACATGCGCCATCTCGAGTCCGGCGGCCAGCGCCAGAATCGCGAGCGGCGGCAGATTGCGTGTCAGTTTTGTGACGACGAAGAAGATCGGCAGCAGATAGATGAACCACAGCGTGCCGAAAGGTTCGATGAAGGATTCGAGATAGAGGTAGCCGGTATGGCTCCAGCTCGTTTCGGCGGCAAAGGCCGGCGCCTTGAACGCAAACTGGATCGTCACCCAGAGCACGTAGAAATAGGCGAAGTGGACGACCTTGCGGTCGAGATAGGTGCGCCAGTCACGGTCGATCACGAGCGAGAGGAAGAGGCCCGAAATCAGGAAAAAATCCGGCATCCGGAACGGTTTGGCGAACATGACAAACGCGTGCATGAAACCGGTCTCGCCGGCGGCGGCTTCCACGCCCAGGACCGAGTGCATCATCACGACCATGACGATGCAGATGCCCTTGGCGTAGTCCACCCAATCGATGCGCCCGTCCGGCGAGGTGGCGGAACGCAGGCTCGCGGAGGTTGTCCCGTTTGCGGTCATGACTGTCCTGTTTCGGCGCGCATTTGGCGCATCTTCGGCCGGATCGGTTGCTATCGCCTTTATTCATACAAATGACATGCCGCTCGTGCCTGCTTTTTGCCGTTTCCTCCGGGCCGGCAAATGTTCTAAGACGCTGGCCGGGAGTTGCGGAATCGTTAACGATAGCAAGCGGGTGGTTTCATGCGCATCGCCATGATTGGCACGGGTTATGTGGGACTGGTCTCTGGCGCGTGTTTTGCGGATTTCGGACACCACGTCACCTGCGTGGACAAGGACGTCGAGAAGATCAACGCCCTGCGCCGCGGCGAAATCCCGATCTTCGAGCCGGGGCTGGACGCTCTGGTCGCCGCCAATGTGAAGGCGAGGCGGCTCGACTTCACCACCGATCTGAAGGACCCGGTCGCCGACGCTGACGCGGTCTTCATCGCCGTCGGTACGCCGTCGCGCCGCGGCGACGGCCATGCCGACCTCTCTTACGTCTATGCCGCCGCCCGCGAGATCGCCGGTGCGCTCAAAGGCTTCACGGTGGTGGTGACCAAATCGACCGTGCCGGTCGGCACCGGCGACGAGGTCGAGCGCCTGATCCGCGAAGCCAACCCGGCCGCCGACGTCGCGGTCGCCTCGAATCCGGAATTCCTGCGCGAGGGCGCCGCGATCCGCGACTTCAAATTCCCGGACCGCATCGTGGTCGGCACATCAGATGAGCGCGCGCGGAAAGTGCTCGGCGATGTCTACCGGCCGCTGTCGCTCAACCAGGCGCCGCTGATGTATACGGCGCGGCGCACGGCGGAGCTGATCAAATACGCCGCCAACGCATTCCTGGCGACCAAGATCACCTTCATCAACGAGATCGCCGATCTCTCCGAAAAGGTCGGCGCCGACGTCCAGGAAGTCGCGCGCGGCATCGGGCTCGACAACCGCATCGGCTCCAAGTTCCTGCATGCCGGCCCCGGTTTCGGCGGCTCCTGCTTCCCCAAGGACACCCGCGCGCTGATCAAGATCGCGCAGGACCATGACGTGAATTTGCGCATCGTGGAGGCCGTGCTCGGCGTCAACGACAACCGCAAGCGCGCGATGGCGCGCAAGGTTGCGGGCCTCGCCGGCAATTTGCGCGGCAAGACGGTGGCCGTGCTCGGTCTCACCTTCAAGCCGGAGACCGACGACATGCGGGAAGCACCCTCCATCCCGATCGTCACCGGCCTGTTGGACATGGGCGCAAAAGTGCGGGCGCATGATCCTGTCGGCATTGAGCAGGCGCGCAAGGAGCTGCCGGATATCGAGTATTGCGATGATCCCTATGAATGCGTGACCGGCGCCGACGCCATGGTCGTCGTCACCGAGTGGGTACAATACCGCACGCTTGACCTTGAGCGGTTGAAGAACCTGTTGCGGCAGCCGGTCGTGGTCGATCTCCGCAACATCTACCGCCCCGAGGATATGGCCGCGCACGGCTTCAGCTATGAGAGCGTTGGCCGCGCAGCCGAACCGCCGGTTTGACGATTATTACTTTTCGTCATGGCCGGGCTTGTCCCGGCCATCCACGTTCTGTTTTCTCCTTTTCGGCAAGAGAGACGTGGATGCCCGGGACAAGCCCGGGCATGACGACGTGGTGAGGCCGTGCCCCGTCATTTCGACACTCCACTTCCCATTGACGCAGCGCTCGGCGAGCTCGCGGCGACGCTTGCGGCGAAGAATACGGCCGTGCTCGTCGCGCCGCCCGGCGCCGGCAAGACCACGCGGGTGCCGCTGGCGCTGCTCGACGAGCCCTGGACCAACGGCAAGAAGATCATCGTGTTGGAGCCGCGGCGGATCGCGGCGCGCGCCAGCGCCGAGCGTATGGCGCGGACGCTTGGCGAGCGGGTTGGCGAAACCGTCGGGTATCGCGTTCGCTTCGGCTCGAAAGTGTCGCGCGCCACCCGCATCGAGGTCGTCACCGAAGGCATCTTCTCGCGCCAGATCCTCGGCGATCCCGAACTCACAGGCATTGCCGCAGTCCTGTTCGACGAATTTCATGAGCGCTCGCTCGATGCCGATCTGGGACTCGCGCTGGCGCGCGACGCGCAGCAGGGCTTGCGCGAGGATCTTCGCCTGCTCGTGATGTCGGCAACGCTCGACGGCGCACGTGTCGCCAAGCTGCTGGGCGATGCACCTGTTGTTGAGAGTGAAGGCCGCGCCTTTCCAGTGGAGACGCGTTATCTGGGTCGCAAGATGGACGTTCCGCTGGAGCGGCAGATGGCGGAGGCGATCTCAATAGCGCTTCGCGCCGACCCCGGCTCGGTGCTCGCGTTCCTGCCGGGCGCTGCCGAAATCCGACGCACGCAGAATTTTCTCGAAGAACGCATCCGCGACGCTGCGATCGAGATCGTGCCGCTGTTCGGCGCGCTCGATGCCAGCGTTCAGGACCGCGCCATCGCGCCGGCACCCAAGGGTCACCGCAAGGTGGTGCTGGCGACCTCGATCGCCGAGACCTCGCTGACCATCGAGGGTGTGCGCATTGTCGTGGATTCCGGCATGTCGCGCGTTCCGCGCTACGAGCCCGACATCGCCTTGACGCGCCTCGAGACCGTGCGCGCTTCGCGTGCCGCGGTCGATCAGCGCCGCGGCCGCGCCGGCCGTACCGAGCCCGGTGTCTGCTACCGGCTGTGGGACGAGCCGCAGACCGCCTCGCTCGCGCCCTACACCCAGCCCGAGATCCTGTCCGCCGACCTGTCCTCGCTGGTGCTCGACCTCGCGCAATGGGGTGTCAGCGATGCGTCCGGCCTTGCGTTCCTCGATCCGCCGCCGCTGCCGGCCTGGAACGAAGCAAGCGTGCTCCTGCGCGAACTCGGCGCGCTCGATGTCGACGGCCGGATCACGGCGGAAGGCAACAGCCTGCGTGCGCTGGCGCTGCCGCCGCGGCTCGCCCGCATGATCGTGGATTCGACGCGGTTTGGCGCGGCGGCAGGAGCCGCGGAGATCGCAGCGGTGCTCACCGAGCGCGGGCTCGGCGGCGACAGTGTCGATCTTGATGTCAGGCTCGATCAGTTCCGTCGCGATCGCTCGCAGCGGGCCTCGAGCGCGCGCAGCCTCGCGCAGCGCTGGGCTTCGCAGGTGACGTCGTCGAAAGCGTCCGAGGCCATAGGCGAGCTCTCCACCGGCACGATGCTGGCCTTCGCCTTTCCCGATCGCGTCGCGCGCAACCGCGGCAATGGCAGCTTTGTGCTCGCCAACGGCCGCGGCGCCAGCGTCGAGCAGACGTCCCCACTTGCGCGTTCATCCTATATCGCAGTCGGAGAGTTGACCGGCACCGCGGCGAGCGGCCGGATCCTGCTGGCGGCGCCGATCACTCTGGAAGAGATCGAGCTGCGTTTCGCAGGTGAGATCGAGACTACGGAAGATATTTCGTTCGACCGAAGTGCGATGGCGCTGCGCGCGCGGCGCAGGCGCACGCTGCATGCGATCACGCTGTCGGAAGCGCCGGTGGCGCTGTCCCCGTCGGCGGAGACTGCACGCGTGCTTGCAGATGGCTTGATCGCTGCGGGCCTCGACAAGTTGCCGTGGTCAAAGCACGCCAAGCAATGGCGCGACCGCGTGATGTTCCTGCGCAAGGCCGAAGGCGATAGCTGGCCGGATCTGTCGGATGAGGCGCTGGCGCGGGAGCGCGAGACCTGGCTGGTGCCTGCGCTTTACGACAAGACCTCGCTCAAGGAGTTGTCGGCCGGCGATCTCTCGGATGCGCTGATGGCGCTGTTGCCCTGGAATCTACGTGCCCGGCTGGAGCAGGAGGCGCCGACCCATTTCGAGGCGCCGACGGGCAGCCAGCTTGCGATCGACTACGAGGCCGAGCAGGGCCCGACCATCGCGGTCCGGCTGCAGGAACTGTTCGGGCTCAACATCCATCCATCGATCGCGAAGGGCGCTGTGCCGCTGGTGCTGGAATTGCTGTCACCGGCGCAGCGCCCGGTGCAGGTGACGCGGGATCTGCCAGGCTTCTGGCGCGGCAGCTACAGTGCCGTGCGTGCCGATCTACGCGGGCGCTACCCGAAGCACCCATGGCCGGAGGACCCTGCCAATGCCGTGCCGACGCGTCGGGCCAAGCCGCGCGGGACGTAGTCCTCGCTTCGTCATTGCCGGGCTTGACCCGGCAATCCATCCCAAGAAGCTTTTCTGAAGATCGTTGGATACGCGGGTCAAGCCCGCGTATGACGGCGTTGCCGTTAACGCTTCACTCATCATTTTCGCGAAAATGGCAGGCTCCATCGCCGCTGCCGGTCGCGAGACGGCGGATGGCGTGGTGAAATCGGCCAGTTCCTGGAAATCTGCGTGGCGTCATGCGTAACATAATGATCCTTGCCGCCATCCTGGTCGGCCTCGGCAGCTTCATGGCGCAGATGGCGGACAAGATGACGCCGGCCTCCGCGTCCGCCACGACCGCTTCGAAGAGTATCCCCGTTCAGACCGTGGCGCAGGGCGGCGGCCGCACGCTGAGCATTCCTCGCGACCCCCGCGGACACTTTGCGACGGACGGCCGCATCGACGGCCAGCGCATCGACTTCATGGTCGACACCGGCGCCTCGCTTGTTGCGCTGAATGAGAAATCCGCCGCGCGCTTCGGCCTGCGCCCGTCGCGCGGCGACTACACCGCCACCGTCACCACCGCCAACGGCACCATCAAGGCCGCGCGCGCCCGCCTTGCCATGATCGATCTCGGCGGCCTCATCGTCCGCGACGTCGACGCCATGGTGCTGCCCGACGAAGCGCTTTCCGAAAACCTGCTCGGCCTGTCCTTCCTGTCCAAGCTGAAGCGCTTCGAATATGCCAACGGCAGGCTCGTGCTGGAGCAGTAAGATAGCTTGCTTGCTACCGCGATCGAAATCGCCAGTGATCGCTGACGCGATTTATGCCTTCTGAGTGGGCATTTCCCGGCCAACAAATCCGCCGCAATTGTCGGCCAATAGCAGCCGATCCCACCTTTCGCCGCAGTCCGCCTTTGGCTATTGGCTGCAGCATTGACCATCACGCTCTCGCGAGGCTGCTACAAGATGTTTCCAAAGCCCAAGCCCGTTCTGGTTCCGAACACCTATGCCTTCGAATCCGAGCCGATGGTGAAGCCGACCGGGTTTCGCGAATATGACGCGCGCTGGCTGTTCGGCAAGGAAAT
>NZ_JCAMOR010000091.1:0-26872 GCF_059512385.1 Bradyrhizobium sp. Crot121 | reverse complement strand
CTCCTTCCGCGAAACGCGGACTTCTCTTGCTTCGGGAATCATCCCGATCTTGAATCACGACTCACGTTCTATGAAAAGTGGGTACTAGGGAATGACCATGGGTAACAAGCGGTGGGCCTGTGACCGACCTTGCTCTCTCAGGCTCAGTCTACGCGCCCTATGGTCTGATTCTCTGCACTGACTGCACCTGAGCCGTTGAGAGATCCTCTCCTTCGCTTGGTTGGGATGGCATTCGCATGTGGTGGGCGAAGTCCTCCTCCAGCGCGCCACGGTGTAGCGTTCATTGTCGATCTTCTCGCGGTCCCATTCCCTCGCAATCTGACGTCTCTTGACCTACAATGCAAATGCATTGCCGGGGGCAGATTATGGGAGCGGACCGTGACCAAGACGGCCGAAATCCTTGAAATCCCGCGACGCTCACGGAGCGCGGCCAAACAACCGTGCCGGTACCCATCCGTAAGATCCTGGGGTTGGGCAAGCGCGACCAGGTCGTGTTCCGCGGCCTCTCCGACGGGACCGTCGTGATAGCCAAGAAGCAAGCGCGCGCGGACGAGGGCGATCCAGTGATCGGCAAGTTTCTTAAATTGCTTGCACGAGACCATGGCCGATCAGCGGGCGCGGATTCGGCCCGTACCGAAGTCGCTGCTCGCGCGCGGCAAGGCCCTCGTCAAAGGCGTCAAGGTCGATCTCAACTCGGCTCTCCGAGATGACGAGGCGTGAGCGACGATAACCCCAAGATCAATGGTTGGACGATCTACGCGCACCCGCTATTTCTCGACCAGCTCGAGGCGATGATCGCGGCCGTCGAGAAAGCGCAAAACAAGGATCTTAAGGGATATAAGAAGAAGCGCATGGCGGAGCTTCTCGCCGCCGTCCTCAAGCTGGCGTTCGAAGATATCCCGAGCGACCCACTCGTGATGTCTACCGGCAGGGCGCCACGCTCGGCGACGAATACAGGCACTCAATTCCTGCAGCAGTTCCGCCTTTTCTTTCGATACCACCAATCGGGAAACTGCAAAGGTTATCGTGCTCGCCTGGGTAAACGATGACTCGACCCTGTCCGCCTATGAGAGCGCAAATGACGCGTATGCCGTGTTTCGGAAGATGCTGAAACGCGGAAACCCGCCTGATAGCTGCAAGGAGCTCCCGGCCGCCGCTCCGACGCCTCGACCAAGCGAAGGCTCGCGCGATCCGCGCCCAAGGGCTAAGCATGGAAACGGCGCGCGTCGATACACACACTACCCGCACATCGATACGATCAATTGCGAAAAGGTCGGACCCGTCGGGTAGGCCCAGGTCAAGGCCGGGAATGAAATTGCAAGCTTTTCGGTTGCAAAAGTCCGAAAGCTTGCATCGATGTCACCGAAGACGACGTCCAAGTGTCACGGAAGCGGTGCAGTTTCATAGGCAGTCCTCCAGGTTCAGCGCGGCTCCTTGTCTTCGACCATCACCAGCTCTTCTTCAGCAGACGACCGACGCCGCACCTTCCGGAGGAAACCAACACGGTCGCCATTGGCTCCTTGTGACACTCGTCAGGTTTTCGACAGCTAGCCCCTGCAAGATTAGTCTTGGCTCGCGCTGAAATCTCTGCCGCCCCGTACACTGGTCCGGCGCGTAACTCCGCAGATTTGCGCAGGCCCTGTATCGTCAAGAGGAGAGCAGTATGGATCCAATCGACCCATTATCAGCGAACCATCATAATGGTACGGGACATCGGGCCTCTCGTCGATTCGGACTGGGAGCACGGCTCCCGACGGACCTCGGACGTCTTGATCGACATACTTGATTACAGCGGGCTCCCGCCGACCCACTTCGTCCCAATCACACGTTTTTCCATCAACCGTGAGCCCTACACGGCCGAGCTGGGGCCGGAAGGGCCCCGCGACGTTCTTCTCGTCCATCACTCCCAAGTTGGGCAGATGGATGAAACCAGGGCATCGTCGTCTGCCAGGCCATGCCATCAGCAGCGACTGGATTTCGCGCCTGTGATCCGCGAGGGGCATTGGGATCACAACCGCGAACGTTTCGCCCCACTAGAGCTCGTCCAAGCACTGGACGACGAGGGTCTCGTGCCGAGCGCGGGCCGTCCAACGCATATCCTCATCGAAGGTGTACCCTATAGGGCCGAGTTGCAAGAAACGGACAGAGGACCGCGCGTTCGTCTCTATCCTGTTGGACGTGGCTGAATAACTCGATTGGACTGCAACCCCAAGGCCCAGCGGGTTTGGGCACCGGGTACGCGCTCCACAACCAGCTCGCAGCACGGGCATGCCCGCCTCACCAATGGGGGCTTGGAGGAGTCGCTGACGGCGCGAGGACACATGCCGATCGAGTTCTACCGGCGCTGCGACTGGCTGAAGAACTAGGACGTCGGCGCCATCACCGGCATCAACTTCGTTTCACTCGCTGCGAAGTCCGCTCGAGGTGCCTTCAAAACCCCTGCCGCTTGAGACTCGGAACGTTGCGGGGATGATGTGGGCCGTTCTCAGCTGGAATGTCCTGGCCGCGCCGACTGCCTGACCAGATCTCTGAAAGGACGCATAATTAATTGACCGGGTACAATTATCTTGGCGCGAGGCTAAGATAGCCAAGATCGTCGACGCCCAGGAGGGACGTCGCCAGGCGCTGCTGCCGTCGGCGACATCCCGAAGGTCTGTTTTCGCGGGGAGGCGCATGGCCCTGCCGCGAGCTGCTGTGGAACGTCTACCCAGTGGGTGAATCCTCACCCGAGTATCCAGGCCAGAGGCTAGGGTCCAGCGACGGGTTGATACGAACGAAATCCTCATCTCGCCATTCGGCTGTGTGGGGGACACCTATAATGGAGAAGGTTGTCGGTGAGTCTCTGCTCGGCATGAGCCCGACGCTTCTTAGCATATTCATCTGAGCGTTCGAGGCCGTTTGGGGAAAGAAGACCCAGTACTCGCTGGCACGGCGTCCGTTGTTCATGACGAAATCTCCGAGTTCGCGTGGCGCGGCCCCCGCGGACGAGGACGGCCCGGCCTGCGATGGCCCGGCCTGCAGCCCGGGATCGAGCTCCTGCCAAACTGGGTCCTTATCGAAATCGGGGGCTTCCGCCAGCGACTGAGCAAGCGGCTGCTGCGAGATGGGTCGCTGAGGGCCTTCCAGGGCGAAGGATGATGGCCCGGCTTGCGACGGCCCGGCTTGCAGGCCGGATTCGAGCTCCTGCCAAATCAGATCCTGATCGAAATATGCGGCTTTCGCCAGCGGTTCAGCAATCGCCTGCTGCGAGCTGGGCTGCTGAAAGCTTTCGCCAGTGGCCGGTAATGGCTCAGGGGAAACCGCGGCCGGCGTATGCAGATCATCCTGCCAATTCAAATGTGACGAATAGGGATGCCCGGCCTCCAAATATGGCGAATAGGCTTCGCCCTGCGGCACTGGCGACCGAGTAACGTATGGCGGAGCACTATCTTGCAATTCGCTCAGCTGGTGCTCAAAGCCCGTTGGATCGGCGGGCGGGGGTGGTAAGTCAGGCGGGGGTCCGTGTTCAGTGGGTCGATTGAGTTGAAATCCATCCTGTTCCTCCTTTGAAACATAGAGCGGCCCCGAGCCCTTGTTCGACAAAGGCCACTTGCATCGCGGCCTACGGAGAACTGTTTAGAAGACTCGCGTTGAGCCGCAGCCTGCGAGCTACCGGCAACAATGACGCCAACCCGGTTTCAGGTCATTGCGAGCATCGGGTGCCTCGACGTGCATGTCCAATACGGTGGATGGACGGCATCGCCGTCCAGACATCCGCGCTCTCATGCTAGGAGGGTGAGCTTTCGAGAAGCTGACGAGCGTCAGAAGGATTCACAATGAGCCAATGCAGACGGGCATTGACTTTCGCCAAAAGCCGCCGCGCATTCTCCATTTCATCTCTGGCCTGGCGCAGGCTCGCGCACCATGCTGTCCTGATGCGGCGCGTCGGAAGAATAGGGGGCTTCCGGTCGTCCATCGCGAATGACCATGGTCGAGGAGCCACGAAATAACTTCAGAATCGATTCCCGCGGCTGCTTATCGGCGGCGTGTGGCCGCGCCTGCGCCTCCGCCACAAGGCCACTCAGCGTTTGGTCCACGAGCGCAATAAAGCGTGGTGGACCAGAAACCAGGACGATGCCATTTCCTGGTGCCGCTCGTACAGCATAGCGCTCGTCGGAGATGTTGAGTGTATCGAGCGCCGCTTTGAATGCGTCGAAGCTGATCGGCTTCAACACAAGCAGACGACTTTGCGCCTCGCTTGCAGCAGATACGTAAAGCACGAGCCCATCATAGTACCATTGAAGATTGTAGAGGTTCGTCAAACGATCGAGGAACTCTCGCGCTGGCAGATCCGGCATTCGCCCGCGGATCCGGCCCTTCACCTCGGCGCTGACGTTGACTCTGATATTTAGGTTGTTACCGAATTCCTGCAGTGCGGCAGAGAGCTCCTGATCCAGAACCGTATAGTTATAAGGTGTCGATGGGAGCGAGAGGGAAGCATCGAACGCCGGAAGTATTCCGCTGGAAACGAAAGCTCCGACACAAAGAGCTCTCTTTAAAATGTCCAGCATCGTGGTTCGCACAAGCATTCCCTAGTTCCTTCGACCTCAGAACAAGAGCTGAGATTCGGCCAATTTGGAAACAAACGTGATCTTTAGATGACGCAAACCTTGGCGTGTTCGTCGGCTTGTCGTCAGTTCGCCCTTCTAGGGTATTGACCCGTTAGGTGGCAACACGCCTAGTCTCAACACCGCCGCTTGGTGATGGTGGTGCGCGCAGCAGCTGGATGATGTCAGCCGATGGAGCGTGCGCGAGACGGGTGGAAGTGCTTCGGTCAAAGCCGTTCATAAATGCGTATGCGTCAATAAGACTTCGCTCAAGCTGGAAGCCGAACGTGATCTTTAAATGGCCTTATGGCTCGCGTGTTCGTCAGCTTGCGGTCAGCTCGCCTCTTTACGGTGCTGACTCATCAATTCTTAACAACGGCGTGCCTCATCGGCGCCAAACCAATGACACCTTCGATCATGCTAGCCGCTACGCCGATCTCCCTGAACCCTGCCGAAGGCCTCTCCGGGCTCTGCCAGCCGGCAGCAATCGGCGCGCAGAGCCAGTTTCAGCAGGCTCTAATGCACGTCGCTTCGACGTCAGGCGCTGTCTCCTCGGTCACAGATAAGGCAGCGTCCGTTCCTGCGATGTCGGAGGTTCAGCGTGCAACAGTGCAGGCGAGTCCGCCTGGCGAGCGCGTGCTCCAGGCGCTCTCTTCGATGTACCGGGGCAGTCCCGTTCCTTCTGCAGCGAGCGGCGGCGTGGCCGCCATTTCGAAGGTCGTGCAACCTGGGCCGGCCGCTCAGCCGCTTTCGCCGCCGCAGCCCGTGGGGGCGAGCCCTGCGGGCAAACCGGAAGGGGTGCTCGACTTTGACGCGATGGTTGCGAGTCTGCGAGACGTTTACAAAGGTGTCGTCGAGGTTTCGCTCGTCTCCAAGAGTACCAGTGCCGTCAGCTCATCTATGAACAAATTGCTATCGGCGGGCTGAGTTCGTTGATGACTGGTTCCATCTGCGGACAAAGCGGCCATGTCCGCCCATTCGCTCAATGGTTGCGTGCTTTTACCGTGCTGCCGCTCCTGCTCCTTCTGCTCGGCTGTAAGGCTGAGCTCTACACCAAAGTGCAGGAGCGTGAGGCCAATGAGATGCTTGCGCTCCTGCTAAGTAAGGGAGTCGATGCGGTCCGTGTCACTGCCAAGGACGGGACCAGCACGATCCAGGTCGAGGAGAAGCAGCTAGCGTTTTCGATCGAGCTGCTAAATTTAGAAGGGCTGCCGCGCCAGCCTTTCAAGAACCTCGGCGAGGTGTTCAAAGGATCGGGCCTGGTTGCCTCGCCGACCGAGGAGCGCGCTCGCTTCGTTTACGCCCTGAGCGAAGAATTGTCGCGCACGATCAGCGATATCGACGGCGTCATATCCGCGCGTGTCCACGTTGTTTTGCCGAAAAATGATCTGTTGCGCCAGGACACGATGCCGTCCTCTGCGTCGGTGTTCATTCGACATAACTCCAATGCAAAGCTCTCGGCTCTGCTGCCGCAGATCAAGATGCTGGTCGCCAACAGTATCGAGGGCCTATCCTATGACAAGGTGGCGGTGGTCTTTGTACCGGTTGAACGGGCTCCGCTTGAACGGCCGTCGCCCTTGCCAGCTGCTTCCGCTCAGTCGAGCAAATCCATTTCAGCCCCGCTACTTGCGGCCGGTGTCGGCGTGGCCGGCGCTGCGCTCGGCCTTCTCTGCTACATATTCCTTGGTTCTCGTATGCGTCAGGGTGCCCAGCCAGCGCGCGCGCTAGCCAGACTGGGCACCCCTTCGAGCACGCCGGCTATCCAAGCTCCCGGTAAAAAGATCGCCTCCGACAGGGCATAGGGGTGTGCAAATGCCTATACCGCTGCGATCCGCCGAATCTCATACTTGGTCCGAATCGTCCTGTGAAGGACTGCGCGAGCTCGCTGCCTCGACCCATCTGAGCCAATTTGCTGCCCGTCTTGACGCGCGGCTGTCGGCTTCGACTTTGCTCCGGCTACAGAAGAGCGCGAGGCTGCAGGTAAGACTGGCCGAAATGCTGCTTGGTAATGGAATGGACGCGAGCAGCAGCAACTGGGGAAGAGATCTTCTGCTCGGCCATGATCCGAATAGGGCTGCTTTGCTTGCCGGCAGTATCTGGCATGCTCGCTCGCTCCTAAAGCTCGTCTCAAAGCAGGATCTCGCAATTCTGCTTGGACGTATCGGGGCAGAAGCGCACGCTTTCGGTATCCGGCACTTGGCCAGCGCGGTCGCAACCACCGCTACTGCTGATCCGGAACAACTTTCGCAACAGATTGAACACGATGGCCATGCCTGCCTAGGTGCTTGGCTCGACGAAGCCTCTTCGCTTGACCGCACGCGCATTTTGCTACGCTCGCCCATAGGCACTGCTGTCGAGAATCCAGCGGCCGAACACCGCAATGCCGCGGGCCCGTTGCTTTCCTTGGTGATAACCCATTTGTCGAGGGAGACGCCACGGCATGACGGCTGATGACCCAGCGCTGCCGGTGGCCCCCCAGATACGTCCGCTCGGGCCATTTATACGGGCTGCCGAGCTCGGGATCTGGTGCGATGCCGTCGAAGCGCGCGCGGCCGCCGAGCGGCATCTTCAACGCGTTCGCGGCTGGGGACGGACAGCTTATCAGCGGGAACGGGCGCGCGGCCGAGCGGATGGCTTCAAGAGCGGCGCCGAAGAAATGTCTCGGCTGATCGCGCAGGCTGCTTCCACGCTTGCGCAGCGAAAAGCTATTCTGGAGCAGGAATTGCCCCAGCTTGTCATGGAGATCGTAAGCGATCTGCTGGGCGCGTTTGATCCAGGCGAGATGTTGGTGAGGACCGTTCGTCATGCGATCGAGCAAAAATATGGTAGCGCGGAAGTGTGCCTTCATGTCTCTCCTTTGAAAGCTGATGCGCTGGCGCGCGAGTTCGCTGCCTGGGATGGACAGGAGGGCCGGCCGAAAGTGCGGATTGACCCGGATCCGGCTCTAACGACGGACCAGTGCGTGTTGTGGAGCGAATTTGGCAATGTCGATCTTGGACTTGCTGCGCAGCTCCGGGCTCTGCGCCTTGGTTTGGGTTTGCCTTCAAAGGAAGACGAGCCATGACAACATCGGCGACCGATGCGGTCGCAGAGAGGAATCTGCACGCCGCGCTATCGTCTTTGAAATCTACAGCAAAGCAGATCGACACGCGTGCTGTACGAGGGCGGATCACACGGGCGGTCGGCACCTTGCTTCATGCCGTCTTGCCAGAGGCGCGCATAGGGGAGCTTTGCCTGTTGCGGGATTCCCGCACCGGGTGGTCGCTCGAGGCCGAGGTGATCGGCCTACTGCAAGATGGGGTATTGCTCACTCCTATCGGTGACATGGCGGGCTTATCCAGCCGAGCAGAAGTGGTCCCGACCGGGCGAATGCATGAAGTTCCGGTCGGCCCCGACTTGCTTGGCCGGGTGATCGACAGCTTCGGCCGTCCGATCGACGGAAAGGGTCCAATCAAGGCCGCTCAAACTCGTCCGCTGCGCGGTAAGGCTCCAAACCCAATGACAAGGCGCGCTATCGAGCGGCCATTCCCACTCGGCGTCCGTGTCTTGGATGGGCTTCTGACATGTGGCGAGGGGCAGCGGATCGGCATCTACGGAGACCCAGGGTGCGGTAAGTCGACGCTTCTGTCGCAGATTGTAAAAGGCGCGGCTGCCGATGCCACCGTAGTCGCGTTGATCGGCGAGCGCGGTCGTGAAGTGCGCGAATTCATCGAGCAGCACCTCGGTGAGGCGGCGCTTCGCCGCACCGTCGTTGTGGTTGAGACCTCCGACCGCTCGGCAATGGAACGAGCGCAATGCGCTCACATGGCGACAGCACTCGCCGAATATTTTCGTGATGAAGGACTTCGCGTCGTCCTGATGATGGATTCATTGACGCGCTTTAGCCGCGCCATGCGCGAAATCGGCCTTGCGGCAGGAGAGCCGCCGACGCGGCGCGGCTTTCCGCCGTCGGTTTTTGCGATGCTTCCTGGCCTCTTAGAGCGTGCCGGCATGGGCGAGCGCGGCTCAATCACGGCCTTCTATACCGTGCTTGTCGAAGGCGACGGCTCGGGTGATCCAATCGCCGAAGAGTCGCGAGGCATTCTTGATGGCCACGTTGTTCTCTCACGCGTTTTGGCAGCGCGCGAGCATTTTCCCGCCATTGACGTGTTGTCGAGCCGCAGCCGCGTGATGAATGCAGTCGTCTCTGTGTCGCATCGCAAGGCAGCTTCCTTCTTCCGTGATCTGCTCTCGCGCTACGCCGAGGCCGAGTTCTTGGTGAAGGTTGGCGAATATAAGCAAGGCAGTGATCCTCTGACAGATCGGGCAATTAATTCGATCGAGGAGTTGCGGAAATTTCTGCGTCAGAGCGGAGACGAGGCATCAAGCTTTGAGGAGACGTTCACATGGATGTCACGTCTGACCGCGTGAATCGTGTCTATGCCTCGAAATTGCGGCTCGTGAAGGATATGAGACAGCGGAGCGCCCTTCGTGAGGTGTCCAACATGGAAGCCAAGCTTCGCACCGCCCTCCAAGCGGTGGAACAAGCTGTCCAGGATCTGGCGACGGCCGAGAAAAACCGAGCGGCGCTCGAAGGAGAGCTTTACCGAGAGCTGGCATCGTTTGATTCGCTGTCTGTCGAGGAGCTCGATCGTCGCTGTCACATCGTCACTGAACGGCTCAAAGCTGAGGTCGCACGAGCACGCGGAAGGCTTGAGGAAGTGCGCGACGCTCAAGAGCAGGCCAAGACGTCGGTCCTCGACGCACGGACCATTTTGACCAAGTGCTCGGCGGCGAGTTACAAATGGCAGCAAATTGAGGGCGACGTTCAGCGCGCGAGTGATTCCCATTCGGAAGCGGAAGCCGAGATAGAGGCCGACGACGAGGTCTTGCTTCGGTATCGCAGTAGTACGCGTACCCACACGGCTAGCGACTGAATCTGATGGCTTCTTCTCTTATGCTAGCGAAAGCGCCTCGTCTTGTAGACGGGCCTGCGAGCATGGCTCCGGGCGACGAATCGGAGTTTGAACCGGGGCTAACCCTGTCGCATGCCGTCGTCTCCTGGCTCAACGAGATCGCCGCTTCCCGCAAGCCTCTGCAAACCCGTCTCGGCGATAAGTCGCTATCGGTGCAGATGGCACGGCTTGTCTGGGACGCCGAGCCGTGTGCCGTATCGATGCTCAACTGCTCTTGGGTTCTCGGACATGAAACGATCATCTTATCGTTGCCCCGTCCGCTCATAGAGGGGCTGATCGCGACAGTGCAGAGCGAGCTTGGCCTACCTTCGGAGCCAACTCGTTCGCTCCTCGTCGAACTTGCACTCGATCCGTTGCTCGATCAGCTAGAGAGTCTGACACAACAAAGCTTGCGGCTGATCTGCGTGAGCGAAGCAACGGCTCAGGGTCCTTATCTGGAGCTCGAAATCACCTACGGCCCATTCAAAGGCAAAGCGCGCCTGTTCCTGTTCTCACCTCTCGATGGTTCAGTTCCACCCGCGTTTCGCGCGTTAGGCGGACTGCTCAGTCAGCTGCCGCGAGAGGCACGCCAGCTTCCTCCAGAATTGCCTGTCATCGTTAAGGGAGAGATCGGCTCGCTCCGTGCTACGGTCGCGCTGCTAGGCAAAGCAAATGCAGGAGACGCTCTATTGCCGGACGTATTACCCTTCGCCCGTGGCCAAGCCATCCTCAAGGCGGGAACCTTATGGGCCCCGGCACATATTGCAGACGATCGCTTGATCGCGCGAGGGGCATTCCGCCTCCAACCATATCCCCTTGAGTGTACACATATGATGACCAAATCCGAAAAGAGCCGCCCACCCTCTGAAAACGATCTCGACAACATCGAGATCACGCTGGTTTTCGAATGCGGCCGGTGGACTGTCGCACTCGGGGCCTTGAGAAATATCAGCGAAGGACATGTGTTCGAACTTGGCCGGCCGTTCGACGGACCGGTCGATATCCTTGCCAACGGCCACCGCATCGGCCGCGGCGACATCGTACGCATCGGCGAGGAGCTCGGCATCCGGCTGCGCGGCAAGTTGGCGGTCAATGACTGACATTCAACCGGGAATTCTTGGACTCCTTGCGCTCACAGCTGGCCTTGGCCTGCTCGCGTTCGTTGTCGTAACAAGCACAGCGTTTATAAAGGTATCCGTCGTGCTCTTCCTCGTTCGCAACGCGCTCGGGACTCAATCTATCCCACCGAACCTCGTTCTATATGGCGCGGCACTGATCCTGACGGTTTTCATTGGCGCGCCGGTGATTGAACAGACCTATAATCGCATTTCTGCGCCACAACTCCGCTACCAAACGGTCGATGATTGGGTGAGCGCCGCAAAGGAGGGGCAGGAGCCGCTGCGCGATTATCTCAAGAAGTTCACCGCTGACGAGCAGCGCCGGTTCTTCCTGGCTTCAACCGAACAGGTCTGGCCCGAGGACATGCGCGGCAACGTGAGCGCCGATGATTTGGTCATTCTGGTGCCATCTTTTCTAATTTCAGAACTCAAGCGTGGCTTCGAAATTGGTTTTCTTCTCTATCTGCCCTTTATCACCATAGATCTGATCGTGACGACCATCTTGATGGCCATGGGTATGTCGATGGTTTCGCCGACGGTGATATCCGTGCCTTTCAAGCTGTTTCTATTCGTCTCAATCGACGGCTGGTCACGGCTCATGCACGGGCTGGTGCTCAGTTACACAACACCGGGAGGCTGAACATGGATGAGGCGAGCATTCTCACTCATATGAGCCGTTCACTTGTGCTCTTCATGATCTGGGTTCTACCACCGCTCATCGCTGCGGTCGTTGTCGGCCTGGTTGTCGGCATCATCCAAGCGGCAACGCAGCTTCAGGATCAAACCTTGCCACTGACTGTGAAGCTTCTTGTCGTTGTCGCGGTGATCGCGTTGTTCTCTCCGGTGCTCAGCGCCGCGTTGATCAAGGAAGCAGAGCAGGCATTTACCGACTTTCCCGCACTCACGGCAAGCATTAGCCGACGGTAGATGAACCTCCCTTCACCCGCCGAGACGCAAGCTCTGATCCAGGAGGCGATCGAGCTCGTCCTTGCAGGTGGCCTCGCAGCAGCCCGGGCCCTTGGCATTATGCTGGTCCTTCCTGTATTTACGCGGCCGCGCATTAGCGGGCTGGTCCGTGGCTGCGTGACCTTTGCGATGGGACTGCCATGCCTGTTGCAGATCAGGCACGGCTTGCAGTCGCTGGATCAGGGCTCCCGGCTGATCAGTGTCACGCTCCTCGGTTTGAAAGAGGTGTTCGTCGGCCTGCTCATCGGCCTTTTGCTCAGTATTCCGCTATGGAGCATCCAAGCAGTGGGTGAGCTCATCGACACCCAACGGGGAATTACGAACCCTGTTGCTTCTGATGATCCCGCGACGCGCGGCCAAGCTTCGGCGACAGCGGTGTTACTCGGTACCACCGCGATTGCGATTTTCGTTCTAGCCGGGGGATTGGAGAACGTGATTACGGGCCTTTATGGCAGTTATCTGATCTGGCCCGTATATCGGCTGATGCCTAGTCTGACCGCGCAAGGCGCGATGGAATGTCTGCGGCTTCTCGATCACATCATGCATACGACGCTACTGGTCTCTGGCCCGGTGTTGGCATTCCTGCTGCTGCTTGATGTATCGGTGATGATACTTGGGCGGTTTGCACCGCAAATCAAACTGAACGATGTCTCTCCCACCATGAAGAACCTGGCCTATGGGATCATCATGGTAAGTTACGCCACCTTCCTCGTCGAATATATGGGATCGGAGATCAGTCAGTCCAACACCGTGCTCAAGTTGTTCGAGAAGCTCCTGAAATGAGTGGCTCGAGCGAAGAGAAGAAGCTCCCTCCCACTCCCAAGAAGCTAAAAGATGCGCGCAAGAAAGGGCAGAGCCCGCGCAGCGCCGATTTGGTCAGCGCAGTCAGCGTTTGCGCCGGTTTCGGCTGCCTCTGGTTAAGAGCGGCCCCCATCGAGATCAAGTGGCATGAAACGATGCGGCTCATCGACAAACTGCAGGCTCAGCCGTTCACTAGCGCGGTCCAGCAGGCGCTGGGCGGCTTGATCGACCTATTTTTTTCGGCCGTTGCTCCATTCCTCGGGGCCGGTGTTGCCGCTGGTATTCTAGCGGGAGTCTTGGCCAATGGTGGATTAAACGTCTCTTTCGAGTCCTTAAAGCCGAAATTCGAGAAATTGGATCCCATCAAGGGGCTCAAGCGGATTGCGTCTAAGCGGTCGCTCATTGAACTCTCGAAGTCGCTTCTTAAGGTGGGCATTCTTGGCGCCAGCTTTCTGCTCACGGTTGTCGCTAGTTGGAAGGCGCTGGTGTACTTGCCGGTCTGCGGTATGGGGTGTCTCAGTTTCGTGTTCACTGAGATCAAATTGCTGACGGAAATTGCTGCTGGTGCTTTTCTGATCGGCGGATTGGCAGATCTCCTTATCCAGCGCTGGTTGTTCTTGCAGGACATGCGCATGACGGAGACCGAGGCCAAGCGCGAATCGAAGGAACAGCAGGGCAATCCGCAGGTCAAACGCGAACACCGTCGCCTTCGTCAGGAGACAGCGAACGAGCCTCCACTTGGCGTCCATCGTGCCACATTGATACTGACAGGGCAGGCGATCTTGATTGGCCTCCGCTACGTTCGTAGCGAGACCGGCGTGCCGATCGTGGTTTGCCGTGGTGAGGGCGAACTTGCCTCACGATTGCTTGCCGAGGCGCAGTCGCTGCACCTCAGCATTGTCCAGGACCCGGCCCTGGCGCGTCAGCTCATCCGGAGTGCGAAGCTGGGCAACGCTGTTCCTTCGAAGTGCTTCGAAGGGGTTGCGAAAGCACTCTATTCCGCCGGGCTTGTCTAGATATCGCGTATGGCAGAAATCATTGCGCCATCCGACGTGCACTATCGAGGCGACTGTACATCCCTCGTCGCCGGTGACGCGGCTTCTGGCGACGCCCTGTTGCCAATTCCAGCTTCCATGTCGCTCTTGTTGCGCTGTCCCATGGACCCATATGTGGCAACAGGAACGGCGGCACGATCGCCTGTTGTTGCCATGACAGCTCTATTGTCCAGCAGGTCGCCCGGATCGTTGACCATGACTCCCAGATTGTTGCGGATTGAGCAGCCAAGGGTTTGGTCGAACGAATTGTCGTTGACTGAAGGAGCAATGATGGCAAGCGACGGACAGACGGGAGGACGTGCTTCATAGACAGTAGCCTGGATTCGCACCGCGAAGCCAAGAGGCCGGTCGAGGCGAGGGCCGAACAGGCGGATGTTGTAAGGGGCAAGGCCCATTGCGCGGGCCTCGCTGGCTACCTGCGCGGCGAGCCGGGGCGAGCCGATGATATCGAGATGGATCGCATCAAACCGACCGCGACTGTTGTTGGCAATGAACTCTCTCAGTCGATACCGCTCGAGCCCACGGAGGCTCTGCAGCACCAAGACGCTGTTCTGCTGCTGCACCATGGTTCCTTGTTCAGACGGAAAGGTGTTGATCGTAGCAGTGCTTGTGCAGCCGCCTAGGCTCGTCATCAGAACGAACAGATGCGGCAGGGCTCGTACAGTCATTCGACGATCCTCATTCGATAATAAAACCGGCGCCGCCTGTCGCGCCTGGTACACTGGTGCGCGGAGCGTCGCGGCCCCGCGGCGGCCTTGCCAACGTGTTCGTTAAGATGCGCCCCATATCTGAGGGTGGTCCGATGCGATCGGTCGGAGCGCTCATCCGGTTCGCGTTGGATGCGGGCCGCACGATGTAAGGCGTGACAATAATAACGAGCTCCGTCTCCTGCTTTTGAAAGGACGAAGAGCGAAACAGCGCACCGAGAATGGGCACGTCGCCCAACCAGGGAAAAGTACTGATATCCGTGCTGAAGTTACGCCTGATTAGCCCGCCTATTGCAAAGCTTTGTCCGCTCCCAAGCTCGATAACGGTCTCCGCCCGTCTTGTAGAGAGGGCCGGCACGGCCATACCGTTCAATTTGACCTCACCTTCCTTCGAAATCTCGCTGACCTCAGGCTTCACGCGGACATTGATTTGATTGTTGTTAAGAACGGTCGGGACGAACTCGAGGCTCACTCCAAAATGACGAAATTGGATCGAAACCTGTCGGTTGTCCTGCATGACCGGAATTGGGAATTCGCCGCCGGCCAGGAAGCTCGCGGACTCACCGGACATTGCGGTGAGATTCGGTTCAGCGAGTACGGAAGCGAGGTGCTCGCTGGCTAGCGCGTCGAGAACAGCGCCGACGTTGATATTACCAGCGCTGAGGCCGATCCCTACCTTGCCGCCGCCGCTCGCCGTGCCGGAAGCAGCACCTTTGCCGCTGCTAAAGCCGAAAACGAAAGTGCCATTCTGGCCCAAAGCGGAGAGGTTGATGCCGAGCTCCTTCATAGCGCTGCGCGAGACTTCCGCCACGCGCACGCTCAGATTGACCTGTAACGACCCGGCGACCTGAATCTTATTGACGACCAGCGCACCCGCACCGAGAAACTGCTCCGTAACCCTCACGGCAGTGGCGACGACATCGGCATTGGGAGCCATACCGCTAAGGATCGCGCCACGCGGGGTATAGCTGACTTGGATCGGATAGTCACCGACCTGGGCCTTGAGCATGGCACGCAGATCCTCGATCGGCTGTGTTACGACGACACGAAACTCGGCGAGAGCCTCCCCGTTGTCGTTCAAAGCGAACAGGCTGGTCCGTCCGGACTTCTTGCCAAAGACGAAGATGGTCGTGTTCGACGGCGCCTGATAATCCGCGATCGTCGGGTCGGCAACAAAGATGCTCGCGGCCGGCCCAGGCAGATGAATTGTCTTGCCGAGCGAGGAGGAAAGGTCCAGCGTTCCATTAATGCTGCTAGGAGCCGCATGCGGCGGCCCCTCTCTAGCATCCCGCGTCGTCTGAGCTGCGGCAGTTAGTGGTGATAGGAAAGCGACCGCGCACAGGAGGTGGGAAAGAGAAGGATAAACGACAGACCACAGGGCACTGGCGACGATCGAGCGTCGATCGCTGCCACCCTCATTATTAAGAGCGATCTTCAAGGGAGTCTTTGCTTTCAACTTCGATCGACTAGGCGGCCGATGCCACGCTATTCAATTCAAGGATATAACCGATGCCGCGTGCGGTCGTGATCCGTAGGGTCGCACCCGACTGACTCAAATGACGGCGTAAGCGATAGATCGCGACTTCAAGCGCATTGGTCGAGACCTCGTTGTCAAACGCATAGAGGCTATCCTCTAGCGACAGCCGCGGCACGGTACGGCCAGCGCGGCTGAGGAGATGCTCAAGAATGCACAATTCGCGGCGCGCAATCCTGAGCGGCCGACCACCAACTGAAGCTTGCCGGGCGATCGGATCGAACTTCAGATTGCCAAATGTGACCACGGGGGCTGTCATTTGCGTTGACCGCCTCAGAATGGCTCGCATCCGGGCGATGAGTTCATCAGTAGATACAGGCTTGGGTAGGAAATCGTCTGCACCACCATTGAAAATGGCGATCCGTCGACCGAGGTCATTGAGGCTGCTCATCACTATTGCAGGCATCAAATGTCCGTCGCGTCTCAACCGCTTCAGCCAGTCCAAGCCGTTTCCATCTGGTAGAGCCAACTCGAGCAGGAGAATGTCGTAGTTGGCGTAGCCCAGAGCGGTCGCCGCATCATCCAGAGTGGGTGCCAGATCAACGGCGAAACCGCAATCCGAGAGCGCGCTTTGGACAGCGCGCGCTAGGTCCTCATCATGATCAACCACTAGCGTTCGCATTTCATTGCCCCTTCTCAAGTCATGCCAAAATATCGAGCAGATCACCGTCGATGATGAAGCCGAGCGAGACTGAGTTGTCCCGAGTCAACGTAAACGTCCGGAGACGGGATCGATGAAGAAGAGCAATGTTGCCAACGGCCGGCCTCATCTGCGGATTAGAAATTTCGGCCGTCTGCTGTGGATCGCATGCGCGCTTGGCAACTCTTAGCGTGGTGTGGATGCCGGGAGGTTGGCTGGAATGAGTCAAAGCATCGAGGGCTGTGGCAGCACCCCGCCGCAACTGCGCGCCAATCGCGGCAATGCTTCCGGTCATTGGTCGGGCGATGGCCTCGCCAGCAGGCGCAGCTGAACGCAAAGCACCAGAGCGAATGGCTGGATTTGCATCCGAACTGATACGAGACATCAACATTTTGAGCTCCCGTGTTGGCCAGAGCCTGCGGTGAGGCTTGCTATGCCGTCGACCCATCGAGGTCGCTTAGTCATGACAAAATGGAACTTCGAACGCGTGCAGGCGCCTCGCGTCCCGCAGTCGGCCGCTCTTTCAGAAGCCACTAACGCGGGACGAACTAACCAATGCGCCCCCGAGCTAGGAAAACACGCCTCGGTCGGGGCGGTGGCGTATTTGGGGAGGGCCAGAATTCTCGACCTTCAGCCAGATCCGACGCGGCGCCCAGGCGGCAGCCGATCGGGCACACCAAATAGTGGCGAGTCCGTTCCCGTAGAGGCGTTGTCAGACATGTGGTCTGGGTGGTTCCGCCGCCTGCATTCCACCTCTGGCGATGAATGCCGGCGGATGTCGAGGTTGTACAGAGCTTCGTTGCCCGCCCGGCAACAGGGACGCGAAGACAGCGGGTCCTGCTCTCTAGCTCCTGCTGTTGTAGCCTCAACTGAGCCGGCGCTGGTCGCGTGTCAGGCGCATAGGCTACGTTGCCAACACGGGTGCGGGTGGACTGATCGAGGAGCGTGAGGGAGTCGAGCGGCGTGAACCTAGGGTTTGGAGACATTCGCAATTCTTGCTACCTGTCATAAAGTGTTGTCGCGACGCATTGTCGCGACTCGTGTCGGAAACCTTACAATCTGACGCTACGTGCGATTCAAGTCCCTTATCGAGTTCGTTGATGAATATCTTTAAAGCTCGCAGGCCGGCTGAGGCGGCCAGCACAGGAACTTGGAGAAAAGCAACGCGATGCCTCAGAACAGCAAGGCATTTTCGGGGAGCCAGAGGGCTCTCAACGGTGCCGAGAGTCGTTTTTAGTTGTCGTCTGGACGGAACCCCGACGCTGTCATGATGCGCGATAGCTTCAGTACGGCTCACTCCAGGGTCGCAATTGCGAGATGAATATGAATAACTTTTGCGATCATCATGTTGCGTCCTACGACCTCAGCAACAACATCGCGCGCGCCAATTCATTTCAATTCGCTCCAAACTTGGGCATAAGTCAAAAAGCAAGCTTCGGGCTGCATCAATTGCTGATGCTTAAAAGGCCGAGCCCATTTGTTCGACGTCTTTGCAGTCGCATACGCTGACCGCCATCGGCGCACCGACGCAATGAAGAACCCGTGCGCATCGCACTGATGCGCAGTGCGTTCGGCCAGCCTCTGCAGGATCTCCAATGCCCGACCGAGCCTCGCCGCTGGCAGGCTATCGGTCTGCTGGTGGAGGGCTGAGAATTCGAGCGGCTCGACGTTACAGGTCTGAGACATTTCGCAACCTATCTGTCAGGTAGTGTCGCGACCTGCGTCGGAATCCCTACAATTGGCTGCGTACATTCAAGTCCTTCCGGGCTCGTTGCGATCCTAAGGCTCGCAGGCCTCTTGATGAACCCGATGGTAGAAGACTTGGAGAGAAGGGACTACGAGGTCTCGAAGCAGCAAGTGTTGCGCGAGCCCAGAGGCATTCACTTCCGATCAGATTCACAGTTCATCCTCTGTTAGGACGACGGAGCCCCCGGTTGCTCAATCCGCGCTCGGGTGGGGAGGGCACGAGCTGAAAACCGACGCCATTGTCGATCGTAGCAAGCGCCCCGAGGCGGGCGACAGCCTTCGATAGATCCCCGCAATCTACTCACCCGTATCGGCGGGCAGTGCGCAACTCGCTCGCTGCTCTTGTCACCCCAACCCTCTCTTCCACACAAGCGGGAAACACGTGCGAGACTGGTCAATTTCATGTTCCGAAACTCCAATTTTCCTGGCGATTTCGATCGCATAAAATGTCAGTAGTCATACTACGATCGATGCGGCGCTTTGTATGCTTTTGTTCGCAACGGTAATGAGGATCTCTCGCGAATGTGATCGCCCGCTACCCGAGATTCTAGCGATCGTCGGAAAGCTTCGACTGCAACCAATGGGCCGATTCAGGTATCGCCACATCAGTTTCGGTGACCCGGCCAGCGCCAAGCAAAATCGTCCTAAACCTCGATCGCCGATCAAATGCTACTTGGGATATCAGAACGAAACTGCGGCTTCTCGCTTACTCCTCTAGTAGCTCAAGATGACCGAGATTGTTTGGTCTGCAGCGAGTTCGGAATGGGCCTGTCACCCGCTCAGCAATACCAACGTAGTCATGTGAAGTTCTGTCGTTCCACCTAAAGACTCTTTTATCTCATTCCACGCCCGGCCGGATCAACCAGCGAGCCAAGCTTGTTATCTGCTGTCCAGTGGTATTGCCTCTGTTTCTTCAGTTTAGCGCGGCGACCCTTGCTGCGACTCCGGGAGGACTCTGCGCGGACTGAATGAAGATAGCTTTGCCCGCTCATTGGAAGTAGGTCGTCGTCGGTTACGAGAAAGAACTCTTCTCCACACTCGCCAAGAGCGACCAGAACTCGGTCGCAAACCTTGGCCTTTCTCGGTCAACACGTATGCGTTGTATGGGCTGCCATCGGAAGTGGGGACGACTTTAAAGACCCCGTATCGTACGAGGTCTCGGAGCCTCGCGGAGAGTATGTTCTTGGCCAATCCGAGGCTCTTCTGGAATTCGCCGAACCTGTTCAGTCCCTCGAATGCGTCGCGTACTATGAGGAGCGACCACCCATCACCGACCACATCTAGCATTCTCGCGACAGCGCAGCCGGCCTTTCTGTGGCTGGTTCGCCTTACCATCCGATCCGACCCTTGCTTGCGCCTCACCATGTGAGCTCACGGATAGCGGCGCGATTCATGATCGAGCAAACTCCAGTGCGGCAGGCCGGAGGAAGACAGCGTCCGTTCGACCAAATCTTGTATCCGATTGTCCATGCCGACCCGACACGGCGGCAGATTGGCCAGTCGAGGCCTCCACTGGCCACGCGGCCACCTATTGCAGCAACACGATGACAACGCGCTGGTTCTGGTGGACGATGTAGGACAAGCTCTTGCCGATATCGATGCCGATTGCGGTGGGCGAAGCCTCGAGCTTCCGTGATATGGCGTGCTCCTTGTCTTCGGTGCCCCCTGCCAGGATTCGCTGCTGGCAGGGCGGGAGCACGGCCGGACCATTCCATTAGCGAGGCGTTCGCATGGACGTCCGCGTAGCGTCGGAATGACCAGGCGCTCTTTGATATCGCAGCCGGGATCGATCATTCTGTCAATGGTAAGGCCGTTAAGGACTACACCTGCAGAGCGAGCGGGCGCCCAACGTTCAGTGGCGATTCAGCACGGCACGCCAAGGTGCGCCGGAAGGCCTGACAGTTTGGATATTGGGTCACGGCCTTGCGATTGCGGACCCATCTGTCAGGCCAGCAGGCGGCATGCGCTCGAAGCCCGCCGAATGTGGGCGCTTTCGCAGTGAAATGCGCGCATTTTTTTAAGCGAGGCATTCATTTAGTTAACGATCGCTTTCGGAGTCAGGCATGTGCGTCAGATACTCGTAGATGGCACCCAGTTCGTCATCGTCCATCTTGCCGAACGTACGCCAATTCATCTTTTCGTCGAATTCGTGTCCGCTCGGGTCTTTGCCCGTGCGGAGAGTGGCGATGAACTCTTCCCGGCTCCAATCCGCGACCAGGCTCAATCCTGGCCCGACCGGCGCCCATTGATCTTGGACACCGCCGGTCAACTGCTGACCGTGGCATTCCCGGCAGTCATAATAGGACAGGATGTATTCGCCGTACTGGATGGTCGGTGCTTTGGGCGGCGCCGTGACGACGCCGATCTTGACTGGTTTGCCGGACGGAAACTGGCCGATTCCCACCATGACAAGGCCGAGAAGATTGAGCTCCTCGGCTGGCTGCGGCGTGGCCGCACCAGCCGCCGGGAGCCGGCGGATATAGGCGATTAGCGCGCGGATGTCCTCATCACTCAGATTGCCGGCATTGGTACGCGATGTCATGATCATGAGACGACGGCCTTCGGCGTCGATGCCATTGCGAATGGCCCGGAAAATCTGCCCATCCGACCACTTTTTCAAGGGCCCCGCCGGTGTGAGATTGCACGATATAAACGCGCCCAGAGATAGACCGGCAGATGCTTGCCGTATCTTTGCCTCCCGTGAAAGTCCCGGTCGGTGAATGACAGCCTCCGCAGAAACTGTCGGCAATGGCCCGGCCGCGCTGAATCTGTGCGTCGCTTCCCCCGACCCGCAGCTCCGGCACCGGCGCACGGCGCGAATAATACTGTTTGTAGTGTCCTACAGAGGTGGCGACGCAGGTCAGGAACAGGACGCCGGCGATGACCCCGGTCAACCCCGCCCCAAGCCATCGCGATATTTCCTTCACCTGCCGAAGGCGGAGGCTGAGGCAAGCGAAGAGGACACTGCCAGCGAGCAGCACCGCAAGCAAAACGAGATTATGCATGTCGTTTATCGGGCCGTGATTTGCTCAGAGACGAACCTGTCCCGCGGACGAGGATTACTGAAGCGCTGCCGCCATTCTGAGCTGGGCGGCCTGAACAGGTTGTTGAACTCGGCTGCTCTGGTTCGTGGATGGAGGCGCTACTCGTTTTCGATTCCATAGTGACGACCGCTCATTTGAGCGCGCGAGGCGCTGCGATTGCGATCGTCGAAAGCTAGTGCGGCATGGGACCGTACGACAGAATGCATTCAGCCGAATATTGTGTCCGATTGTCCGTGCCGTAGAACGAACAGATGGACATTCTCGGCGACCTACTCGATCCCATCGCTCCGCAGCTGGATCAATCGCTTGGCCCTGCGAAAAAGTTGGGGGTAGATGTAAGGCCGGCTCAACAATCCTCAGGCGAACCAGGACCAACCGACGCAGTGACAGGCCGCCTCAGGGTCAAGACGCGACCTCGCGAGGAGGCCGCTTTTGGCGCGCAAAACGGACGCCTGAGCTGATGGCCAGGTCGGGCGAAAGGTCAAAAGTAGTCCCCCATGTCATCCTCAGAGGCTCCGTAGCGGGCCGATGGCGTGACGGTAATTAGCATCCACCCTGAAAGCCACCTATGGGGTGGGAAATGCACCTGATTTCTTTGCCCATTTCAACAAGTCCTTGAAATCACAGCAGATGCGACCGCCCTCCGAGCGCACCAACGACATAAGTCATTAATGCGAAAAGCCATTCGCGAAGACTTATTCCCACGTTGTTACCCAAGAGCGAGTGCTATTGCTTGTCCGCACAAATTCCCCTGTTTGATCTCGCGCGTCCTGATCAAGGGTATTTTCTTGTGGTCGCACCACCGTTTGGACCAACGCCCCGCAAGAGAGAACCATTCATTGCTCACGAGAGGACAGTAGCGTAGCCCAGAGTGAAAATCGGCGGGTTTGCCCATTATGCGGTTCGCGAGCTCCATCAGAGGACTAGAAGAGTAGCGGTGCTGTCGGCACCTCGCCCGACCAAATGTTTGTTGGCCGGGTACTCAGATGTTAGCTGAGACGTGCGCTTCCGGATGAGATTTGCCGCCCCGCGGTTGGACGGAGCAGGCTGTAATCGCAAATTTCAAACGATGGAGGCGGTCCTTCGCGGCGTGTGACCGCTCAAAATGCGAGCTGACGGGAAGGGCAGTTCGTGGGCGCAAACCGGACATTCGGCCGAACCCGCACGTCGTAAAAGGGCCGACCCGATGGCGTCCGCTTCCCATTGGCAGGGACGGAAAGCGGACCCCGCTCTAGTTTCGCCTCTCGGGGAGCGAATGCTCGAGGAAGAAACGCAGCATTTCCCTCGTTGCATCCGGTCCGTCCGGATCTGTAGGAGCCGGCGGGGCTGCCTCCCGACCATGCGTGTCCGGCTCCGTGGATTTCCCAGTGCTCCAGGCGTCCGCCGGCATCGGTATGGACGGTGCGGGTGTAGTCATGTCCTCCCGGTACCCGTCCTCGATGCACCCTCTCTTTCGTGCTCGTGCCGCCGATGGACTGCCGGACGATTCGATCGCCATTGTTCGAACGCACCGTGGTGTCGCGATCGCCGTGGAAGACAATCGTCGGGATGGGCGGGCCGTCGCCCGGCATTGCCTCGGGCCCGCCGCCTTGCCGCATGGCGAGCAGCGCGGAGGGAAGGTCCGTGGCGGCCCCGCAGGCCAGTCCGGAATGTATGCCGATCGCCGCGTACAGATCGCCGTAGGTGGATCCCATAACGGCGGGCCGCGGCCCCGGCCGACAGTCCGCCGACGTAGACGCGCCGTGGATCGACCGCATGATCGCGCATGACCTGGCGAGTGATGCCAGCGATGAGCGAGCGTTCGCCTCCGCCCCGCTGCTGGTCGGCGGGACGAAACCAATTCCAGCATTTCGCCTGGTTCGCTTCGGCCCGCTGCGCAGGATATCCACCACAGCGATGACGCATATTCTTTGCGGAAGTTTCGCAACAGCAACTGCGCTAACCAATGAGCTTGTCGCCTTGGCAGATGAGAAGGGGGCTTCGTTCTGGAAGGCATATGGAATGATGCACCAAGGTTGCGTATTGGCCATGACCGGCAAAGCCCCGAAGGCGGACCAAATGTTTACTTCCGGGTTCAATGCGCTGCGGGCAACGGGAACTACACTGTATATGCCGTGTCACTTATCATTGTTGGCGGTGGCCTATGCCAAACTTGGACGAAGCAATGACGCTTGGCGCTGCCTTGGCGAAGCAACAACGACAATGGAAACAGGCGGAGAACGTTGGTTCGAAGCAGAAATCCACCGGACCGCTGGAGAAATCGAGCTGATGGAGCCGGAGCTGGACGCGGCGAAAGCAGAAGCGTATTTCGAGCGTGCGCGCGCGGTCGCCCGCAAGCAACGAGCAAAGTCCTGGGAACTGCGTGCGGCTATGAGCATGGCGCGGCTCAGGCGTGGTCAAGGGAAGCGGAATGAGGCCCGAGAACTCCTCGCTCCAATCTACGGTTGGTTCACCGAGGGCTTTGACACGTTGGACTTGAAGCAGGCCAAGGCCTTACTCTACGAGCTAGCATAAGACTTGTGGCGCAAGCGCCTCGGGCGCGCCGACAAGGTGATCGAATAACCCCCATTTGCTGCGGTGCATGAGTCCGGTATTGGCCCAGGCCGTGTGAAAATCGCGCAACTTGGGGCGCACCGGCGCATTTCGCGGCCGCCGAACTTCTGATTGGATGGAACCGACCTCTCATCTCAGTGGCAACCAGGAGCTTCATATAGGCGCTGCCGGCCTCACGCCCGCATCGCTTCCAGCAATCCGCCTACGCCCACGATCGTCATCACGCGCTTCATGTTGTAGGCGGGCCCTGAGCTGCCAGAAGCGATGAGCCCAGCAATGTGTCAATCGGCTCGCAAATTTTGCATGCCGAATGACACGTTCCGAACGGCGGTTGTGCGAAGACGTGCACCTGAACCTTGCTTACCGCTGGTTCTGTCGGCTCAGGTTGGACGGCGAGGTGCCGGACCACTCGACGTTCTCCAAAAACAGGCATGGCCGCTTCCGCGGCTGCGATCTGTTGCGAAAGCTGTTCGAGACCGTGGTCCAGCGCTGCATGGCAGAAGGAGCAGCTTTTGCAGTCGATGCAAGCTCGATTGCCGCCAACCAACAAGCAGCGCGCAGTTGCCGGGTCTGACGATGTTATGGGAGCTATGCCCGAACGCGCCGCTCTGTTCGAGAGTACTTCGACACCCTGAATGAGGCCGCTTGGGGCGCGGCGAGTGACACGGTACCAAAGTTCACCTCTAAGTCGGACCCGGCCGCGCAATGGACAGGCGCTCACAAGGGGCATGCCTTCTTCGCCTGCGCCAACAACTACCTCATCGACCTGAAGGCAGCGATTATCATGGATGTCGAGGCGACGCGCGCCATCCGACAGGCCGAGGTCGGGGCGGCACGCACAATGATCGAGCGCAGTGAAGAGCGCCTTGAGCTCTGTTGCGAACGCGTTGTCGCCGACAGTGCCTATGGAACGGTAGAGATGCTGGGCTGGCTGGTCGACGAGCAAGGCGATCGAACCGCACATTCCGGCATTCGACAAATCGGCCCGTACCGACGGCACGTTCTCGCGCGACGACTTCGCCTATGATCAGCAAAGCGACGTCTACATCTGCCCGGCTGGCAAAGTGCTGGCCTCCACCGGGACCTTGGTGAATGATGGAGCGACACTGCTGTACCGGGCCAGCAAACATGTTTGCGATGACTGCGAACTGAAGTCGCGGTGTTGTCCGAAGATGCCCTCCCGCAAGGTCCCGCGTTCAATCCATGAAAAGGCTCGAGACGTGGCGCGCGAGATCGCCAGAACTGATGCCTATGTCAGATCTCGGCGCGAACGGAAGAAAATCGAGATGCTCTTTGCCCATCTCAAGCGCATTCTCCGCCTCGACCGGCTCAGGCTAAGAGGTCCCTTGGGCGCTCGCGACGAGTTCCTCCTCGCTGCCACAGCGCAGAATTTACGTAAGCTCGCAAAGCTGATCCCGCTGCCAACGCTCCAGCACGCTTAGGCACAATCAACCACCCGTGCGCCCAGCGCGTTCTCCGAACCTGAATTATCACTTCGCGGACTTCTTCAACACAATCGTGCCGCCGGCGGCAATGACTGGAATTCCAACGGCGTCACGCACTGGTGGGATTAGTACGAACGTGCCGAGCTGACCGCGAATGTGACCCCCGGCCTCATGGCCCTGCGCGACGATCAGATCAAAGCCTGCCGCCTCGGCGATCTGCGCGTCTTCCGTACTGCCTACAACTTGGATGGCGACCGCACCTGCCGCCTTCACCTGCTCAACATAGCGAGACGCATCGCCCCAAAGGAAAGAGATAATGGGGACTCCTTTGGCGAGCGCCACCGCCAACTGGTCTTCAAAAGGAAAGCCGAGAACGAAGTTGACGCCAAATGGCGCTGTCGTGCGCTCCCTGATGGTTCTAATGGCGATGCGTAACTCCTCAGTCGATCGCCACGTCCCGGCAATCTGACCAATGCTACCCGCGTTGCATACCGCGACCGCGAGATCAGGACTTGCGATCGAACCAATCGGGGCCTGAAAGAGCAGTCGCTGGCTCGTGAGCCAATGAGGTGAGCGTGTCATCTCTTGGATTCTTCAGCCGATGCCGCAATGGTCAGAAACTTCATCAGCCCGAACAGATCATAATAAAAACATCTGAGCGCGACGCAGCTGCTCCTTTTCGATGGCATAGTCGGCGAGCGTCTCGGTCTCGAACGCCACTCCATCCGGGCTCAAGCATTTCCACACGTAGTTGACGATCACCCGTCCAGTGGTGCTGGTCGCAATCACGCGAGCATCCATGCGGCGACGCTCTTCGGTAGGCTGCAGCGGAAACCAAATGGATGCAAACCTCTCCTGCATTTTCGGAATGGTCGCTCCAGTAAAGAAGCCGCCATACGGCAGACCTGGCTGCCAGTGAAACTCGATTTCCGGATGATAGAGGTTCTGCAGCAAGCCACGATCGCAGGATCGTAAGCATCAGGTCTGCATTTGCCTGTTCCTGAGGGGCGCATTGCCTCATCAAGAATGTTACCGGAGAACTGACCGTCAGGATTGGGGCGGCGACACCGAATCGGATCGGTGTCACCGATGGCAGGACGGATCAGCATGGGTGCTCGGCGCGAGCTCACGGCGGCGGTGGTAGAGCGCTATCGATTGGCAGGGCGGGCAGATAAGGGGCGCATACTCGACGAGCTTTGCGCGGTGACCGGCTGGCATCGCAAGCACGCGGTCCGGGCGCTTGCCAGCCATGTCGCAATTTCGCCGGAGGCCAGGCGGCAGCGAAGGCCGACCTACGGCGCCAAGATCAGGGATGCGCTGGTGGCCTTGTGGGAGGTCTCGGATCGAATCTGCGGCAAGCGGCTGAAGGTAATGATTCCGACGTTGCTGCCTTCGCTGGAGCGGCATGGCCGGCTCAAGCTCGACCAGGCCAATCGAGCGCTGGTGCTCGGCGTGAGTGCAGCCACGATTGATCGCCTGCTGGTCGAGACCAAAATTGCCGCGGCCGGCGGTAAGCGCCGGCGGGTCGGGTTTTATTCGGCGGTCCGCCGTGAAGTGCCGATCCGGACGTTCAATGACTGGCACGATCCGCCGCCGGGGTTCTGCGAGGTCGACATGGTGGCGCATGGCGGCACATCTGTAGCTGGCTCGTTCATTCAGACGTTGACGATGGTCGACGTCGCGACTGGTTGGACCGAGTGCATGCCGCTGGTGACGCGCGAGGGCGGCCTCGTCGTGCGAGCC
>NZ_JCAMOR010000090.1:0-27364 GCF_059512385.1 Bradyrhizobium sp. Crot121 | reverse complement strand
AGGATCGTTTCCTTGGCAACATCGATCTCGGCGCAGACTCTGGCGGCGTGATCTCGGAATGTGGAACCCGCCTCTGTGAGTACGGCGCCGCGAGTGGTTCGTGCGAGCAGCTGGACGCCGAGCTCTGCTTCAAGCCGAGCGAGCTGCCGACTAACGATCGACTTGGAGACCCCGAGCCGACGCGCAGCATGTGATACTCCGCCGGCGTCAGCGACCTCTACGAATGTTCGCAGTTCTTCGATGTCCAATTCTAGCGTTCCTGTTTTTGCGACACAGTGTGGCAAGGGCGAGCGCTACCGTATCGCAAATGGGAATGGCACTGTCCACGCAGACGTCGTCGCAGTCGGCGGATGTCTCCCACAAATCAGCCTCATCTAACGGCAGTAGAGGATATTCATGACCTTTCGCAACGGCCTTGCGTCGCTTCTTCGTCCCGAGGACTCGGTACTCGTTCTGATCGACCACCAGCCCTACCAGCTCGCCAACCTGAACGGCCACGACCCTCAGGCGGTCGTGAACAACACGACGGCGCTTGCGAAAGCCGCAAAGGTCTTCGGTGTTCCCACGATCCTGACCAGTGTGATCGCCGGTCGGGGCGGCGTCATCTTCCCGCAGGTCACCGATGTGTTCCCGGGCCAGGAGGTGATCGACCGGACGTTCATCAATACCTGGGAAGATAAGAAGGTGGTGGATGCGGTCAAGGCGACGGGTCGCAAGCAGCTGATTATCGCCGGCTTGTGGACCGAGATCTGCGTCGCAATGCCTGCGATCCAGGCCGCCGGTGAAGGCTGGGACGTCACGGTGATTACCGACGCGTCGGGCGGCACCTCGGTGGAGGCTCACGAGGTTGCCATCCAGCGCATGATCGCAGCCGGCATCAACATGATGACCTGGCTGGCGCTCGCTGCTGAATGGCAGCGCGACTGGGCACGTGCGAAGACTGCTGCCGGGCTGACGGAGGTCATCATCCAGCACGTCGGTGGCAGTGGCATCGCCTATCTGTGGGAGCAGCAGCTGCTCAACACTCCGGTCCCGCGCGCCGCGGGCTGATTTGAACTGGGTGACGAGAAGCAAGCGCGATGCGTAGCAAAAGAGTTGAATGCTTGTCGATCCTCGTCACCCGCCTTGGACGGGCCGCTAAGAGAAAGCGCGCGGGCCATCGACTGCGCCCGCGCCGTGAAGGCGGCTGGTCGGCGCCGACACGGCGGCAGTTCGAAGAAATGGCCGGTCCGGAGGGTGCGTTCCTGATTGGTGATCCGGGGACGGTCGCAGCCGAGATGCTCCACGCCAGCGAGGCGCTCGGCGGCGTTTCGCGCGTCACATTCCAGATGAGCACCGCTTCGCTCGAAACCGCTGCGATGAAGCGCTCGATCGAGCTCCTAGGCACCGAAGTCGCGCCGATTGTTCGGGCGGCTGGCGCAAATCCGTGAGGAGTGTTCCGTCTCTGGAAGGAAACACGTGATGATATCCACATCTCCACGATCCGGCCGTTCCGTTGTAATCACCAGTGCCGGCACCGGCCTTGGCCGCGACATTGCGCTCGGACTCGCCGCCAAGGGCTACATCGTCTTCGGCACGGCGATGTCCGCCGCGGAGGTTCAGGATCTCAGGGACGCTTCCGGCGGACGTGTCAGCCTGACCGTCTGCGACGTCACAAAGGCGATGGGCGTGGAGGCTTGGGCCTCCGGTGTGACTGAAGCACTTGGCGCGGCCGGGCTCAACCTCCTGATCAACAATGCCGACATCCTCACTCACGGTCCGATCGAGATCCTTCTGCCCGACGCCATCCGGCAGGAATTCGAAGTCAACGTGTTCGGCGCCCTTTTAGTGATCAACGCGTTCTTGCCGGCCTTACGGAATGCGCGCGGACGGATCGTGCAGGTCAGCACATGGATGGCGAGCTTGCCATTGCCGTTCAGCGGACCGTCGGGTGCGTCGCATGCGGCGATGGAGGTGTTCTCGGCTGTCTACCGCGCCGAACTGAAGCCTTTCGGCATCGAGGTCGTGGTCGTGTCCACCGGCAACATGAAGACCGGCGGTCCAGCGAAGACGGCGGCCTTGGCGCGGATCACAAACGGAATGACGTCAGGTCAGCGCAAACTCTACGGCAAGTCGTTCGGCACCTTCGCGGACTGGTTCGACAGCATGCAGGCGACCGGAATCGAGTCGGCTGAAGCCGCAGCGCGCGTGATCGATATCGCCGAGCAACATCCTGCGCCGAGCCGCGCGGTGGTCGGTGCCGACGCCGAGCAGATGCTGAGAGCGGCCCACGAAAAGCCCGACGCGGAGCTGGATGCACTCCGCCTGAATACTATCGGCCTGAGCTGATTTCCATCTTAATCACAAGAAAGGAAAACGATCAAAAATGGCGATGCTGGCAATGCGGGATGGCACCCGGATCTTCTACAAGGACTGGGGTCCGAGAAAGGCCCAGCCCATCATGTTCCATCACGGCTGGCCATTGAGCGCAGACGATTGGGACATTCAGATGCTGTTCTTCCTCAGCAAGGGCTATCGCGTCATTGCGCATGACCGACGCGGGCACGGTCGCTCCGACCAGACCGATACGGGGAATGAGATGGACACCTACGCGGCCGATGTCGCGGCGTTGGTCTCGGAGCTCGACCTGAAAGACGCGATCCACGTCGGACACTCGACCGGCGGCGGGGAGGTGATCCGCTATGTCGCCCGCAGCGAGCTTGGCCGCGTGTCGAAGGCGGTGTTGATCGGTTCGGTGCCGCCGATCATGCTCGCAACACCGCGATATCCTGGAGGCCTGCCGATGGAGGTGTTCGACGGATTTCGCGAGGCGCTCGCTCGCAACCGTGCGCAATTTTTCCTCGATGTTCCTGCCGGGCCATTCTACGGCTTCAACCGTGAGGGCGCGGACGTAAGCGAAGGGCTGATCCGCAACTGGTGGCGGCAGGGGATGATGGGCGGCGCCAAGGCCCACTACGACTGCATCGCCGCCTTCTCGGAGACGGACTTCACCGAGGACCTTCAGGCCGTCTCCCTGCCGGTCCTGCTGATGCATGGCGAGGACGACCAGGTAGTGCCGATCGACGCTTCGGCGCGCAAGGCGATCGACCTGCTGACGAACGGCACGCTGAAGACCTATCCAGGCCTGTCACACGGCCTGTTCGCCACGCATCCCGATCTCATCAACGCCGATCTGCTGGCGTTCATCGAGGACCGGGCCGGCGCATGAGCGCAGTTAGGGACAACCCCGCCGAACATCGTTTCGAACTAGCGATCGACGGCAGCCGCGAGATCGCGGCTGCCTACTATCGCAACGAAAGCGATCGGCTCATCCTCACCCACACTGAAGTTCCGCAGCGATTCTCCGGGCAAGGGATTGCTTCGCGGCTCGCACGCGGCGTCTTCGATGCGATCCGTGCGAGCGAACGCAAGGCAGTCCTGCACTGCCCCTTCATGGCTGCCTATTATGCACGCCATCCCGAATATTCCGACATCGGCGACGGCACGGGCCGATCAGGAGAGACAACATGATAGAAATGGTCATCGAGCAGCGGCGCCGGAATCTCGGCGGCAGCTTCGAAGTCGGCCGCGTGCTGCCGTTCGCGAGGCGGCGCATGGTCGGTCCTTTCATCTTCTTTGACCATATCGGGCCGATCGATCTTGCGCCTGGCATTGATCGTAGTCGAATGCGCGTTCGCGGATCCGCCCTCGCGCTGCTCATATGATTTCGGCGATTGCGATCGATGCCGCCAAGGGGCGGCTGCTGGACGAAGGTGCGGATTATAGACCCGACGATGACGAATTCGAAGAAGCCAAGCATGTGTTTATGAGCGTCCAAGGCATCGTGCGGCAGCCGATCCATGGTCCGAGAGGCGAGACCCGCGGCGCGCACTATGCGTACGGGTATGATTTTCTCTGCAGCGAAGATGAAGATACTGGAAGCCCGCGCTAAAATTCGATCTTCGGTGCGGCCTATGCCGGAGCTTGCTGCGCATTGCTGGGAGCGTCTCAAGATTTCTGTTCGGAAATGGTAAACCGTTAGATCTGCTCGATAATGCCCCCCGCGGGGCCACGCGTTGGGCGATGTGTCAACGGCTCTGGAACAGGTCGTAAGTGCAGCTTGTTCATCCCCGACATGGCGTCGCCTTGCACCTGTTCCGACAAGCGCTCGACGTCACGCTGACGAATATCGTCAGCGGCCTCCGTGACATCGACTTCCGCAAAGCCCAGTTCCCGCAGACCCTGCGCTCCCATCGAATACGCCGACTCCACCGTCTCGCGGATTTGATAATCGACACCGGCCCGAAGTAGGTCCACGGAGTGCACGCGGTCGTAACTTCTTACAAGGACCTTCGCTTGCGGGAACGAGTGTTGCGCCAGCTCGACGATCTGCATGGTCTCCTTCGGCGCGCCGATGCAAATCATGATTGCGTCGGCCTCACCTGCGCCGGACGTGCGTAGCGTGTCGAGCCTGGTGCCGTCACCGAAGAATACCTTGAACCCGTATCGATCGGCATCGCGAATGCGGTCGGGATCGCGATCAATCACTGAAAGCTCGACGCCTTTCGACAACAACACCTGGGAAGCAATTTGACCGAAGCGCCCGAAACCAATGAGAAGCACGCGGCCTTTCAGGTCTCGGGCCGCTTCGACGTCCTCCATCGATACCTTACCGCGCAGCAAACCATCGACCACAAGGATCAGCAGCGGGGTCAAAGCCATGGACAGGATGACGACCGTGCCGAATAGCGCGTTTTCGCGGGCATTGATCACGCCCCCGGATGCAGCAGCCGTATAGAGCACGAAGGCAAACTCGCCGCCTTGCAGGAACATCGAGGTCCGGTGAATGGCGTGTGTGTTATCCGTGCCGAACAGGCGTGCGACGGCATACACCACGATACCCTTGGCGATGATAAAGGCGGGCAGCAAGCATAGCAGAAGCCGCCATTCTGCTGCGACGGTGGACAGGTCGAGCGACATGCCGACCGCCATGAAGAACAAGCCCATCAGCAGGCCGCGAAACGGCTCAACGTCGCTCTCGATCTGGTGGCGGTAGCTTGAATTCGAAAGCATCACCCCGGCGAGAAAGGTCCCCATCGCCATGGAGAGCCCGACGGCGTCCATTAGCAACGCCGCGCCGCAAACAACGAGCAATGCCCCCGACGTCATCACTTCGCGGGCCCGCGCTTTTGCCAAGAGCGCAAAGAACGGATTGAGCGTCCAGCGCGACACCGCCAACAGCAGGAGCAAGGCGGCAAGCGCGAGCGCGATATCGGTCCATTTTTGTGCGCCGTGCGTTACTGGCGATAGAAACGCGACGACCGCCAGAAGCGGTACGATCATCAAATCTTCAAAAAGCAGGATCGCGACAGACTTCTGGCCCTGAGCGCCCGACAATTCGCCGCGCTCCTGCAACAGGGACATGATTACGGCGGTCGAAGAAAGAACGAAGCCAGCTGCAGCAATAAAGGCAGCAGGACCCGGAAGATCGAAGATCAGCCGGCCCGTCAGCGTGAGCGCTGCAACCGCCGCGAAGACCTGAACCAATCCCAGACCGAATATCTGGCCGCGCATCGCCCATAGCTTCTGCGGCCGCAACTCCAGTCCGATCACGAACAGGAACATGACCACCCCCAGTTCTGAGAAATGCAAGATGGCGTTGGGATCGCTGAATACGCTCATCGCAGACGGGCCGACTAGGAGCCCAGCGGCGAAATAGCCAAGAACCGAACCAAGCCCGAGCCGCCGGAATAGCGGGACCGCAACAACAGCCGCGCCCATAAGGACGACGGCAGGTCCGATCGTCGCGCCGAGATTTGCGTCAGCCATGAGGTCGCTCATGCCGTAAGTTTGGAGGGTGCTTTCAGCGAGGTACCGGGTATCGGGCCGTCAGGAAGCGGAATGAATTCTTTATCGTCCGCATCCGGAAGCTTCATCTTTCCGGCTTTCCAGTCCTCCGCCGCTTGCACCAGCCGCTCGCGCGACGAGGATACAAAGTTCCAGTAGAGAAGCCGCTCGCCAACCGGTTCGCCGCCGAGAACCATGAGTGTGGATTGTTTCAACGCCTTGACGCGCGAAGCAGTCGGATCGAGTACGAGCATTTTTCCCGCCTCGTATTGGACGCCATCCATTTCCACCGCGCCTGTCGCTATATAGAACGCACGCTCCTTGTGACCGTTCGGAATTTCTGCGGTTGCACCGGGCTCCATCGCAAGATGCGCGTAGAACAACGGCGAATGCGTCTGTGCAGAAGCCGTCAGGCCGTATGCGCTGCCAGCAATGAGCTGGCCGACAACTCCTTTGTCATCCCATTGAGGCAGGGCGCTTCCAGAATAGTGGTTGAAGGATGGAGCAACTTCTTCCATCCCTGTTGGCAACGCCACCCAGGCCTGTATGCCGTGAAGCCGGTCACCATGTGCCCGCGCATGCTCGAAGCGTTCGCTATGCGTGATGCCTTGGCCAGCAACCATCCAGTTTACCTCTTGGGGGCGGATCGCTTGCTCATAGCCAAGGCTGTCCCGGTGCATAATCTCGCCGGAAAACAAATAAGTCACCGTCGAAAGACCGATATGCGGATGAGCCCGCACGTCTGCGCTGCGATCAATACCCGCCGGAATATCCATTGGGCCAATGTGATCGAAGAAGATGAAGGGGCCGACCATGCGTCGTTTTGCAAAGGGCAGAACGCGGCCGACTTCAAAGCTGCCACCGAGGTTGCGACGCCGCTCTTCAATAATCAATTCCATCATCTTGTTTCTCCTGATCGGGTTGCGCCGAATACGATGTCCGAATACTCGGAATGGCGTTCGCAGTAGGCGGTCATGGATGGCCAATCGAGGACGACCTCGCGACCGCTCGCACCGAAGTCGCCGCGTGCTAAACGAGAGCCGATGCCTCGTCCCTCGTACTGCTGCGGGACAATCGTGTGCGTGAGGACGATTTTATCTCCTGTAAAGCTGCAATACGCTGCCGCTATCCCGCTCTCATCGATGGGTAGCTCAAAGCGATGCTTGGCGTCTCGCGGACCCCAGTCCTTGTAGAAAATGCTGGTGCCATCTGTCGTGGTGAACGTTGACATTCTTCCTCTCGTTGTGAGCTTTCCGGAAGCGCATTCGGCCGCATTACGCTGGCCCCGGCATGCGCCGCAGTATCCCGGGAGCCGCGCGAACGATCGGCGCTACTTCAGTACCGAGGAGCTCGATCGACCGTTTCATCGCGGACGTCTCAAGAGATGCAGTGCTCATCTGGAACGTGATGCGCGAAAGCCCACCAAGCACCTCGCTTGCGTGAAGCATCTTCGCGGCAACCGTCGCCGGACTGCCGACCAGGAAGGCTCCTTCAGAACCCGCCATGTAGTCGAATTGCTGACGTGTCGGCGGCGACCAGCCACGCTCGCGGCCGATCTTCCCCGTAAGATGCGCCCAGCCCGGGAAAAAGGAATCGGCAGCAGCGGCGTCGGAGTCGCCGACGAAGCCCATGGCATGGATGCCGACCGGCAGGTTTTCGGGAGCATGCCCGGCCCTGGCACCGGCTTCGCGATACAAATCGACGAGCGGGCGAAAGCGTTCGAACGTGCCGCCGATAATCGCGATCATGAGCGGAAGTCCGAGCTTACCTGCACGAACGAACGATTCCGGTGTTCCTCCGACGCCGACCCAGATCGGCAGCCGCGCTTGATGCGGTCGCGGATAGATTCCCTGAAGATCGAGCGCAGGTCGGAAACGGCCTTGCCATTTCACATGGGTCGCCTCTCGAAGCTTGAGCAGCAGATCGAGCTTCTCGGCAAATAGATCATCGTAGTCCCGCGCAGCCAGGCCGAACAGCGGGTACGCCTCGGCGAATGACCCTCGACCGACGACGATTTCGGCGCGGCCCTTGGCGATGAGATCAAGGGTCGCGAACTCCTGAAACACACGCACGGGATCGGCAGCGCTGATGACAGTGACTGCGCTTGTCAGTCGAATTTTCGACGTTCTCGCCGCTGCTGCCGCCAGAATGATCGTAGGAGCAGAATCGAGAAATTCCGCGCGGTGGTGCTCTCCGATCCCGAACACGTCCAGCCCGGCCCGGTCGGCAACTTCGACCTCTTCGATGAGATTGGCCATTCGCTCAGTTGCCGACGGAAGTTTTCCGTTCTGCGGGTCAGGGAGAATGGCTGCAAAACTGTCTATTCCGATTTCCATCAATAGCCTTTCGTTTCATTGGTTGATGCAGGTACGTGTGCGGATGAGCGAGGCGGGTGCTTTATGGTCAGAACCTGTAGGTCGCCATGACGCCAAGCATCTTTATGGTCTGCGCCGGTCCGGTTTCCCGAATGAACGACCCCGCCCGGAACGCGCTCAGGGATGCTGTCAGATTGAGTTCCGGCGTTGCCTGCCAGGCGACGGCAAGTTCGAGCTGTGTGCCGATGAAACGCGCTGTGCTGTCCTTGCCGCTTCGCACGACATTGCCTGCAATGCCGTAAACGCCGTCAGCCAGGCTCTGCCGCCAGTAAGCGGCTCCCGTGAGCGTCACTGCAACATCCTTATAGGGCTCAATCGTTACGCTGGGCCGCGCACGAATCAGATTGCGGGGTCCGATTGGAGATAACGCGCCGAAGTACTTGCCGCGTGGGAAGAGAGGATTGAACGTCCCAAGTTGCTGATCACGCGGGTTGTCATCACCCGATATGACTTCAGCCGTAAAGCTCGCATCCGGCTTCATGGGAGCGTCCAGGAAACGGTAGCCGACTTCGCCGCCGACTCCCCAGCCGGTCCGACGGTAACCTGCGAATTGACCACCCTGAAGTGCGCCTTCGATATTCCAGTGCCAGGAGCCGGTATCTCCAAAAACCCTGCTTCCAAAGGTGTGAACGACCTCTTTGCCGGTGCCTTGGTCATAGACCGCAGCGTTGTCACGCAAACCCAGATAAAAGGCGTCGACGCCATTCGCATGCGTCGCGTTCAGCCATTGGGTCGCATAGACGCCCCAAACGGCTTTCTGCCGCGAACTGCGATCGTCGAAATCGTCCGGCCTGTTGTCGACAGGGCGATAATACAGAGCGGTGACCTGGCGGAATTGACCCGTTAGCGTCGCGTCTGCGCCCTCAAAAGCCTGAGGAATATTGACGCCATAACGCGTGTCGATAAAGCGGCCTGCGCCCAGCGATACCAGTTTACGTCCCGCCGACAAGCTCAGCGAGGTACGATCCGCGACATCCAGCCGGACCTCACCAAACGCCTGAAGCATATCGGTGCCAGTCGTATCGACGGGCCGCGTTGGACGGTCGACGCCTGAGATCGCAGAAACGATGGGTTGCGCAAAAAATCGGACACTGTCCGCGTGAAGGTCGACATACGGCATGAAACGATGCCAGATGTAACTATCGTTCGGCGCCGATCCCCAGTTTACATTGGCATAGCCCTCGTAGCGAGAGCGGGCTTCCATGCCCGTCACGAGATACGTAGATCGGTCATCACCAAGCGGAATGTACTTGAATGGCTCTGTCCAGCGACCCGTGCGCGACGCGGGATTCGCGAGATATGTCCAATTCTCGTTATAACGCTCGTTGGTCAGTGTCGGTGCGCGCTCGACATCGGTCCTAACCTGCGCCTGCGCAACAAGCGGCATAGCGGCGAGTGACGTCGCGAACGCGACGCTCCGCCTTACTGTCCGCAATCGCGCTCGCCTGGCGCGGCTGCAGACGCTTTTGAAGATGAGAGTCAGTCTTGTCGGAATGACGAAGTCCAATACACATAGAGCGATTACGTAATGCATTCTGCACGCACCTCGTCACCCCGCTGAAGTTAAGCCGGGGACGGCACAGGCGTATTCAGAAGCTGCTGCTCCCACTCAAACGCAATGCCGGTGCCGCCGAGGTGCGAGATCAATGCGAGGCAGACTTCGGTCCGCAGGCCTGCGACGACCAGTTGCTTGCGGCCGGTCGCCTTGACCAGATCGACCACCCTCTTGTGCTCGCAAGCGTTCCCCAGGTGCGGTCGATCACTTCCTGATCCGGGAACACGTCAGTGATTTGCTTGAAGAGAACGCCGCCACGAGCCGCCAGCACACTGGTGAGGATCGTCGGAACATTGAAGGCTTTTGCAAGCTTCGCCAGAGCGGTGAAATTGTTCAGCGCCGCCTGAGAGTCATGGCTATTCACGTTCGTAAGCTGGAAAGGCTTATGATCGATCAGAACGAGAGCCGAGTCCTCGGGACGAAGAAGTGAAGAAAGGCCGTTGCGGAATTTCATGAAAACCTTATGCGCTTAAGTTTTGAATGCGGATTCCCGCCCCGTGCGACGACACCGGTGTGGAGTTTGCCAGTATCGCTAACGGTCCGGTAGGATCGTTGTTTGTCACACTGTGTCGCGAAACTAGGAACGCAGTTATACGTGGCCTTGGGGTTGTCTTGAGACATACCGTGTCGCGAAATCAGAAACGGACTATTGTAGCGGAAATGAAGACTTACGTGCCTTTATTGAGGTTGCCGACGGGGAAGGGATAACGCCAACTGCGCACCGGCTTGGCGTTCCCAAATCTATTGTCAGCAGGCGCCTCGCTCGACTTGAAGAAGAGCTTGGCGTCCATCAAAGCCCTTTGACCTTTCGCAGCGGCAACGGCATTCGCTCGGGTCGGATCTTCCCGCGCGTCCGGTTCAATGTCTTGCCGCTTTCTCGGAGGATGTTTGGCTGCCGACTACCGACAATGCTGCTATCACGCGATCGCCTGACGTTCCTGAAGCCGGCGCTCGGTTGGCGCATTCGACTATGCGCTATCGTCTAGTGCAAGTCACCGGCTCGTTCCCGGTTCTGCGACACAGTGTATCGCTGCGACTAACTACCGTCGAATAAACGTCAATGGTACTAGCCGTTTAGGCATCGTCATAAGGGCGTTTGTCGTCCAACCAGCCAACTTTGACAACGGCATGCAAGGACTTGGATCGCGCTTTCTAGCGCATGGGAACGGGGCTGGCGCGCACGGAGCACGTTGACGTGCTGGCTGATCGCGGTGAATTGCGAGTTGGCAAACGGTAGATGTCGATGCTCGCCATCCTGCCTCCTGCGACGAGGAACGTGCCATGACGGCTACCCTCTGGCGAGGCCGATCGACCTTAAAATTGCCGACGAGAGTAAAATGATCAAAAAAATATTCATCGCGTTTGTGACGATTGCTTCGTTCTCCGCGGCTCAGGCACAAACGACGCAGGAACAGCCTGGCGCTGATCTAATCGTTATCAACGCAAAGATCTTCACCGGCAATCCTGGGCAGCCCGAAGCTACGGCTTTGGCCGTCAAAAAAGGCCGCATCTATTCCGTCGGCTCTGATGTGGACATTCTTGGTCTGAAGAATTCCACGACCAAGGTGATTGATGCGCGCAGCCGAAGGCTCATCCCCGGCATAATCGATGCTCATACGCACGTACTCAACGACATGGCTTATAACTACAATGTACGGTGGGATGGCGTACCGACGCTGCGTGAGGCGTTGACGATGCTAAGCGAGCAGGCCGAACGCACGCCGGAGGGTCAATGGGTCAAAGTAATCGGAGGCTGGTCCCCATACCAATTCGAGGAGAACCGCTTTCCCACTTTGGACGAACTGCGCAAGGCCGTGCCCAATCGCCCGTTGATCGTGCAATATGCCTATAACCGCGCTTTCTTGAACACGCGGGCGATGGAGGCACTTGGCATGGGCACCGATCGGTTCCCAAAGGTGCCGGACACAGAATTCGAAAAGGACAGCCGCGGCAACCCCACCGGTGTGGTCTTCGGCTACACTTGGTTGTTTCTCACCCTCGAGACCATGGTGCCGCAGCCCAAGTTCGACGAAGAAGTGAGTTCGTTGATCTATATCATTCGCGGTCTGAACCGGTTCGGCGTGACCTCGATCATCGATAACGGCGGCAGGTGGGCATACCCGACAGCCCAGGCAAGGGTAGACATGCTTGCACGGGACAACCGTCTTAACGTGCGCATGCCCTTTGTGGATTTGCAACTCGGCGACGGCGGGCCGGTAAACATGGTGGATCTGCAACTCGAAGCGATCACGAAAACAGCGCCGATAAGCACCGGGCAAAACCTGCACCCCACCCTGGCACATGGCCATGAATATCGAGGGGCTGGGGAAGTTCTGAACGGGGAAGTGCACGATCACGAAAACTTCGATCGTCCGGCGGTCATCATCGAGCCGGAGAAGATGCGGCGCTTCGTCGAGCAGGACGTGATGAAGCTGGTCCGGCGACGCATCCCGTTCCGCATGCACATCAGCTACAATGAGAACATCTCCCCCTTTCTCGACGCTCTGGAGAAAATAAACGAAGAGATTCCGTTCGATGGTCTGCGATGGAGCCTTGAACATGCTGAGACCATTAGCCCCGAGAACATCGAGCGGGTGAAAAAGCTGGGTGGCGGCATTGCCTTGGATCACAAGATGGCGCTGCACGGCGATGCTTTCATCAAAACCCATGGTCGCGAGAAGGCTTTGCAGACCCCGCGTCTGCGCAAGCTCGTGGACAGTGGCATTCCGCTGGCCATGAGCACCGACGCGTTCCGTGCAGCCACGTTCAACCCTTGGGTCGGGATTAGCTGGATGGTATCCGGAAAGTCTGTGTCCGGATCCGAAGTCCTTGCCAAGGACAACCGCCTCTCCCGCGCCGAGGCGCTTAAATTGTTCACCAGCGGCCCGGCGTGGTTCATGAATACAGAATCCGAAATGGGCTTAATAGCGCCGGGCAATCTCGCGGATTTCGTTATTCTCGACAGGGATTACTTTTCCGTACCGGAGGATCAGATCAAATCCGTCTCTTCTGTTCTAACTATCATGGACGGCAAGGTTGTGTTTGGTGCACAGGACTACAGCACTCTATCTCCAAAACTTCCTGCGATTCTTCCGAATTGGTCACCCGTTAAATACTTCGGTAGCTATTACGGGGACAAATGAATCCCGCGGGACTTCATCAGGCTGCGTGGCACTTCGGCCGAGATCAACTAGCATCTGCCGGTGCCCCGCAAGCTCGAAAGAGCGGAGATCATAGCGACTAAGGAGCGGCATCAGGCTTGGACGGCGTCACTGCATACCGGCGGTTTTATGTGCCGGTTGATTGACCGTGAAGACGACGTCGCCGATCTGAAGGGTCGGCACCCGTGTTTTTTCGATGTAATGCGGCATGGCGCTTTGGTTTTCGAGACGAGGGATGTGAGCTTGGTCTGGTTCAGACGTCGCTTGGTTATAGTGTGAGTGCGCCACGTGTTCTGAGCCCGATCGCTAATCGACCTCGACCGGCCGATCGGGATTCAAAGGGTAAAAGAAAACGAGAGCCATAACGAATTTGATTTCATCGATAGGATCTAAAATGTCCCTCCAAAGACAATGTCGACATGTTGCAGCTGCATCTTTCCTCGTATTTGTGACTGCGCCGGCGAACGCGCAGTCGGCTCCGTTCTCCGGCTTCGCGGGCTCGTGGTCCGGAAATGGGAGTATTTCCATGTCCGATGGTTCGAAGGAGCGGCTGCGCTGCCGTGCGACGTACCGTGTATCTCTCGACGGAGCGACACTACGGCAGACGCTTCGTTGCGCGAGCGACAGCTACAAGTTCGAGCTGAGCAGCGATGTAATCAGCGAGGGGGGGCGCCTGTCCGGCTCTTGGAGTGAGGCATCTCGTGGCATCAGCGGAAGCCTGCAAGGCAGTGCTCAAGGAAGCCGAATGACTGCAACCGTCGATGCGCCCGGGTTCAATGCTAACTTAGCGCTCACGACATCCGGAAACAGGCAGTCAATATCGATAACCTCCCAAGGCGACATCAGGAACGTTTCGGTTTCGATGACAAAGGGCTGATGCCGCTCGGAAAGAACTGCGTTCAGGGTCGAAAGACATCATTGACTGGAAAGGCCTGCACTGTGAACCGCGCTACAACCGATGTCCCTGTCTGCTGAGCGTGTCGTCGGATGCGCGCCGTCTCCGAAGGTGCATGTGTTCCTCCTTGCTTTCGAGAATTCTTTTCGGCACTGCTGAAGTAATACACGGCTTAGAATGTTGACAGCCGGCCTTGGAAGCGACGACGCGTTCGAGTGGAATCATCGTGTCGCATTTCAGGTATTTAGAGCATGAACTTGCTGAGGAAATCGGCTTCCTCTTATGGCTGTATTGAACCTATTCGTTTTATAAGCCACATACCATCGGCTCGGGTCGAAGGGTCGGAAACGCCGCGTTGCCCCGAGCGGGACAGGCCCAGCGTCGTGCGAATTCGCACGCGCGAAGCTGGCCGTGCCGCCGTGGATTGAAGTGACGTTGCCATATTCGGAACGCAGCGTTCCTAAACGGCAGACTATCGGCCAGGATGCAACCTCGTTAGCTTACTTCAACTCTACGAGTGTTTGCCTTGGCTGCTGCTCATATACGCACGTCGGACTCCGACAATAGAGTCGAATCGATTTAACGATCGTCCCCGTTCGGCGCTCGGGCTACTGCCGTGGCGTGGTGACCGTTGCGTTTGGTCGATTTCGGTTCGGCGCAAACCTGCGACGGTAACGGGTTAGACTTTATTGGTGGCTTAGCTGACGCGCTGACGAACCGCGGGCATCACGACTATATGGGGGGAGCGGAATCGATGAGGTTCCGACGACGGTCGGCTCGCTATAACATGACAGCTTTGATCGTAATTTGCGCCATCACGCTTGGTGGCTGCGCGCGTCGGCCCGGGCCGTGGGTGCTCGAGCCCGTTCCGAGCGTCGGCGCTGCGAAACTTGTGAAAGTCTTTGTCGCGAGCACTCGTGCTGCGCAGCCTGAAGCGTCGGTACCTCTCGCCGAAGGTGGCGCTGCAACGCCGGCGTACTTCCGCTATGTGATCTCCATCCCTCCCACTCATAGGCCGACCGAGATTGAGTGGCCAACACACGCTCCTGACCCAGCTAGGCATTTTTCAGTCGTTTCGGCAGAGCGTCTCGATGAAGAGAGGTTCCTGGTCGAAATCGGGCAGGCTGCTGCTCGCGGTGATTCACTTGGCCGCGACGTCGGCATCTTCGTTCACGGTTACAACAATAGTTTTCAAGAGTCGCTGTTTCGGACGGCTCAGCTCGTTGCTGACTCGGATGCGGGTCGGTCCGCGGTTCTATTCTCCTGGCCGTCAAGGGCAGAACTCACCGGCTATATCGCCGACAAGGATGCGGTGACCCTCTCGCGTGACGCGCTCGCCCATCTTGTCACGCGGCTCGCGGCCGAGCGTAGGGTGAGGGGTGTCAAGCTCGTCGCGCATAGCATGGGGTCTTGGCTAACCATGGAAGTCGTTCGGCAAATTCGCATCGCGTCGGACGTTCGAACTATCGAGAAGCTCAACGATGTAACGCTCGCGGCGCCGGACATTGACACCGAGGTGTTCCTTCAGCAATTACGCGTCATTGGCCGCCTGCGCTCGCCCATCACCGTGCTTGTTTCCAAAGAAGACCAGGCTCTGTCGTTTTCCAGGTTTCTCGCGGGAGGGCAACTCCGGGCTGGGGCGGCGGACATCGACGACCCTCGCGTCATCTCAGGGGCAAGGACCGCGAATGTCCGCGTCGTCGATATATCCGGCCTTGCCACGTCGGCGGGAGCCGGCCATGACGGCTTCACGGCGTACTCTGCGATCTACGGCCGGCTTCAAACAAGCCGTGACGGGCTGATCGCTTCGGAGGTAGGTGCAGGGGTGTACGCCCTCGACGTAGCCGACAGGCTAAGGCCTTTGGACGCCCGGCTCGAGCATAGAGCCGCGGTCCCGTAGCGCTTCGAGCATGCACAGTCCGGAAACTTTGTCGGCGAAGCAGAAGCAGCGATCGTGGATCTTTAGTTCTTTAAGGCGCCGCGAGCGTGAACCCCGGCGCCATCCTGACCGCCGACGGTGGCGCAATCGCCTGGGACGCACTCAGCCCGTCCCTCCAAGGCTCGGCCTAACAGGGTCGGGCCTTAATACGGCGTCTCGCCGTCATAAACACCTTCTGCAATGTGACCGAACGCCATGCAGCGTTGGGTCCACAGTCGTCAGGGGATTAGAAGGATGCGGCCGAGGATCTTGTTGTCCTCGGCATGACGGTGAGCGGCGGCAGCCTGAGCTAGTGGAAATCGCCTATCGATCGGCACGGTGAGCCTGCCTTGCGAGAGGTCAGCAAGCATCGTGTCGACAGTTCGACGCACTTCTGGACGTGACAGCACGGTTCCCATGAACACGCCAAGGATCGATTGATTGCGCTGCAGTGCCTGCCAGAGGTCAACCGTCAATGACCCACCGCCCGCATTTCCTACGGACACCAGACTTCCTTCATCGCGGAGCGCTGCGAGAGAAGTCGCCAAGGTGGCGCCGACCGGATCGACCACCAGGTCGACGCCGCGATTGTTGGTGAGATCACGAACCACATCGGCGACGGATTCGCGGTTGTGGTCGATGACACTCGAGGCGCCGAGCTCGATCAGCCCCCTGGCACGATTCTCGCCGCTTGCGACGGCAATCACAGTCGCTCCGGCTTGATGGGCAAGCTGCACCGCTGCGATCCCGACGCCCCCTGCTGCACCTTGAACCAAGACAGTGCTTCCGCTTGAAAGCCGTCCTCGTGCAAACAGGCAATGGTGGGCCGTCCCAAAGCCAATCGGGATTGCTGCGGCTTCCGCAATGTCCGCGCGTGCAGGTAAAATCCAGGTCTGTTGCGCCGACACCGCGCGGAGTTGCGCGTGAGAACCACTCAGCCCCCAGGATGTGACCCGATCGCCAATCTTGCGATTCGTGACTTCGTTGCCGATCGCTACCACGGTCCCGGCTGCGGCATAACCGACAATGTATGCAGGATGCGCCGGCGGGGAACTGCGACGGTTGATCACGTCGCCGCCTTCAAGGGAAACAGCTTCCACGTGAATCAGGATGTCTCCAGAGCCAATCTCTGGATCCGGGGCGTCGGAATAACGAAGAACTTCTGGCGGCCCATTTTGATCATACACTGCAGCTTTCATCGCTACTCCTTCTCCTGCTTGAGGCGGATCGGGACAATTGCTGCTGCTTCGGAGCCTGATGGGCCGTGCAGCGCCTATACCACCACAACTGCTACCGCACATTTGCTACGCTAGTGTTGTCGGGCGCCCATCTGTGTCGCGGAAGGTGGAACGCAAGTGACTTTCGTGTATTGCCGGGAGGCATATCCATCTCCGATGACTCTCGTTCACGCTCAGCGCTAATCCGCCAGTAATGCTCGTGCTGACTGTGCTTCGTGAGCCGCGCCGCTTCAACGCGATCAAGCGCCGCTGGATGGCATTACCCAGCGCGTACTGACCCAGACGCTGCGGAAACTCGAGCGCAACGGTATGGTGAAACGCACGGTTATCGACGGTCCTGGCCTCGGCGTCGAGTATGTACTCACCCCGCTCGGCCGCTCGCTCCAGAGACCGTTCGCGCACCATTGGACGGTCGATCACATGGATGAGAAAGTTGACCAACAACGGATGTATGATCTGATGAAGTGAGGCCTAAAATACATATGAGTTTTATAGAACTCTTTAATTGTTTGACATTGGTTCGGAACGCCCGCCTATTGGCCAACCACGCGGAATTGGTTTCTGCGCGCGCGATTTTATCTCACGTTCCGGCGTTTGGCTCGCATGCACATGCTCCACAGCATCTTCTTATCGACAGCTGGCGCCTCGCCTTTCAGCTCGTCTGTCTGTGTCCCTCCGCGCACCGACCGAAAATATACGTCTGACCGCGCCCGCTTTGGTTGCGCGGCAATCGTGGCAGCGCTACAGGCGCACTGTTGCGCCGCCGGTTACGTCCGGGGCCACCACATCGGAAGACTGATCGAGAACCACCCGGACTTTTTGGTTCACTGGTTGGCGCTGAACGGCATCGGCGCATCGATCATGCCGATCAATCCCGCGTACCGCGCCTCGAGCACATGATCCGCTGCGCCGACATAAACATATCGGCTGCGGAAGTCGAAAGCGTCGACAACCTGGCTCTTTCGGCAGTTGCGGCCAAGCCGTATTTAGTTTCTGCGCGAGCGCATTGGCCTACGGCAAACTGCCGGTGTGGATCGCCTATATCGATGCGCCGCCGATGACACTAACACAAGATCCAGAAGCACGCGCTCCGAGCAGCCAGGATCCGGCCTCATGGCCGAAAATTTTCGATTTGCGCTCCACAACAAAAAAAAAGCCAAACAGGCCTGAACGACACCTGGGAGGAAACCATGAAGATCATGCGGAACTTATTTACCCTCGTCTGCGTCGCAACGCTGATCACGACATCGGCGCATGCACAAATATCGGACGACAGCGTCAAGATCGGCGTGCTGACTGATCTGAGCGGCGTTTACGCCGATGCCGCCGGTCCGTTGTCGGTAGAAGCCGTTCGGATGGCGATCGCGGATTTCGGCGACAAGGTCGCCGGCAAGCCGATCGTCATGGTGGATGCCGACCACCAGAACAAGGCGGACGTCGGTGCTGCCATCGCGCGGCGCTGGTACGAAAATGAAAAGGTTGACGTCATCGTCGACCTCGTCAACTCGGCCGTGGCCTTTGCCGTGCTGGAACTAGCCAAGCAGAAAAACAAGGCGATTTTGGTTGCTTCCGCAGGTTCGTCGGATCTTACCGGCAAAGCCTGTTCGCCAAATTCGGTACAATGGATCTATAACACCTACGCACTCGCCAATAGCACGGCGCGGGCGCTCGTCATGGAGGGCGCCAAGAGTTGGTATTTCTTGACCGTCGATTACGCTTTCGGACATGCGTTGCGCAATGATGCGGCCAGGACGGTGGAAAGACTCGGCGGCGCTATCGCCGGTGAAGTTCGCTATCCCCTCAACAGTATGGACTTCTCGTCCTATATCCTGCAGGCGCAAAACTCCAAGGCCGACGTCGTCGCGTTCGCCAACACTGGCGGCGACCTCGCAAACTCGATCCGGCAGGCTCAGGAATTCGGACTCACCAAAGGCAAGCAGCGCCTGGCGGTGTTCTTGATGCAGAGCAGCGATATCCACGCTATTGGATTGCAGGCAGCGCAAGGGCTGCTGGTGACAACCGGCTTCTATTGGGATCTCGACGACCAAACGCGGGCCTTCGCCAAGAAGTTCATGGACAAGACCGGCAAGCGACCGAATATGGTTCATGCCGGGCTTTACTCAGCGGTGACCAATTATCTCAAGGCCATCGAAAAGTCCGGCACTGACGACGGCCCGAAGGTGATCGCGCAATTGAAGTCGATGCCTATCGAGGATTTCTTCGCCCGCAACGCGTCGCTGCGCGAAGACGGCCAGTTGATCCATGACATGTATCTGGTGCAGGCCAAGTCGCCCGCCGAATCGAAGGGGGCATGGGACTACGAAAAGCCGGTTCAGGTGATCCCCGGCAAAGATGCTTTTGTGACGCCGGAAGAAAGCGCCTGCCCGCTGTTCAAGAAGTAACGCACTTGCGCGTGAGATAGCCCAGATGACAGACATGAACGACGCCACGCCGTATATCTGGATGCCGCCATCGGAACTGGCGGCGGCAAGCAATTTGACGGCGTTTCTGCGTGCCACCGGACAAAGCGATTATGACGAACTCGCGTCAAGAGCCGAAGCCGATCCCGCATGGCTGATGCAGGAAGTCTTCAAGTTCTGCGATGTGAGATTTTATCGCAACTACGACCAGATGCTGGATGATTCCAGCGGTCAGGCATGGGCGCGCTGGTGCGTCGGCGGCACCACCAATATCGTGCTAAATTGCCTCGACAAGCATCGCGACACTGCGGTGTGGGACCAGACGTTCCTCGTCTGGGAAGGCGAAGACAAGCGTGAACGCCGCTCGCTGAGCTACCGTGAATTCGACCGCGAAGTCGGGCGGTTGGCGCAGGGGCTGCACGATATCGGAATCGGACGCGGCGACGTGGTCGCAATCTACATGCCGAACCTGCCGGAGACGTTCGTCGCGTTCTTTGCCATCCTGAAACTCGGCGCGATCGTCATGCCGCTGTTCTCCGGGTTCGGCCATGCGCCGATTCAAACCCGCTTGAATCATGGAGAAGCAAAGGCCGTCATCACCGCTGACGGCACATGGCGGCGCGGCGCTCCGGGGCCGCTCAAATCTGTGCTCGACATGGCCCTGGAGGCCTCGCCGACCGTAAAAAACGTGATCGTTGCGCGTCGCGGCAGTCTTGCGATCGACACGCCAATGCGGAAGGACCGGGACCTCTGGTGGGATGATGCCATCGCCGGCAAGGGCGCCATGATTGAAACTGCCGAGATGCAGGCGGAAGACCCGGCGATCCTGCTCTACACCTCAGGTACGTCAGGCGAACCGAAGGGATGCGTTTGGAACCATATCGGGTTCATCGGCTCGATGGTGACCCGCGATATGATCATCTGCAGCGACTTCAAATCGACGGATCGGTTTTTCTTTTTCAGCGATATGGGCTGGATGGTCGGCTCGATGTGCGCCTGCGTCCCGAGTTTCGCCGGTGGCAGCTTGCTGGTAGTCGAAGGTACTCCGGACTATCCGGATGCGGGACGGTTCTGGCGACTGATCGCCGAGCATCGGGTGACCTACCTTGGTGTGTCGCCGACGATCGTGCGCAGTTTGATGCGTTACGGGCTCGAAGTCGAATCCTACGATCTTTCCAGCCTGCGGATGACGGCCTCCGGCGGCGAAGCGTGGACCACAGCGCCTTGGCTGTGGTTCTTCGAGCACGTTTGCAAGAAGAAGATCCCGATCATCAACATGTCAGGCGGCACCGAAGTCGGTGGCTGCATCTTCACGGGAACACCCAATCACCCGATGAACCCGGGCTCTTTCGCGCGACCCGCGCTAGGCGTGGGCGCCGACATCGTCGATTTGACGGGGCGGCGCGTTCCCGATGGGACGGTCGGCGAACTGGTTCTGCGGCATTCCTCGATTGGACTGACCAAGAGCCTGTGGAGGGCCGATGCGCGCTATATCGAAAGCTACTGGAGCACACTGCCCGGATTGTGGGTTCACGGCGATTTCGCGATGCGTGGCCGGGACGGACTCTACTACATTCTCGGCCGCTCCGACGACACCATCAAGGTCGCCGGCAAGCGCACCGGGCCGTCGGAACTCGAAGGCATTCTGATCGCGACCGGCAAGCTTGCGGAAGCCGCCGTGTTCGGCATTCCGCATCCGGTCAAGGGCTCGGCCATCGTGTGTGCCTGCGTGCCGATGCTGGGCGTCGTGGGCGATCGCAGCCTCGAAAACCAACTGTCGTCGGGCCATCGTCGCAGAAATGGGCGCATCTTATCGCCCCGAAATGATTCTGTTCGTCGATGATCTGCCACGCACCCGCAATTTGAAGATCATGCGCCGCGTGTTGCGTGCCGTGTTCGAGGACAAGGATCCCGGCGACCTCTCAGCGTTGGCTAATCCCGAGGCTGTCGACCGGCTGCGCGAAAAACTGGCCGCCATGTGAACCGCCGCGGACTGTTTCGAACAGATGTTGGGATTGGGATTTGATCGCATACTGCAAGCGTTCAGTCACACGCCATATCAAGCGGCGCAAACGACAAGAAATCGCCTTTGGGAATCGACCAAGGGTGACTGGCGAACTCGCACGGTCTTCCTCTATTGAAGATTGGGCGGCATCGCCTTCCGAAATCGACCTCAATAGGAACCGTTGGCCATGAAGAACAATCGCAATCGTCAGGTCATTCTGAAATCCCGGCCGGCCGATATTCCGCAGGCCGACGATTTCGAGATCATCGAGACTGACGTTCCCGATCTGCTCGACGGACAGATCCTGATACAAAACGTTTTTCTTTCAGTCGAACCCGCTATGCGCGGCTGGGTCAGTAACGTCGCCAATTATTCGGAGCCCGTGCGCATCGGCGAAGTGATGCGCTCATTCGCCGCCGGCGAAGTGCTACAGTCAGGACATCCCGACTTCAAGCCGGGCGACAAGGTGATGGGCATGTTCGGGTGGCAGGAATTCGCGGTCGTCGGACCTGCCGCTGTCACGCGAAAGATCCGGGAAGACGACCTGCCGCTTTCGCTCTCGCTCGGCGTCACCGGTCTCAACGGGATAACCGCCTATTTCGGGCTGCTGGACATCGGCCAGCCGCGCCCTGGCGATACGGTAGTGGTGTCGACCGCGGCCGGAGCGGTCGGCGGTTGGCCAAATCGCGAAGCTTTCGGGTTGCCAAACGGTCGGCATCGCCGGCGGACCGGCGAAGGTCGCCCAGTGCCGTGAGCTGTTCGGCTATGACGAGGCGTACGATTACAAGAGCGACGATCTGGACTCCGCGCTCGGCAAGGCTTGCCCGCGGGGGATCGATCTCTATTTCGACAATACCGGTGGCGTCATCAGCGACATCGTACTTGGGCGTCTTGCCGTCGGCGCGCGCGTGGTGATTTGCGGAACTGCTTCGTTCTCGACTTGGGATCCTTGGCCAAACGGTCCGCGCGTCGAGCGTCACTTGCTGGTCAAGCGCGCACGCATGCAGGGTTTCGTCATCTTCGACTACGCACCTCGGTACGAAGAGGCCGTTTCTCGTCTAGCACAATGGGTTCGCGATGGACGGTTGCGCTATTCCGAAGACATACAGAACGGCATCGAACACGCGCCGGGCGCGATCGCCGGACTCTACCGAGGCGAGAATACCGGCAAGCGGCTCATCAAGATCCGCTGAAGACGGTTTCGCAACTCTTCAAGAGCTTCGACTGCAAGCCGGCTTCACGCTCATGCGAAATTCGCAGGGCGACATTCTGCCGTTGTCCTGACGCCCTCCTTGAAATCCTGGGTCTGCCGAAGCACGATTGCTCCGTCAACTCATTAGTCGGTCGCCGTGGCCACCCGTTCGGCAAGGCCGGTGCGCATGGTGGTCCCGCGTCGAGATAAGCGCGACCGCGCGCATTCAGCGATCTCGTCGGCCAGATCGCGGCCGACCTTACGGCGCACAACGCTTTGCCGTGCGCTGCGAGAACGACGGCACGACCATTGTCATCGGCATCCAGCCGCTCCAGAGCGTCGGCGATCTGCTGGATCAACGATAAGTCGAAGAAATTCAGCGGCGGCCGGCGAACTTCGATGAGCGCGACGTGTCCTGCGAGGGATTCAACATGGTATTACTCGCAGCGGCCATGAGCGGCTCCTCAGAATTCTGATGTCAGCGTAGCCCGAGCCCGCGCGCGATGATTCCGCGCAGAACCTCAGTGGTGCCGCCCTGAATCGTGAGCTTGGGGGCAATCTTGAGGTTGAAGGCGAGGCACTCATCAAGGGTAGCGAGGTTGCTGGCTTCGGGATCGAGGAAGGCGGCGAGATCGCGCACCGTGTGTGGCAACCGCTGCTCCCAAATCGTTCCCATGTCCTTGACGATGGCTGCTTCGACCACCGGCTCCCTACCGGCTTCGAGCATTCCGGCGACAGAGACCGACATGCGCCGTAGCGTGTGGAGTTGCGCCACCAGTCGCCCCAGACCTTCCGCCGCGCGGATATCAGGATCCGGTCCGAGCGAGCGAACCAGTTCGGTCAGAACCGCGTAGGTTTCGAGAAAGCGTTCAGGCCCGCTGCGCTCGTAGGCGAGTTCGCTGGTTGCCTGCTTCCAGGCGCCGTCGATCTCACCAAGCAGGTTGCCATCAGGAACGAACGCATTCTGAAACACCACTTCGTTGAACTCGCGCTGCCCAGACATCTGGCGAATGACGTTGCAGGTGATGCCTGGCGTTTTCATATCCACCAGGAACGACGTCAGGCCATGCCGCCTGTTTTCCTTGGTGGGTGCCGAGGTCCGGAATAGGCCGATCATGTAGTCGGACACGTTGGCGTTGCTGGTCCAGATCTTGGTGCCGTTGATCAGCCAGCCGCCATCGGTCTTGGTGGCCTTGGATTTGGCGGCAAACAGGTCCGATCCCGAACCGGGCTCGCTCATGCCGATACAGAAGCTGGCCTCGCCGCGGATGATCCGGGGCAGGATGGACTGCTTGATTTGCTCCGATGCGTAGCGGATCAGCGTCGGGCCGCTCTGCCGGTCAGCGACGAAGAACGGACGAACCGGCGCGTTGGCTACGCACATCTCTTCGGTCACCACGTAGCGCTCAAGAAAGCTGCGCTCCTGACCGCCGTATCTCTTCGGCCAGGTCATCCCGATCCAGCCGCGCTGGCCGACGCGCCGGCTAAACGCCTTGGCGCCTTCTCCTTCGGCGCTTCCCGATCTCAGGGGATCAAAGGTCCCGGCCGAAACCTCGTCTGCAAGGAATGCGCGGACTTCGCGACGCAACTCCTGGCAATGCTCCGGCAGCCGGATGGGATCGAATCGTAATGCTGTTGTCATGGTCTTGGCGCCTAAATCCGGTCAACGCGATGCGATCAGCGGCCACAGTTCATCGGCGCCGCGCCTGCCGATCCACCAGCCGAGTTCGGAGGACCAGTAGCTCTCGCTTCCAAAATCATCCCGCCACGCCAGAGCGCGCAATGTCAGGCGATGCAGTACATGCTCGGCCGTGAAGCCGATGGCGCCGTGCACCTGATGCGCGATCGACGCGCCCTTGTCGGCGGCCTCGCCGCAGCGAATCTTTGCCGATGCCACCTCAAGCAAGATGCCGTCCGTATCGCGCGGATCCGCGCTCATCGCATCGGCCGCAGAAGTCGCCGCAGTGACCGCGGCGGCGACCTCGCCACCTAGTCGCGCGAGATTATGCTGCACCGCTTGATATTTCGAGATGGTTCGCTCGAAGGCAACGCGTTCCGTCGAATAACGCACGGACAACTCCAGCATCCCCTCCAGCGCCCCGCTGATCTGTTGGCTGCGCACGGCGCTGCCCATCAAGAAAAGGGTGGTCGGATCGAACCCGTTTGGCGCAGTCGCAATAGCGACCGGCAGCACGCCAGCAACAGAAACAGTATCCGCCGCGTCGCCTGCAAGGTTCTCGAAGCGATCAATGCGGCACAGCGAGGCATCCACCAAAGCGATCCTGACTCCTGCAGCGCTCTTGGCGAGAACGGCAAAATGAGCGGCGTCGCGCGCGAACGGGATGCGCCTCGCCTGTCCGGTCAATCGTCCCTCGGCGTCCAGTCCGATCAGTTCACGCGGGCCGCCGGGCAACACCGTCATCATTCCCTCCGGCGCGACGATTCCGCCCTGCGACAACAGCCACCCCGCAAGCATGGTCTCCGCCAGCGGCACCGCAAGAGCTGACCTTCCGGCTGCGCGCAGCACGGCAAAGCCGTCGATCAGGCTCGCGCCTGAACCGCCGTGCTGCTCTAATACCCACGCCAACGGCAGACCGGCCTCGGCAAGTGCGCGCCACAACGGCGCCTTCCACGCATCGCCCTGAGCGTGCGCAACTTCTTGCAGATCCGCCAGATCGGCGAAGATCCGCTCGGCGGTGGAAACGACGATATTGTCTTCATCTGACATGGTGGCTCCTGACTTGGACGGAACGTAACTCGAGCGGAACAACGGCCTATTCGGTTTGGGCATTCCGATCGTCCGCTCGATTCTAGGCTTGCGATCTCCTCTGGCGACAGCTTGAGCATGCCGGCAAGATCGATCGAGAAATCCACCGAAAGCAGAATGGCGAATACCTTTGCACACCCGCGAAAATCGCCGATTGCGACACAATCAATCGCTCAAGTGAAACTTGATCGCATCACGCATCACGGCCGCAAATGCCTTCTCTTGCGAGACAAGCGCGTCGGTCAGGCCAGCAACGCAAATGGCGAGAGGCTCGCTGGATTCAGCTACTCGCGGGAGAGCCATGGCCACCACGCCGGCGCCTGGCGTCACCAGACTAAGCGACAATGCATGGCCCTGCTTTCGCACCTTGCCGAGCTCGACCAGCAACGCCTTGATATCGACCTGCTTCTCGGGATGCATTTCATAGGAGTTGAGCAGCTTGACCAGACGGCGGACCTCCTTGTTGGAATACCTAGACAGCAGCGCATAGCCCAATCCGGACTTTGCCAGCGGGCGAAGCGTTCCGGAGCGCACATGCAAGCGCATGGGAACCTTGGACTGGATGACGTGGATATATTGCGCGGCCAGACCGTTGCGCAGGCCGACCATGACGGTCTCCCCGGTCTTTGCCGACAAATCCTCCATCAGGTTGATCAAGCGCCCACGGCGGAACAGAACGGGGCTGAGCCAGTGGCCCAGCATCGAGATCCGCGCCGTCGGGACGTAGGTTCGGCGGCCGGCGTCATAATGCAGATAGCCAAGCGCGGTCATCGTCCGCATCAGAGCGGACGTGCTCGACTGCGGAAAATGCAACGCGGCAGCCACGTCAATAACCGATGCGGCGGACTGATGCTCCTCGAAAAACTCAAGAACCTCGAACACGCGCTTCGCTGACTTGACCGTGCTGTCGATCTTCTGATCTGGCGGCACTAGACTCTGCGTAACCTTGGGAATGTCGCGACGCAATTCAGGTGTCAAACCGCGCGTGGGCGCCCGTGTGGCAGGCTCATTCCTTTTCACGATCGCCATCTCCGTTACTTGCCCTGCTGTCAAACCCGACTCTTGAGCCACCAGCTACCATACTGGTCGGGGCGGCCGGCCCACTCGGGATCGCAACCCAGTTGAAAGCGCCGCCTGCACCGGCCAGCGACCTTCTCGGCCAAGCGCAATCATGGTCGCCTTTCCGTCTCGCAGTGTGGATTCGACGTATTCGGGTTCACGAATGAGGCCTACGGCAATCGATGGACTTTCCTCCTCGCACAGGATGCGTGCGGCGTTGGCCACATTGAAGCCCGACGCTCGCCAGACCATAGAGCGGCCCCGCAGCAGCTTCATGTCGCCGGACGAGCAATCGATCCGATCGATGCCGATTTTCTCAAGCTCGATTGCGAATGCTAAGGAGTCCTGGATCCGCCAGCCAATATCGACGCCATCGACCGACGATATCCGCACCAGCGCTGGGAGATGATATGGCCAAGACATTCCACACGATACCCGTTCGCAAATAATGGCGTCAAATTAGAAAAGCGTTCTCAAGAAACTCATATGCAGTTTGAGGCGACATTTTGGGTGAATACCCATTGACGCCGTCAGAAATTCGCAGCATCGGTGCGTTCCCTGACGTGATGAGACGCTCAGCGTTAGCGGTGGTTGTTCAAAGCAAACGGAGAGAGCCAGATGAACGACGAGACGTTGGCGGCCGGCCTCGAGAATCGATACGCCAAGTACGCGCGGCTTCAGTTCGACTGGCCGCAGCCGCGCGTCCTACGGGTTACCATGTCGAACGGAAAGATGAACTCCGCCGATGAGAAAATGCACGGCGAGCTCGGCATGATCTGGCGGGATATCGACAGCGATCCGCGCGTCTCGGCCGTTATCCTGACCGGTGCGGGCAAGGCCTTCTCAGCAGGCGGCGATTTCGCGATGATGGAGCGCATCATCGACGATCATGACACGCGGATCCGTAACTGGAAGGAAGCCCGAGACATCGTCTACAACGTCATCAACTGCTC
>NZ_JCAMOR010000089.1:0-27996 GCF_059512385.1 Bradyrhizobium sp. Crot121 | reverse complement strand
CATGGCGGGTCCAAGCTCCTCTCTGAGCGGTGATCTTCGCAATCACCGGACTTACCATGACCGCTCCAGCCTCTCAGGCTTTTGCAGAACCTTCCGCACACTACTGTGGAAGCCTTTCCGTTGAGCCCTGGGGTCTAAACTCAACCAGCCGGAGGGCGGCTTTCGGCCCGAAGGAGCCAGTCTCAATCTCACGCCACAGAGACGGGTGACACCACCTGGTTCACACACAGCACCGTTAAGGTTGACTTCGAGCCTCCGCGTGAATCTTTCACACATGATGCGCGAATTCTTGAAAGGGTGTCCGGCTCAAATTCTAGAGATACGTTCGTGTTGAGATCGGTCACAGTCAGCAACTAATGATAGCTGGACGGTTCTAAGCGAACTGCCTATCCGTTGACGTCGCTAAGACGTTCTCGTTCGCCCACCAAGACCGGGCGTAGACGTGATGAACAGGAGAAGCAGGCAACATGGTGGATGATACGAACGTTCGGGCTGGCCAGTGCCATTGCGGTGCGGTGCGTTTCGAGGTGACGCTCAGCGACGGCTTCAATTCGATCCGCCGCTGCACCTGCTCTTACTGCCGAATGCGAGGCGCCGCCGTTGTCATGGCGGAAATGGGTGGGATCAAGGTCCTGCAGGGCGAGGATGCGTTAACAAGCTACCGCTTCCATACCGGATCAGCGCAGCACTTCTTCTGTTCTCGCTGCGGAATATACACACATCATCAACGACGATCTAACCGGAATCTATATGCGGTAAACGTGGCTTGCCTGGACGGGGTAAGCCCATTCGATTTCTCCGAGGTGCCTGTCATGGATGGCGTCAATCACACGAACGACACCGGCATGCCAACGCGTCGAGCAGGCACACTCCGCTTCATCCCAACAAGCCTGCTGGCTATTCCGTCCGGGTAGGGAACGGCTCATACGCGGCTCATGGATTTACGCAAAGCATCGAGCAGTAGCCAAAATTGAGCTTTCGTCGTGTTTTTCCGCTGCCGCCTTGTGTTGATCCCGAACAAGCTTCTACGATAGCTCGTTCCCATCTCGAGTTGGGCGCAGCCGCCAATTCTTGTCTTGTTTGCGATGTTGTCTGGGAGACTGCCGTCAAGCATCGGGTTGCTGGTAACCTCGGCCGGGATTCCTGCAGCATCCAATTCTTCCAGAACGATATCGCGCAACTCGTCGTCCAGTCCGCCGAGCTGAATTCTTCCATTCGCTTGGGTGTCCGTACAGCCGTGCAAGCTGATACAACGTTGAGCGTTTTCAACCAACTTCGTGGCTATTGGCTCATCGTAGTGGGAAGCCGTCACATGCAGGTCGCCGTTGCTGGAGGGCAACAACCCTTCAAACAGCCAGAGGTCATGCAATCCAAGACCATCAACTGCGGTCGCCAGCGTAGCCGGATGATAGCCGGCCGTAGCTAGAGCGATCTCGCTTGTGCCGGTCTCAATGCCACCTCCGTGGAGGGCCATGATGATCTTTTGTGTTTCGGTGTTGTCCGTGACCTGTTCTTCCACCAGTTGGCGCCACTCATGACGTAGCCATCTTTTTCCATATGCCATCCCTTCGACGTTGTTCGGATCATCGTACAGAGCAGTCATGGAATCATATTTGTCAGGTCCTCGTGGCATATCACCGATCTCCGTGCAGTCGGCTGGAATGATCAAGAGCCGGTCGCGGCTTGCGGCTCTTGCTGGCGAATGGTGGACCTCCGGACACGATAAGGCTGCCGCCCTGACTTCTTCGAGAACGCGTAGCCCAGACCCGACCGGCGATCCGGATCGGACCATTTAGGTTGCAGGTTTCAGTTCGACATTCTTACCCGCCACCCGCCTTCTCGATCATGCGCATGACGGCATGGAGCTCCCTCCCGTAAGTCGGTCCGGTGGCGTAGCCCGCGCGAGCGACTTCGGTTGCGAAGGCGTATGGGTCGTGGGTGACCGCGAACGCCTTGGCGTACCGCTTGTTGCGCGCCAGAAATGAGCCGTGCTCGCTGAACGCGGTGGCAGCGTCGGGATAGACGCGGAACCAGTCGCGCACGACATAGTCGTACTTGCCGTCGGGCCGCGGCGTCACCGAGATCACTTCGGGGAATTTGGCGTCGGGCCGCGACATGACCTCCTTGGTCTTCAGCAACTGCCGCATGTTTTCGGGCATGCTGGCTTTTGCCTTGATACCGAAAAAATTGAAGCCGGGCGCATGCGCACCCCAGCCGGATTCCAGCGCTGCCTGGCCGAGCGTTACCAGGGCGGGCACGCGGCTCGCCGCCTGCGAAGCCCTGGCTGACTCGCCGAACGTGGCGACGAACGCTTTCGGCGCGAGCTTCTTGCCCGGCACGTAGGGCAAGGGCGTCGGCGCAGGAGGCGTAGGAGCGGGGGCGGGCGGCAGCGACCGGCCACCCAGCGCGGCGCCAATCGCGGCCTTGGTCGCCGCGCCGACGACGCCGTCGGCCTCCAGCCCGCTGCGCGACTGAAACCCATGCACCGCGCCTTCGGTGTTCGAACCAAAATCACCGTCCACTGCCAAATCGTAGCCGAGCCCGACAAGGGCGCGCTGCAGGCTGCTCACGCCGTCGCCTTTGCTGCCCCGGCGCAGCGTCGGTCCGAGCATGAATTCGGCGACGCCTTTGAGGCGGTCCACCAGCCCCGGATCGCCTCCCGCTTCGCCCGCGAGCAGGGCTTCCAGGGTGAGGGTCTCGTCGGCTGGAGATTCGCCCTCGCAGGCGGCGCGCACGTCCTCACCGTCGCTGAAATTCTCCTGACAGTTCTCTTGCCAAGTCTCCTGCCAAGTCTCCTGCCATCCCTCGTCCTCGGCTTCGCTCTGCGCGCCCGGCAGCGGCGCGAGGTCGAGGTGGAAGTGGATGATAAGGGGATGCGGTCCATGCCAGTTGAGCCCCGTCACGCGCTTGTTCTTGTCTTTGCGCGTCGTGCCGGCGAAGATCACGTTGCGCTTGCCGGTCTCCCGGTTGATCTCGTCGGCGACCGCGAAATCGTTGTAGATGATCCGCCATTTGGCCGGCATCGCCTTCGCGGTCTCGTTCACCGCGCGCAGCAAACTCAAGGCATCGTCGCGGAGATAGAAGCCGCGAGCGTCGCGCCTGTTCAGGAACAGATCGAGCGAATAGCCGCGGTCGTTGAAGCTCCCGCCGCCATGTCCGCGATAGGTGCCCGCTCCGAGGCCTGCGCCGTAGCGGCGGTGCAGCTCGGCAAAGAAGCGGACCATGATCGGCGCGACAGGCGCCTTGTCGCTTCCGTCAATCGACGCGTGACTGACCAGCTCCACCCGCTGCGCCGGCGGCCCGAAATCGCCGAGCGAGCCGCCCGATGGCTCGGTGCGGAAGCGCATCTCTTCCTCGCGGCTGATCATCCAGGCGCGGCGGAGAACGTCGTCGGCGTACTTCGTCCCGAAGCGCATGCGGGCGCCCTTCAGCGTATCCTCGTAGTCGCCGCGCAGCGCCGCGCTTCGTTCGTCGGCCGAAGGCTTTCCGCCCGTCCGCCGCGACCACTCCGCAGCCAATCTGGCAATGAAGGCATCGAGATCCTCGTCGACAGGAAGCGGCGCAGGCGGGGTCGGTGCCGGCGGGATGGGAGCAGGTGGAGTAGGTAGCGGCGCGATCTTGCCGCCGAGCGCTGCGGCGATACCCGCCTTGGTGCGCGGGCCGACCACGCCGTCGGCGGCGAGGCCTGCGCCGGACTGAAAGGCGAGGACCGCTTTTTCGGTTGCAGCGCCAAATCGTCCGTCGATTTCGCCCGGCGAATGGCCGAGTTGCGCCAGCGCGCGCTGCAGCGCTTCGACACCGGCGCCGCCGTTGCCGCGGCGAAGCGTCGGTCCGACCACAAGAGCCGAGGCGCCCTGCAAGAGGTCGGCAGCTCCACCGGCCTCGGTGTCGAATGCGCGCACGCCGACGCCTGCAGGCCATCCTGCGTCATCCGATTCCGGTTCGAACCACTCGGCCTCGAATTTTCGGGGCGCCGAGTGGGCGCCGCACCCGCATCCGCACCCTTCGTGCTCGATTTCGTCCTCGGACGATTCAGGCCAGCGCGTGTCGGAGAAGTCTTCGTCGAGCTTGTCGCCAGGAAGGCCTGCTTCCACGTCCAGCCAAGCCAACGATTCCCCGTCGCCTCTCTCGAAATGTGTTTCCGCGCTCGACATCGCATCGAAATTCTCGAAGGCCTCGCCATCCGGGGCTGTGCCGAGCTCGCTCAACAAGGTCGGGAGGAGTTTACCGGGCAGCGCGCAATGGGTGATCGAATTTGGCACGGGGCGCAGCGCCACCGCGCCCGCACTGGCGCGGCCGTCGAATTTGTCGGTCTGAGATTTGGCGCGGTAAACGATGTCCACGCCCAAGCCGGGCCGGGCTGCGGCGAGCGCCTTGAACGCCGCGATGGGCGGGCTTCCGTAGGTGGCGTCAAGCACCCACACCTTGACGAGCTTCGCAAGCGCGCCGGTGCCGAGCGCCGTGGATTTGTTCGCGTTGGCGAGCGGATAGAGCACGCCGTAGGCGCGCGAGTGCCCGGAAATGACGAGCCGGCCGATTTGCGTGCCGCTCCGCTCGAGGCGGCGGTCCGTCTCGCCCAGCACTTCGGCAAACAGCGCATTGAGCTGCGCAGGCCGGTCGAGGCCGTGTGCACTCCAGCCTGCGTCGCTCCCAATCTGGAGCTGCGGCACGATCAGCAGCATCGGCCGGCCGCTGTCGGTCACGATCTTGCCGAGCCGGAAGGTCGCCTCCGTCACGATGCCCGCAGGCATGGCTCGCGGCACGCCGCACGGACTGAGCAGCCCGTGGATGTAGAGCAACATGTCGACCGGCCCGCTGCCTCGAACGGCCGCAGCCGACGCGAATACGGCGATCTTCGTGCCGGTGACGCGGGAGCGGTAGATCCATAACGCGCCGTCAAGATACGGCTTCGTGGACGGAACGACGGCTTCGATTTCGAACTCGCTCGTGATCGTCGGCTTGCGGCGAAACTCCCAGTGCCATTCCTCGGTCGGCAACTGCTCGAAGCCGTAAGCCGCCGCGTTCTGCTTCAGCCATCCATAGAACCAGCTCCTGCGCCAGGCCGCTCGCGCTGCGTCACTGCTACCGTTGGCAACCTCGAATCCCGCTTTTCTGTTCTGATAGAAGTCGACGGCAATGCCGTTCTGGTGATTGCTGTAGCCTGGCGCCGCAATCCGGCCACCCAGGCCAAAGCCGCCGTAGGCCTTCGACTTCAGCATGTAGGCGGCTGCTGCCTTCGAATGCGGACCTTCGGCAAGAGCTTCGCGGTGCGCGCGTGTCCGGTTGTAGTAGCCCTTGAAATACCTGAGCCACAGCGAGCGCTGGTGCTCGCTGCCGCGATAGCCGCTTGCTGCCGTCAATCGTTTCGTTCGCAGCGCATCTGCATCACCCGCAATCTGAGCCTTCTGCAGATCTGCATTTGCAGCGGTGAGCAGGCGGCCTGCGGCCCGCGCGGTCTCCGGCCGCGTCTTGACGCTGGTGCCGGGGATCGTCTCGACCTGAGTGCTGCTCAGGTCGGGCAGGGGAGCACCCCTGGCCTTGCGGCTGCGGGCGATATGCTCGGCGAGCACACTGTTGCGAAAGGCGATCTGCTCCGCTGTTGCGGTCCACGCCTCGGACTCGAGATATTCGTCCTCACCTTCGTGTTCGTCTTCGGCGCAGCGGCTGGCTCCGGATTCCAGCTCGCGAGCCTCCTCGAGCTCGCGCGCCCAAGGCTCCGAGCTTTCGTCTCGCGCGGCTTCGTTGTCCGCGGAAAAGCCATGCGAATCCCACGCCTGGGCTTCAAGCCCGGTGAACGATGTTTCATCGTAATCTTCCGACAGCGAGCCTTCCAGCTCCGGCTCGAAGCTCTCGCTCAGCAGGGTCATGCCCTCGACGGCGAAGAAGGCGTAGCTATCCGCGTTGTCCAGGGCCTGCTTCGGGGACAGGGTCGAATATTTCGGTTCGGGCTCGTAGGCCTGGTCCTTGATGCCGACATAGCGATGCGCGACCTCGTGGATGAGGGTCACCTCCTGCGTGTCGGGCGCCAGCGCGCTGAAGTTGCAGTGCCTCGGCCGCGTGTCGAAGCAGATGTGGACTTTGCCGAAACCGCCGAACAACTGCGTCGTCAGGGCATAACCGCAGACGGCTCCCTTGCCGTCCGTGGCGCAGTCGGTCTCGCCGCGGAACTTGATTCCATCCTTCAGCGCCTTTTCGATCCGCATCAGCCGTGTGACGATGTGACGGAGATCGTCGTGCTTCGTGGTGTGAAAATGCCGCAGCAGCAGCTGCCGCGTGGCTGCGCCCATCCGATCCGGCCGTCCGTACGCGCTGCCGACGAACGAGGCCGCATGCCGCACTGCGCGCAGACACCGTTCGGTGACGTCAAGCAGCAGCTGCTTCTGCGTCGACGTACAGTTCGCGAAGGAGTGGGGTGAGCCCAGTTCTTCCTCATCGAGGGACTGGGATTCACCCGCACCAGTCCACTCCGCTTCGCCCGAAAAGGCCACGAACGGGTTGTCCTCGAGCGTGGCGAACGCTCCAATTCCGCTGTGGTTCTCCGGCTCGGACGTCTCCGCGAACGGAGCGTCGAGGCCGAGCGGGTCGAGCGATTGGAAATCCTGCGTGGACCCGTGCATCGTCTGCCTCCTGCGTTGACCTCAACGTGCGCCGACGAGCAGTGGCGGCCGGGTCGGCGGCCGCATCTCGATCGGCTTTGCGCGTGTCTTCAGATCCTTGCCAGTTGCGGATGCCCACTCAGTGATGACCCGCCTGCTCGAAGCTCCGATCGGCGAAGCTGCGCCCGGCGGCGAACCGACCGGCGGCTGCTCGAGGTAGAGAACCCACGCCAGTTCAGGTCCGGACACGACGCCGGACTCGACGATGCGCAGGAACCGGGAAAGATCGCCAGCCATCGAGAACAGAGCCGACGACCTGCTGTGCGGTGCGAGCCCAACGCGCTCGCCGATCATCCGCAGGCGCTCGTAGGGGCTCGTGGCGTTGGCAACCAGATCCTCGACCACCGGCGTGTTGGCGCTTAGCGTCAATTCGGCCCAGCCGAGGGCCGTCGCCGCGACCAGCTCCTCCCGGCTGAGCAACTGATTTTGCCGCCGGGCGCGCAGTGCAAATCGCAGTGCTTCGGCGATCCTGAAAATCCGATCGTCGTCTGAGGCGTTCACGCCGGATGTGTTGCGAACGTTGGTGATCGCCTGCCACAGTTCAAAAAGGAGTTCCTCGAACACCTGGATGAATGACGCGTTCGCGTGCGTGGCCTTGTCGTAGGTGGGCGGCCGGTTGTCGTCGGTGCCAAATGCCAGGTCGAGGCCGAAGAGCCGCCAGTATGCGTTGCGCCGTATCGCCTCGGGATCGGGACGGATGACACTGGTGGACAGCCACGGGGCAAGCGGATTGGCCGCACCAAACAGCAGCACCTCGGTGATCTCGAGCCAACGCTGGGTCGCGATTGACGGGATGCCCAATCCCTCGCCGGAGCGATACTCCCGGACGACGCGGCGCAGGATCTGGATGGCGCGTGTGTTCTCCAGAACGTAGCTGTAGCCGAGGTGGTCCCATTGCGGGACACCGGCCAACGACGGATCCGGGATGAATGGCGCGAATGCGCCGATGTCGTAGCGGAGGAAGGCCAGCCGGGCCGGGCTGGCCGGCTGCGGATTCGGCGGCGGTCCCCATACGCGAAAGGCGTTCCAGACCTGTTCCATGTGGAGCAACAGATCGAACGGATCGCACATGAGCACTATTGCGGCCGCCGCGTCGCGCGACATGTTGGACGGCGGCGCCATCATGCGGTCAATCAGCTGCTGGATCATGACTAATACCTTTCGTTGTCGCGTGGGCGCGGAACGACCTCGCCGATGAATGGAACGGGACGCGTTGGTATCGGCACGGTCGATGCTCCGGACCAGCTCGGCCGCGCCGTGGCTTCGATCATGCTTGCAAGACGCGCGTTCACAGCGCCATCCGTGATCGGAACGCGATGAGGTCCGATCTCCGCCAGCGGTGCGAGCTTGGTGGACAGCTCCTCAAATCCGTTAGTCAGGATGCATTCGATCGCGCTCATCTGCGACAAGCGGCTCAGCGCCTGATTCAAGTGGCACAGCTCCTGCTCGCGCTTCGCATCGCGCTCGTGCAGTTCGTTGATGGTCTGCTTGAGGAGGTCGATCTCCTCGTTGCGCCCGTCCGATTGGCGTTTGGCAAGCTCCAGCACGGACTCGGATCCCGCCGAAGATGAAGGCTTCTTGGCCATGTCGTATTCCTTTCTCAATTCACGCCGCTTCGGCTTGGTTGACGAACCAGCTGCGTGCGCGTTCAATCCACATCGGTGCAGTCTCCGGACATTCGGCCTCGCGCAGGCCGGCGAGTGCGACGATCCGTATTCCCTCGCGCTGCCGCCACGCCGGCGACGTCCAGAGCGCTGCGCCAGCGGTGTGTTCGAGCTCGGCAAGCGCCTGGGGCGAGACGCGTTTTGGATCGAGCACGTCGGTCATCGGCCGGCCGCCGAGCCCCGGTACGGACGCTAAGAGACACGCTTCTGCGATCCTTGGCATCGCGGCCTTCGAGCGGGCGAGCAGGGGCTGCAGCGTCTCTTCGGCGAGGGCGATCGGATAATGCGCTTCCATGGCCCGTTGCAGAGCATTCCATGGGCCCTTATCGCCGAAGCAGAGGTGTGACATTGCGCAACCGAGGACTGTGCGAAGCCACCCGATCGGGTGCGGGTCGCCCACCGGCCATTGCAGGATGGTGTCGGCATTGCCGACGACGTCGTAGAGCGCCGCCGTCGAGGCATAGCCGGTGTGAAGAAAGGCAAAGACGTCGGCACCGATCTCGGAGGCCCAGGGTGTCCACATCGCCTGAAGCTTTTCATCGTCCTTCAGCGCGCGCGCTATGGCCGCTCGCACGGAGGGCGTCCAGCCGGTGAGATGAGCGACCTGATGGCCAGTCTCGTGAAAGAGCGAGGTTGGGCGATAGAGATTGTGGCGCACGATCTTGATGGCGGCGACCGGCATGATGGCCCCGGGCGCCCAGAGGCGGACGCCCGCGCGCAGGATCGAGGCGCCGGTTCCCTTGTCCTGGTACACCAGCACTCTTGGCACCGGCTTCCTCGCCCGCTCGAGCACGCCCTGCATGCTCGTGACCGCAAGCCGGTCGAGCGTCGTGAGCGCCTCGCGCAGAGGCGCACTCGTTCGCGAGTTCACGGCATCTCCGAGGAAATCCAGCGTGGTGTCGACCTGGACGTAGCGGCGACGGAAACGCTGGACACCGGTCGAGGCGGCTGGAATGCGGGCCGGATTCTTCCGCGCCTCGGCAACGACCCGCTGCGTCGCCTCACCGAGCTCGATGAGTTCCTCGACGACCGCGTTGATCTGCTGGCGCAGCGGCGCACCGGTGTCGCGTTCGACCGACTTCCAGGCCTCGATCGAAGCAAACTCCTCGGCATCGCGAAACGTGCGAGCGGCCGCCAGCCAGTGGGCGACCTGCCGCTGGAGGTCCGAGGTGACGAGATGCTGGTCGATGTCAAGCGTCACTTGCCGCCTCGCCCAGGTGTGACGGAGATGGCGATGCTCGGTGTGCCGCGCAGCGCGGCGCCGGACGGCGCGGACGCACCGCCGCGCAGCATCCTGCGGATCGCGTCGAGCCCGGGCACCGCGGTGAGGTGGATGCGAACCGTTACACCGGGATCGGGATGTCCGGCTGCGCGCACGAACGCTTCCGCATTGGCTCGCGCCCATTTCGTCAACGCCGGCATCACCCACGCGCGCAGGCGCTGGCGCAGCTGTGCGGTCAGGCCGGGCGGCAGCAGCTTGCCCCTGTGGGCAGCGAAGTCCTCGAAAGTCTCGCCGTCCTCACCGTCCTCGCGCAACATCCGGAGAGGAGCCTGGCCGCCGGCGGAGAGTCGCTCCATGTCCTGGTAGGTCCTGGTGAGCGCCTGCAGCAGCGGGAGGCTTCCCTGGCCCTTGCGGATCGCCGCGACGATCTTCTGCGTCTCCGCCTCCGACAAGTAGATGCCGACGCTGATGCGCGCCTGGCGCATATTCACCGACGCCCAGGCACGGCTTGCGCGCAGACGCCTGGCCACGGCCTGTCCCGCCGGGCCCGCGGGCAAAGTTGGCGGCGCGCCGGCGCCGACCGGCTCCAGAATGTAGAAGCGCTGGCCCGCGGCGATCCGCTGTCGCGAGCGAAGATATGCGGCGGGCACCGCGACGCCGAGCTTCGGTTCACGCAGTAGAACGCCGGCCGCCGCCGGCGTCAGCGGATGGACGTTGGCGGTGTTGATGTAGCCGCGGCCTGCGCCTGCGCCCGACCGGTCGGTGCGGACCATGCGCTGGAGCGTGGTGCCGGGCGCAGACTGATAGATGTGCATGCGCGCGCGGATCGGAAACTGCGCGCCCGCCGCCCGCATCGCCGCGCCGACCGTCGATCCGCCGAAGGTGGGCAGCGTGTCCGCAATCTGCGACGTCACCTGGATATCGGGCGTGCGGTTGTACTTGCGATAGGGCCGGAGGCTACGCGGGCGGCGGCTCACGAAGGTTCCGCCGAGCGACGGGGCCTGCTGCAGCGACGCACGAACGAAGCGAGGCGGGAAATGCGTTGCAACGGCTTGGCTGAACGCTTCTGCGGTCGCGAGCTGGGTCAGCTCTTCGTCCTCGAACACGTAGTCCTCGTTCTCGGCGAACTGGCGGACCGTATCCTCGACGACGCTGGCGAGCGCGACCGGCGCCACCTCGTCGCTGCGCTCGAGCTGCGCCCGGTCCTCGGCCTCGAGCGAGATGAGCCTCAGACCGGTATCTACGATGGCGTTCGACAGAGGCCCTTTGAGCTGCGGTCCTACCCATTTGCCGATCAGCTGGCCGAGATAATTGGCGAGGAAGCCCACCACCTTCGGTCGACCGACGAGGTTGATTCCGAGTCGCAGCGCGCCGAGCAGGGCGGGAACGAATTGCTCGATCGCCGGCGCGAGATCTTCGTCCTCGTCGGCGTCGCGCAGCCGTTCGATCAGTGCGCCGCGGGCTTCGGCGAGCACCTCAAGTTCCCGCGTCTCGATCTCGCTCTCGTCCGTCGCACCGAACGCCTCGCCTTCGAACTCGGCTGCCGCATCGCCCGCCAGTGCCTCCGCTATGGCCGCGTCGAAGGATTCGGCGAGCGACTCCATGTCGGTCAGGTTCGCCGGTGACACCTGAGCTTCGTCGATGCTCTCCTCCGCAGCCTCGGACGCGAATCGGGCGGCGAGCGCGCGTGCGTGCGGCTGCAGAGGTGCCGGCAGCCGGCCGATGGCGAAGGACAGGACGCGCCGGAGCAGGGGATTGATCAGGCCGCGCAGCTTGTTCAGAACCGGCCCGAGCAGCGACCCCGCGACCTTGCCGACGCTCTTTGCCACATTGGCGACGGTCTTGACGACGCCCTTGGCTTTCTTGATGAGCTTGCCGATGAACTCCTCGCCGGCCGGCGTCAGCTCTCCGATCGATGGGTCGAATCTCTCCAGCACCTCATCGAGCTGTTGCTCTGAAAGGGAGCCGACGTCCAGGTCGGCCATCCCTGCTTCCAGCGCCTGCAAATACTGTTGCGCCTCGAAGCGCACCGGGGCGAGGTGCGCTTCGGCATAGCGTTCGCGCTCCTGTGCGGACGCCGGCGTCTCGCCGACGAACCGCTCGTCGAGTGCCTGCTCGGTCTCCTCGGCCAGAAACGCAAGCGCTTCGTCGAACGCTTCGTCGCGAAGCTCGGCATAGACTTCGGCCACCAGGCGGTCGGTCTCGGACTGGCTTGCGCCGCCATCGAGCGTCGCTGCGAATGGCGTGAGATTCTCGCTCCACGGAGCGAAGCCGATCGCCGCGCCGTTTTCGGTTTCGGCGAAGGCTTCAGCGAACGGGTTTTCCTGCCCGGCGAAGAGATGGGATGACTCTTGTTGATTCAGCATCGCGCGACTCCGGCCTCCTGAACATCTGCGGTGCAGTTGAGCATGACCGCCGTCCGCCGCTGTGTGTGCCGCCGTCGCCTTGCCGTCTTGTTCGCGCGCTCAGTGCGTATTGCTGCCGTGGCCGCGGCGCTTTCCGAGGCGTCCACGCAGCGTCGCAGGATCGCCCACGGGCAGACGACGGCCGTCCTGCAGACTCCGGAAAAGGAAGAGACAAAAAGGGAAGGGGAAGCTAGTGCGCGGTGCGTGAGGCGGGACAAATGCCGGCCACGCGCTTCGCCAACGCCTCATCCGGGGCCACGCCCAGCTCGCAGGCAAGGCGCTTTGCCAGCGAACGGTAGCACTGGACCGCCTGGTAGCGATTGCGCTGGGCGAGATATGCATCGATCAGCGCTTCGGCCGCCGATTCGCGCAGCGGCTCGGCGGCGAGCGCGGCGACCCCCGCCTGTGCTGCCAGCGCGAGATCGCCACACGTCGTCATCATCCGGCAGGCCGCCTCGAGCGCCTCCACCCGCAGCAGGCGAAACGCCTCCTGCCCGGCGATCAGCCACTCCTCATGCCAGCCGGGCAGAACGTCGTTCGATAGCAATACGATGTCCTCGAAGGTAAGCGCTTCGCCCTTGAGGGCACGGGCCGCGATGGCCTGCGCGCGCGAGAAATCGACGTCCGCCGACAGCACCAGCTCGTCGCCCATGGTCTCGATCCAGCCGCGCGGAACGTGCCACAGCGCGCGGCGGAGGTTGGCTCGGCCCGCGTCTTCGGCGAGATCCAGCCAGAGATTGCTGGCGGCTGCGGTGCGCGAGACCGGCCGGCCTTGAAGCGCGAGAAAGGCGAGAAGCCGGCGCGCCGGGAGCGAGAGGCGAACCATCGGGTAGACGCCAAGCCGCCCGAGAATGGCGACCTTGCGCTCCACTATCCTCTCACTGATGCCCCCCGTCATGAAGAGCCTACCTGGTCGCGAGATTATGAACAGTTCGACCGAGCTCTGGCCGGCCGAGTAAAATCTTCTGTTGGGCAGTTCGTATTCCGGCCGGTCCTTAAACTCTCGACACTAGGCTGACAACCGGCGTGGAATGGTACGCCCGCCGCCCATCGTGGGCAACAAATCGGGTTGGAGCCCGAGGCCGGGACTTAGCGACAGATTTAGTCGCGTTTTACTGTTCAATAGCGCGGGTGCGTGCGTATGCCGAAAACCGTGGTCGAACACTGTGGCTAACACGAGGCCTGGTGGCAGTTCGCCGCGAGCGCAGAATTTGCCGCAGATATCGCACATGGGCGTGCCCAGTCCTGTGCACATGTGAACCTCACCACAACTCCGACACGCGTTGATCAAAATCAGGCTCGACGGATTTGCCGCCAGAGCATCCTGTGCTCGCGTGAGGGATGCGCGAGGCGGACGAAGAACCCAGAGCAAATTCCGACCCGGACAGTCGCCCGATGCAGATGCTTTATCTCTCGATCAGTTCGTACCGTAGCGGTGTTTTCTATCCCGATAGTATGAACTAGTTCATTCTTGAGCCGCAACCAGAAGCTTCACGTCGAGCATGGCGGGTTCTATGCAAGGATAGGTTGCAAAAATGAAGCGGCGCACGCATCTGACAAGAGTACTGCCTTGACCGTCTGAGGAGGACGCGGCTGTTCACGCAAGCTATCTGTGTAGTCGACCTGTACGAAACTTCGCGCGGCCTTCGCCTCAAGGTTAACTTCGGCCAAAGTGTCCGGGACAAAGACATTCCAAAATTGATGGCGCTGCATGACCTGCGGAAGGCAGCTCCTACGGACTTCGAGTGGTAAGGAAAAACGCGTCCGAGGCCGCGCGTGAGAATCCGCTGCTCTAGCATAATCTGCCAGGCATCGTACCCGGTCGAATTGAGGAGAGGAACCACTTGGTCGTTCCCGTCTTTGCGTCGAGGATCTTTGCGGTCGCGAATAGTGACGGTTCGCTTCGACATGTCGACATCAGACCACTCGATGCGGCAGATCTCAGCTTGGCGCATCGCGGTCGCCACAGCAAAGCGAACAATTCTACCGAGTGGTAGATACTGTTGGGCGTTAGATTCGGTGTATCCGATCAGTCGATCGAGTTCGTCTTGACTAGGGCGCCGATCTCGTTCGTTTGACTTTCCGATGAACGCCGTGATCTCGCAGCGCCGTGCTGGACATGGCCCACCCAACCCTGCGATCGCGGCACCGAATATTGCGCTCGCTTTCGATTTTCCGCGACAGAAGTCGGTTTCGCTCGACCTGTAGCACGAGGTCTTTCAGCATCCCACGTACGAGCGTAAAGCTCCGCTCGCCCAAGGCTCACGAACTGCCTAAGCGTAAGATTGGATCAGATATCGTAGGTTTGGTCGGTGTGGGGAAAGGCAGTAGCGCTCCACTGACTCGAACCCCCGACTTTGGGCGAGACCATTTGAGCCTCGGAGTTCGCATCATGCGGAATGACGCCATAGCTATTGGGATCTAGTTGGACCTAGGTTGCCGGTGCTAGCTTAAACTTGCCCATGATGGATCGGAGCGAGAGTTGAAGTTTTTCAATTGGTTAGAAGGCGGCGTGTGCACGATGTGTGCACCGCGAGATCAAAAATCTAGAAACATGCTGCGCCCATCCGCGCCGGCAGGTGGGCGGCAGGGCGAGACTAGTTCTGAGAGGTGAATTGTAGGCGCTTGTATGGTCCACGAGTGTGGTCCAAGATCGCGTTTGGCGGCCATCGTCTGCGGCGAAAAGCCCCTTCGGACCAAGCGATTGGTCAGATCAGCGAGACTGGCTGGGGAACTGGAGGCTTCGCTACGATCTGTTACCTCCGGAGTTCCTAAATTCTAAAAAGACAATCGCCGAGAAGCAGCTTGGCCTGGACGCATTGCTCTTAGTGGCCCGGTATGCCTTTGACGTCCAGCTCGTCCAGGAGCATCTTGGCATCGCTGAGATCGGGGGTATCGAATCCCTCCGTGAACTGACCATAGATCTGCCGGAGAAGGTCGCGCGCCTCACCGCGCCGCTCCTTGTCTTGCCACAGACGGGCAAGATCTGTAGCGGCGCGGAGCTTGAACGCCAGCGCCCCTTGCCGATCGGCAGTTTGGATGGCCTGCAATAACCGTTGTGCGGCCTCCGCGGTTGCTTCGCCGCCGCGAGCCGCGAGGCATGCACCCGCCAGACGATGCGCTTCCGCCTCGAACAGGCGGTTGCGGCTGGTCGTGATGACGTCGAGTGCCTCCTGGACAACTTGCTGCGCGCGGTCGACTTCGCCGGCCTTCAGCAGGGCTTCCGCGAACACCAGGAGCTCATACTCGTAATAGAAGCGTCGCACCGACTGCCGTGTGGCCTCGACGGCATCCTCCATGCGCTCCAGACCCTCCGACACCTGCCCGGATTGAAACACGGTCCAGCCCAGAAGGAGCGGGCACACCACGAACATGTTGCTCCCTTGGTCGCGGCCGATGCGTATCGTCAGCTCGGCATATTCGCGGCACGGCTCCGGGGCACGAAGCATTTGTCGAAGCGCCGCTGACCACCATGCCGCATGGGCCAGGCTCGGAGGATGGCCGAGCCGCTTCCCGAGTTCGAGCGCAGCAACCGACATTTGCATCGCCTTGCCCGCAAACCCGGTGACCCAGAGCGTGATGGCGTTGTGCGCATAGGCGCACACACCCGTATCGTGACCACCATAATCGTAAGCATGCGCGTGATGACGCTCGGGATTGTACAGCGCGATGCCACGCTCGGTGTCGGCAAGGGTGATCGAATTGAGGCCGAGCACGTGGGAGTTCGCCCAGCGCGAATGATAGGCCTCAAGCATCAGATCGGGATCAGCGAGCCGTTCGGCCACCTCGACGACCTCGTTGGCCATTCCAAGCGCCTGCTCGGTCCGCCCGGTAATCAGGTTCGTGTACCAGTTCCCCCACATCGCTCGGAAGAGCTTCTTGTCATCGCCCAGTCCGCGACCGAGCGTAACGGCTCGGGCATAGTGATCGACGATCTCGTGCCCCGCCGAACGAAAACCGCGCGCGATAATCAGGGCGGTCCCGAGCCCAAGCCGGATGTCGAGCTCCTGCTGCCAGCGCTCCGCCGAATCAGACATCTCCTCCAGAAGCCGCAATGCGTTGGAAAAGTGCTTCAGCGCCTCGCTGCCGGCCGAACGGCGCAAAGCCAGCTCGCCGGCGCGCTGCCAATAGATCGCGGCCTGCTTCCTCAAGCCAGCTTCGGTGCGGTGGCGCGCCACTACTTCCGGCTGGCTCTCGACAATCTCCGGAAAGATATCCTCGATCGCTTCTGCAATGCGGGCATGCAGGCTTCGGCGGCGGTCGCGCAACAGCGTGCTGTAAGCTGCATCCTGCAGCAGGCCGTGCTTGAACAGAAAGTTCGACCGCGGCAGCTCGCCGCGCTGGAAAATGAGGCCGGCCTCGACCAGCCGGCCGAGCGTCTCCTTGATCTCCACCTCAGGCCGCTCGGCAACTTTGGCCGCAAGCTCGTAGGAAAATTCTCGGCCAATCGTTGCGCCAATCTGCGCGATCTCCTTGGCCGCGGGACCGATCCGGTCAAGCCTCGCCATCAAGGAGGCGTGCAGGGTCGGCGGGACGGAGAGCGGCATGTGCGACGTCGACGATCCGGCCCGCCGAGCCGGGCCGGCTTCCACCACGGTCTTGGTTACCTCCTCCAGGAACAATGGCACGCCGTCACCGCGTTCGACGATTTCTCCGATCAGGTCGCTCGGCAATGACTTCGCCTTCGCAGCGAGCTGTCGAACCAAGGCTTCGCTGTCGTATCGGTTCAGACGATTGAGCGTCAGCATGGTAACGTGCGGCTGATCTGCCCATGGCGCGACAAAGTCGGGGCGAAAAGTTGCGATCAGCATGACGCGCATGCGCTCGATCCGACGGATGAAGAGATCGAGCAGCTCCTGGGTGGTCGGATCAATCCAGTGCAGGTCTTCAAAGATCATCAACACTGGTTTTTTCTGCGGCAACGCGGTGAGCTGCCGCTGTAGCGCTTCAAAAGTTTCCTCCCTCCTACGTCGCGGGTTGTGCTCCACAGCGGCATAGCGTTCGGTGGGCAATAGCAAGAGTTCAGCCAGGAGCGCCACGTCCCGCTCGGCCGCAGAAGTTTCAGCCATTAGCGCTTCCAGCTTGTCCAGCTTTACCGCGGGCGTGTCTTCCCGACCGAACCCGGCTGCCCGCTCAAGCAGATTGATGACCGGGAACAAAGCGCTGTCCTGATGGTGAGGCGAGCAGAAATAGTGCAATTCGATGTATTGCTCCACATCAAGCGAATCCCTGAGTGCCACCGTCAGGCGTGATTTGCCGATGCCGGCTTCGCCGGAGAACAGGATGACGCGTCCTTCGCCGGCTCTTGCCTGTGCCCAGCGGCGGAGCAAAAGCTCGGTCTCCTCTTGGCGATCGACGAACGGTGTCTCGGCGGAACGCAGCGCCTCGAAACGACTCTTGAAGCGGTTCTCGCCCAGCACCCGCCAAGCGCGTTGAGGCTCTCTAAAGCCCTTGAGGTCATTGAATCCAATATCCTCCAGCGCAAAGACCGACCCGACTTGTCGGCGCGTGCCATCGGCAATTATAATTGTGTTTGGCTCCGCCAAAGCAAGCAGCCGGGCGGCGAGATTTGGCACCTCGCCCAGAACATCCTTGTCGTTTCCTGGTCCGATCAGGTCGCCTACGACCACGAGTCCGGTGGCGATGCCGAGCCGGATCTGAAGCGGCTCGGAGCCCTCCAATCGTCCGATGCCTTCGATCAAAGCCAGGCCGGCCCGCACGGCCTGCTCGGGGTCGTCTTCGTGGGCGTCCGGGTAACCGAAATAGATGAGAACACCGTCACCCACGCGGCGGGCGACAAAGCCGCCGAACCTGGGCACGATCTCTGCAACGCGCTTCTGGTACGCGCCGATTACTTCATGAAAGTCTTCGACGTCGAGATGGACAGACAACGCTGTCGAGCCGACAAGATCGCAGAACATGACAGTGAGGTGGCTGCGCTCGGCAAGCGCGGCACGGGGCATCGCCGGCGTTCGTTCGGGACTTCGAATGACCCCGCCCGAGCCCGTGAGGCTCGTGCCGCATTTGCCACAAAACTTCGCGCCGGGCGCTTCGCTGTTGCCGCAGGAAGGACAGCTGAGCACCAATGCCGATCCACACTGACTGCAGAACCTGGCGAGTTCTGAGACGTCTGCGCGGCAGTTAGGGCACTCCATACCACACCTTACTCTAGCGGATTAAGATAGCACAGCCGTCGTTCTGCGCCCACCCGCAGCAAGATCGGCTCTGTGGTGCGACTTTCCCCTGTCGCAGATAAACTCGAAAGCATTATTGTCATAATAAAATACGTCGCTGGACGAAAATGAGGGCTGGCACGGGCTTGGTTACCCACGCAACCTTTCACTCAGTTACAGAACGTAACCGCGCTTTATGGCGCGAGGGTGGTGTGAATTGCAAGCCGGAGCGGCCGGTTATGCCGGCAGGCGACGAGCCGAGCGGCCAGCACGAGCAAATTAGACTTGTACTCCCGCTCGGCGTGGTTGTTGAATAGGCGTTAGGGCAGGGCGGCTTATTCCACGAATGCGTGGCCATCGGCTGTCCCCAGAACATATCCGAGCGTTAGGCCGGCAATGTCACCGGTCCCGCCGAGGAGGATTGGAGGCGTAGCGATGAAGTCGAGCGCGTTGTTTCCTTTCGTCGTTCTGATGATGGCCGCCTGTTCGGTGCAGGCCGCCGAAAAGCGTAAGCTGACCGACCCCCCGGTCAGTTTTTTCCAAGGGACGTGTGAGAGCGACCCCGACGGCAAGAAGTTTGCAGCGAAGGCCTGCTACACCTCGTATTATCCGGGGAGGGCGATTACCCGTAGCCGGTACCGGCCCCCGACCTGCGAGGGCACGGTGAGCGATCAGCAACGGGACATGCTGGCAAGGGCGTATAGCCGGGCGCCAGACTACATGAAGGGTAAGCTGTGTCGATTGACGCAGATGTTTGTGACCGGTTTCAGCATGGAAGGCCCGATGGGTTGGGGCTTCTGGGAAGGTCCGGACCGCCCGCCGGGTAAAGGCGTTTACCTGGCCGTCTCTAAGTCCGAGCTTGAGATGAAACAGTCGGTCGCCGAGGGCGAGAACGCGACCGTTGCCATGCTTCTGGGCCTGCAACCCGGAGGCGAAGGGATGGGAGCGGGGCTGGTGGGCTTGCGATCGGCCGCTCCTGCTGATCCGGAACTGACGGTTCTCGCCGGAATTGCTCACGAACTCGGTCACGCCTTGGTCGCCGACACGAATGCGGATGGGGTGAGGAGGGCCCACCCGCGACGTAAGGTGAGTGGTCCACCGCAAAGTGCATGCTTCGAGGATGCTTTTATCAATGCATCCTGGGATTCGGGGCGATTTGAGAAGAGTATGCGGCGATGGGTAGACTTCGGCAGGCAATACAACAACAGACAAAAAAATCCCGACATCCGAGTTAGCCTGCGCCGACTGAGGACTCTGGCTAAGGCAGGCAATTTCAACGCAGTAAATGATGCGATCAGGAAAGTGTACCGCAGCAGGGAATTCGTCATTTTCAGTGGGTCGACTAACCCATGGGAAGACATGGTCACGACGTTCACGTACAAGGTGCTGGCGGATACCATGCCGAGCCTGTCAATTGAACTCCAGCTCGATGGTCAAGACATTAACGTGCTCGGCCTGCTCAAGTCCGAGGTTGTCGCAAAGAAGGTAGATTGCTTGAGCGCCCTCGGGTTCTTGACAGGGCAGCCGTGACCGGAACGGCTTGGAGGGTGTAAAGCCCAGCTCAGGGCCGCGTGTGCAATGTGCGACCGGTTGCCCGCTCGATCAGTTGGCGGGCTTCCTCCCAAGCGAACGTGTGGGCGACCTGGTAGCATACCTCAAGGGGGGGCACGCCGCGTTCGAGATGGGCCATCATGGCGTGAAGCATCTCTTCCGCGTCGATCCGTTTTTGATCGAGTTGTCCGCGAGGAAGCCAGGCAGCGAAGCGATCGAGCGCGTCCGACGCAAGCCTGCGCGCGGTTGCAGCCTTCACGATCGCCTCATAGGTCCTGTCCTTGTAGAACAGCGACTTGGCGACCTCGACCAGCGCGGATGCGACGTCCGGCTCCACGATACCTGACTGGAGCGCATGCTCGAGGGTGGCGCGCACATTCACCATAGCCTCGGTGACCTGGACATAGTCGACCTCGGCGGGCCCGTGCAGAACCGCGACTTCGTCGTCATCGGTCAATTCGCCGGTGCGGTACTGCCGATAGATGTGGCCGACGCCCTTCATGCCGAAATCGGCGAGCTCCGCGGCCCGCAGCGCGCCAATGCTGGCGGCGCCGTACACATGGATGCCCTGCGACATGGCCCACAGGATTTCCTTGTGCCAGACAGTCGGGACGGTTTCGAAATAGCCATCTATGACGCCGATTAGCGCCGGTTGGTCCAGCGCGGCCAAATACAGGTCGCCGCGCTGCAGGGGGGGCCGCCATTCAAAGCCAGCGATGTCTGGGCGCATGTATGGCGGAAATGACGGGCCGGCAAAAACGATGGCGGTCATTCGACGTCACCGCCAGCGCGTCGCGCCCGAAAGCCCGGGACATAGCGGGGATGGGTGCAATCCCATTCGAGGCCGGGGATCACCATCCTCACGACGGGGATGCCGAAGTCTGGGCGCGTCAAATCGACCGCGATCGCCCGCTCCACACCGACGGTGCGCAATCGCTCTAGCGCCCATCGCAGATCGGCCGTTACGTCATCGCTATCGAAATTCGGCAGGTCGGCAAACGCGCGCGCCTCGGCAGCCCGCGACAGGGCGTCCAGCAAGGCTGCACCCAATTTATCCTTTGCCGATTCCGTGTAGTCTAAAAGATCGTCCCGAATGCCGGCGATATAGGTGAGCCGGGTCTGTGCGGCCTCGGTCATTGCCCGGGCGAGCGCAATGGCGCGGTTGGGGTGGCAGCCAGCTCCTCGAAATCGTCTCAAGTCTTCGGATGGTTCGTCGATCGCAGCAGGAATGTCACAAATGAATGCGGGAATTCCGATATCGGACGTGACGTCCCAAAGCCGCGGCGCAATGCGCGCGCGTTCGTATTGATCGAGCAGCCTCCGGCAATCTTCATCGGCGATGGAGCCGACATCCAATCGGCAGCGCGAGCGCGCGCGGATGTCCTGCGCGTGCCAGCCCGCAACGGCGTCGCGCTCGACGAGTTCGCAAATAGCGGAGCAGATCGCTTCGGCAAGATGATTGCCGGCAGCTAGTCCATTGGTGCCGGAAAGAAAATGCTCGCCGCTGTGACTGGTCGGCAGCGTGTAGTCGGTATGCACCACTTCCCAAGGCACCCAGCAGGGTTCGCGAAGAAGCAGATCGTAGCCCCCTATCCAGGCGATCTCGGTTCGATCGGGAAAGGGGACGCCGGTGCCGCAAAGCGAGGCGGGGGATATCACGCGGGCCTCCTCTGAGAGCTGACGGAAGCTCGCGACGACCGTGCGCTCCGTGAGGTCCTCTCCGTGAAACAGCTCGATCGCTTCCATCATGGCGGAGGCGAGCGCCTGGGAAAGATCGAGACCCTTGCCTTGCGAGACCGAAAATGACCGCGAGTTCGGGCGAACGGCAACGGTGACCGGAATTCCAATTCGATCCAGTCCCGTCACATTGCCTACACGGGTGATCCCGATCCGCCGCGCTGCGGGCGCAACGCGGGCCAGGGTCTCTTCCGGCGTGGTTGTCCGATGCGTTCCGCGCTTAAACGATTTGAGAACAGGGCCCTGGAGGCTACTAGCCAAGCCGTTGAGATGCGGCTGCTGCACGGCGACCGCGATCCTAGCGACCAAGGTCGCATTGCCGTGGCAATGGGATCATTTGCCGTTTCCTGTACTGCTCGTTGCCCGGGAGTTCTTGGGCTTCGCGCCTTTGCCGCTTCCGCCGCCGCTCGCGACGATCATGGAGCCGACGGGAACGGATACCGACCGTCCGTCAGCCTCATCCCGCAAAAGCTTCTTCAAATGTGCAGCCTCGGGGGTGTCGCCCAAGTGCAATTCTTCGAATGTGCGGCCGTCTTGCGAGATGAAAATCTTCTCGCTGTCGATCATGATGGCGACTTCGTCTGACCTTGAAGCGGACCGGCTCGACGGTTCTGCCGCTGCCCCGGACGACCGGAGCTCCGGCCTGTCCGCCCGAGCATCGCCAACGACTGCTCCGAAACCCAGCAACAGTGCGCCCCAAGCCGGCAGGTATGACCAGATCTTCCTCAGCTTCGGGTGCGGCATGTGACCCCCCTCACACGGGCAGATTGTACGTACCCAATAGAACACAACCCGGTACCGGGAAGTCAAGTGAGACCGGCCAAGAACCCCAATTCGGTCCCGTCACCGGTCCTTGAAGATCGGGGGGCTGCGGCACCAACTTGCATCCAGTGCATAGGCGCGTGTTGCTTCTGCTATCGAGGTGGAGTTTCCTCAACACTTGGTTTTTGGATAGGGTCTGGACAAATGCGATTGGATATCTGGCTTCGGAACGCGGTACCGGCCGTCTGCATGGCACTCGCCACGGTCGCCCCGGCGTTTGCGCAGAAATCGGCTGACACGCTGCGCATCACATGGCGCGATGCCATTCCTGACATCGACCCATACTACAATTCGCAGCGCACCGGGATGGTCGTAGCGTTCCAGGCTTTCGACTGCCTGGTCTATCGCGACCCCGTGACTATGGAGATCAAACCTGCTCTGGCCACCTCGTGGCAGCAGATCGATCCGACCACGATCGACTTCACCCTCCGCCAAGGCGTCACGTTCCAGAACGGCGACCCGTTTACCGCCGATGACGTGGTGTACACGATCAATACCATCATCCGCGACAAGCGGGTGGCTATCCCCGCGTACTACTCATCCCTCGCCGGCGCCGAGAAGCTCGACGGCTTTCGGGTGCGCATCAAGCTGACCGGCGTGTCGCCGGCCGTGTTGGAATACCTGGCCATGGTGACGCCGATCTGGCCGAAGGCCTATCGCGAGAAGCTCGGCCCCGACGGCTTCTCCCGCGCTCCGATCGGCACCGGCCCCTACAAGATCACCAAGGTCGACGGCACCACTCAAATCGACATGGAGCGGTATGACGGTCATTACGCCGGCAGCCCCAAGGGGCGGCCCGCCATTCGCTTCATCAAGATCCACCAGGTGCCGGACGCCACGACCGAAATGACCGAACTCCTCGGCGGCAAGGCCGATTGGATCTGGGGCTACAATGCGGACCAGTTCGCCAACATCGCCAAGATGCCAAATCTGGAAGCGCTCCGGTTCGGGACCATGCGGGTCCATTTCATGACCATCGACGCGGCCGGCCGCACCGGCGCTGGCAATCCGCTGACCAAGCTGAAGGTCCGGCAGGCGATCATCTCGGCCATCGACCGCCAAACCATGGCCAAGCAGCTGATCCAGGGCGATTCCCAGGTCATCGACTCGCCGTGCTTTCCGAGCCAGTTCGGCTGCGACGTCTCGGCGGCCGTCAAATATCCCTACGATCCGGCCAGGGCGAAGCAGCTTCTGGCCGAGGCGGGCTATCCGAACGGCTTCGACACCGAGCTGATCTCCTATAACACGCCGCAGATCAACGCTGCATTGCAAAACTATCTCAAGGCCGTCGGCATCAACCTGCGGATCCAGCAGCTCCAGATCGGCGCTGCGATCCAGAAAGCAGAGGCAGGCGAGGCGCCGCTCTACTGTGGCAGTTGGGGCAGCAATTCCATCAACGACATTTCCGCCTTCATGCCCTATTTCCTCGGCGGAGGACTGGACGACTACGCGCGCGATCCCGAGGTGCAGGAGCTCCTGAAAAAGGCCGGAGCCACCCTCGATCCGGAAGTGCGCCGCCAAGCCTATAGCGAGGCGATCAGGCTCGCCACCGAGCGTGCCGATTTCGTGCCCCTGTTCAGCGCCGTCCGCTACGTCGCCTTTTCAAAGCACCTGGTCTTCGAGAGCTCTAAGGACGATCTGCCGCGCTTCTATCTGTCGAGCTGGAAATAGGCCATCGGACCGTCTCGCCGGATAGGTCCGCAACCGCCAGCAGACATTCGACGAGACGTCCGTCCTTGCGGATGTTGTCCGGAGCCGTTCCCGGGCATTCCGAAAATGCCTTCGGGCAGCGCGGGTGGAAACGACAGCCCGAGGGTATGTTGGTCGGATCCGGGTAGGCGTCGCCGAGCCCCACCTCCGGGACGCCCAGCGCCGGATCGGGCGTCAGCACCGAGGCCAGCAGTGCCCGGGTATAGGGGTGCATCGGCCGGCGGAATAGGTCTTGCGTCGGTGCGTGCTCGACGATCCGGCCGAGATACATCACCGCCACCTCGGTCGCAATATGCTCGACCACCGCGAGATTGTGGCTGATGAAGAGATAGGTCAGCCCAAGCTCGCGCCGCAGCTTCGCGAGCAGGTTGAGGATCTGCGCCTGTACCGACATATCGAGCGCGCTGGTCGGCTCGTCGCACACCACGATGCGCGGAAGCAGCACCAGCGCGCGCGCGATGGCGACGCGCTGCCGCTGGCCGCCGGAGAGTTGCCCGGGCAGTCGTTCGGCCATCTCGCTGGAGATGCCGACGCGCGCAAGCATCTCCATGACGCGGTCGGTCCGCCGCGGCTTCGGCAGGTCGCCTTGCGAGGCCAGCGGCAGGTCGACAATGTCGCGAACGCGCTGGCGCGGGTTGAGCGAGGAGAACGGGTCCTGGAACACGGGCTGGATCAGGCGGGCGCGTTCGCGCCGATCCATGGCGCCGAGGCTGCGCCCATCGATCAGGACCTCGCCTGCGGTTGGCGGCAACAGGCCCATGATCAGGCGGGCAAGCGTCGACTTGCCGCAACCGGATTCACCAACCACGCCCAGCACGTCGCCTGTGGCAAGCGAGAAGGTCACTCCGTCCACGGCGCGCACCGCGCTACGCGCACGCCCGAGGCCGCCCCTCTGCTGGAATTCCTTATAGACATTGCGGACTTCAATCGCGAAGGTCATGCCACGGCGTTCCGCTTCCAGTTCGGCGGCAGTCGGCAGCGATAGAAGTGATCGGCGCCTACATCGCGCAAGCGTAAGGTCTGGGCGCATTCGGCCGTAGCCAGCGTGCAGCGGTCGCGAAAGCCGCAACCCGAAAAGCCCGGCGCTATGCGAGGGACCACGCCTGGAATGCTGCCCAAGGGCTCGCCAGCCTTGGTCATGCCGGGCACGGGGATGCAGTCCAACAGACCTCGTGTGTAGGGGTGCGTCGGCGCCTTGAAAATCTCTCGGACGGGACCGCTCTCGACCATTTCGCCTGCATACATCACCGAGACGCGCTGTGCCATCCGCGCCACGATCCCGAGATCATGGGTGATCAGCAGCAGAGCCAGGCCCAATTCCTCCTGCAGCTGTTGCAGCAAGCGCAGGATCTGTGCCTGCACCGTGACGTCGAGCGCGGTGGTGGGCTCGTCGGCGATCAGCAATTCCGGGCCGCACATCAGGGCCATCGCGATCATCATGCGCTGGCGCAGACCACCGGAGAGCTGATGCGGATATTGGGCGAGACGCATTCCCGGCGCCGTGATGCCGACGCGCGCCAGCAATTCGGCCGCCCGATCCAGGGCTTGGCGCCGCGTCGCTCGCCGATGGCGCTCGAAGACCTCGGCCATTTGCGAACCGATGGTATAGGCCGGGTTCAGGCTCGTCATCGGCTCCTGGAAGATCATCGCAATCTTGTCGCCGCGCAGGCGTGCCATCTGCCGTTCCGACATCCCGAGCAGGTCGTGCTCGCGAAAGCGGATGTGATCGGCGCTGCGGATGGCGCCACGTGGCAACAGGTTCATCACCGACAAGGCCGAAATGGATTTGCCGCAACCCGACTCGCCGACGACGCAGTGCGTTTCGCCGCGCCTAAGCGTCAGCGATACACCCCGCACTGCCTCCATCCGCGGAAACGACACGCGCAGATTGGCGATGCTGAGCACTGCGTCTCGCATCACGAGCGCCATTGTCGCAGGTCCGCACGCAGCATGTCGCGCAGTCCGTCGCCCAGCAGGTTGATGCCGAGCACCAGAACGAACAGCGCAACGCCGGGGGTCACGATCACCCATGGGCTGAAGAACATGTACTCCTTGGCTTCGGCGATCATCAGCCCCCAGCTAGGCAACGGCTGGGGAACGCCGAGCCCGAGGAATGACAAGGCCGCTTCGAGCAAGATCGCGAGCGCCATTTCCAGCGTCGCCACCACCACCAGGTGGTTGGCGATGTTGGGAAGCACCTCACGCAACAGGATGTGTGCGCGCGACGCGCCGGCAGCCTGGGCGGCGGCAATGTAGTCGAGGTTGCGCACCTGCATGGTGGTGGTGCGCGCCACCACCGCAAACCGTTCCCACAGCAGCAGCCCGAGCGTTAAAATAACCACCGCAAGCGAGCTGCCGACCAACGCCACTACCGTCAACGCCACCAGGATCAGAGGGATGGAAAGGCGGCAGGTGATCAGGAACATCATGACGGCATCGGTCCGCCCGCCATAGAACCCGCCGAGGATGCCAAGCGTGGTGCCGATGATGCCTGACGTGACCACGGTCAGTACCCCGATCAGAAGCGAGATGCGCGCGCCGTAGATCAGCCGCGACAGGTAGTCGCGGCCGATCTGGTCGGTGCCCAGGAGATGCGTCGGTTGGCTGCCCTCCATCCATATCGGAGGAATGAGGCGCATGTTCAGATCCTGCGCGAAGGGATCATGCGGTGTCAAATAGGGCGCAAAGATCGCGACCACGAAGGCGGTGGCGACGATCGCCGCCCCGAGCACCGTGGCGAGATCGCCAAATGCGGGCAGCCGCCACCGGCTCGACAAGGCTTGTGAGTCGTGAGCCGTTTTCACGCCCGTAACCTCGGGTCGAGCAGCGCATTCATCATGTCCGCCAACAGGGTGAGTGCGATATAGATGATGGCAAGGAACAGCACGACGGCCTGAACCACCGGAAAGTCGTTCTTGGTGATCGATTCCCAGGCGAGGTAGCCGACTCCCGGCAGCGCGAACACCGACTCCGTCACGACGGAGCCGCCCAGCATGAAACCGAGCTGCACCGCTGCGATCGAGACCACCGGCATCGCTGCATTGCGCAGGGCATGCTTGAGAACAATCGTCGACCAGCTCAGGCCCTTGGCGCGCGCGGCGCGGATGTAATCCGCGGAGAGCGCCTCGATCATTCCGGACCGGGTGAGGCGCATCACTGCAGGGATTGCGGAGAAGGCCAGCACGAACCCCGGCATGATGTAGCCCTGCCACGTCTCGACGCCCGATATCGGCAACCATTGCAGGTTCAGACCGAACACGACGATCAGTATCAGTCCCAGCCAGAAGCCCGGCATCGCCTGCCCGAGAAGCGCCACCAACATGATCCCGCGGTCGATCACCGAGCCCTCCCATACCGCGGCCAGTATCCCCAACGGCAGAGCGATCAGCAGCGCGATGGTCAGTCCGGTTAGGCCAAGGGTCAGCGTCACCGGAAGCCGGTCGCGGATCAGTTCCGAGACTGGGGCGTGGAAGAGGTAGGACCGGCCGAGGTCGCCCTCGGCGGCGTGGCCGGCCCAATCGAGAAACTGCACCACCAGCGGCCGGTCGAGGCCATAGTTTTTCGTAATGATCGCAATATCCGCGGCCGTGGCGTTTGGTCCTGCGATCGACGCGGCGAGATCGCCGGACAGGCGTGTCAGCATGAAGCTGACGACCAGGACGGTGAGGCACACCAGCGCGGCTAGCCACAGCCTGCGGAGGATAAACGACAGCATTGCCGACAACTACGGCAGGCGATGGATAACGGCAAGTTCGGGATGCAGGACAATGGAGCGGTCACGTCTAAATTTGAGTGCTGCGTAGAAAATGTTCGCAGAATGCCTGTTGCCCCACCAGCCCGACCACGATTGCAAGTAGAGGCGGACACGGCACGAAACCGAGCTGAGAGCACGTCGGCGCGCCCGCGCCTATCTCCGCGCTCGATCAGCAGTTGATAAGTTCTCGAACTGTCCGGGCACCGGAGAGCGAGGTGTCAGCCCCCTAGGTCGCGTGGACAGTTATGTTAGCCAGAGCAGAGTTGCGGCGATAGCGACGACAGCGAAGTAATTTCGTGCGG
>NZ_JCAMOR010000088.1:0-28246 GCF_059512385.1 Bradyrhizobium sp. Crot121 | reverse complement strand
ACCGCACGAAATTACTTCGCTGTCGTCGCTATCGCCGCAACTCTGCTCTGGCTAACATAACTGTCCACGCGACCTAGGAGCCCTTGCGGAAACGCATAGCGGTTCCTATCTAGCCTCTAACGGCGCCGTCGCAGCCTGCAAGGGCTCTGGCGCCGGGACGACCACGTAATAGCACGGCAGCGCCGGATGTACGCGTGCCTGTTGTTCGTGGTCGTTGGCATTTTTGGGCGTCCCCAGGCCCGTTTTCCCGCATTCCAGCCGGCGTTTAGGGCTTCCCGCGGCTTGGCGGCGCGGATATACGCTTGGCCGCCATGAATGACGCCATCAAACCGGGCCCCGAAATCCCGTCGCAGGCCGTTGGTTTGCCACTTGTTTCGGTTGTCGTCCCCACCTTCAACGAGCGTGACAATGTCACCGTCCTGTACCGGCGGTTGGAGACGACGCTCGCCGGTATCCCCTGGGAGGTCGTTTTCGTCGACGACAATTCCCCTGATGGAACCTGGGAGGTGGTGCGCGGCCTGGCGCGGCAGGATTCCCGCGTGCGCTGCCTCCGCCGGGTCGGACGGCGCGGGCTCTCGGGCGCCTGCATCGAGGGCATCCTCGCCTCCAGCGCCCCCTATGCCGTGGTGATGGACGCCGACTTGCAGCATGACGAGACGCAACTGCCGAAGATGGTCGAGCTGCTGCGGAGCGGGAAGGCCGATCTCGTGGTCGGCAGCCGCTATATCGGGGGCTACCGCGCCGAGGGGTTCAACAAGCAGCGCGCCGGCGCCAGCGCGTTCGCCACCGAGATCGCGCGCCGCTTGCTGCGGGTCGATATCGCAGATCCCATGAGCGGCTTCTTCGCGATCCGCCGCGACCGCTTCGAGGAGCTGGCGCCAGACCTTTCGACCCAAGGCTTCAAGATCCTGCTCGACGTCGTCGCCACCGCCCAGGGCAAGCTGCGCGCGGTGGAGATTCCCTATACGTTCGGCTCGCGGCAGCATGGCGAGAGCAAGCTCGATTCCATGGTCGCGCTGGATTTCCTCGGCCTCGTGCTCGCGAAGCTGACGCATGACGTCATCTCGCTCCGCTTCGTGCTGTTCGGCCTGGTCGGCTCGCTCGGCCTGCTCGTGCATCTTGCCGCGTTATACGTTGCGCTGGAAGTATTCGGCGCGCCGTTTCCTGAAGCGCAGGCAACCGGCGCGATCGTCGCGATGACCAGCAACTTCGTCCTCAACAATTTCCTGACCTATCGCGACCAGCGGCTGAAGGGCTTTGCGATCCTGCGCGGCCTGTTGCTGTTCTACCTCGTCTGCAGCGTCGGCCTGCTCGCCAATGTCGGCGTCGCCTTCTCGGTCTATGACCAGGAACCGATCTGGTGGCTTGCGGGCGCGGCCGGCGCGCTGATGGGCGTGGTCTGGAACTACGCGATGTCCGGACTGTTCGTCTGGCGCAAGCGATGATTGGGACATGAATCCGAACGAGACGAGTCTCGTCCGCACGACCGTCGTAACCGTCGTCGGGCTCGTCCTGTTGCGGCTGCTCGCCGCCGCTCTTACGCCGATCACCTTCGACGAAGCCTATTACTGGATGTGGTCGAAGAGTCTCGCCGGCGGCTACTACGACCATCCGCCGATGGTTGCGCTGGTGATCCGTGCCGGCACGCTGATTGCCGGAGATACCGAACTCGGCGTGCGGCTGGTCTCGATCCTGCTGGCGCTGCCGATGAGCTGGGCGGTCTATCGCTCGGCCGAGATCCTGTTCGGCGGCAAGCGTATGGCGGCTAGCGCGGCGATCCTGCTCAACGCCACCTTGCTGGCCGCGGTCGGGACCATGATCGTGACGCCGGATGCGCCGCTTCTGGTTTCCGCAAGCCTCCTGCTGTTCGCGCTCGCCAAGGTGCTGGAGACGGGGCAGGGCGCATGGTGGCTTGCGGTCGGCGCCGCTGCCGGCGCTGCACTGCTGTCAAAATACACCGCGCTGTTCTTCGGCCCGGCGATCCTGATCTGGCTCGCTGTGGTGCCGAAGCTGCGGCGCTGGTTCTTGTCGCCCTGGCTCTACCTCGGCGGCCTTCTCGCGCTGTTGATGTTCGCGCCGGTCATCCTCTGGAACGCCGATCACCACTGGGTCTCCTTCATCAAGCAGATGGGGCGGGCGCGCATCGAGGATTTCAGGCTGGCCTTCATCGGTGAACTGATCCCGACCCAGATCGCGTTTGCGACGCCGCTCGTCTTCATCCTCGGTGCGATGGGGCTGCACGCGCTCGCGTTCCGCCGCACGGGCGCCTTCGCCTCGCGCCTGCTCGTCAATCTGATGTTCTGGATCATCGTGGTCTATTTCATCTGGCACTCGCTGCATGCGCGCGTCGAAGCCAACTGGTTCGCACCGGTCTATCCGCCCTTCATGGTCGCGGCCGCGGTAGCGGCGACGATGGTGCCGCGGGAGGGACGCTGGCAGCGGCTTGCCGATTTCTGCCGCCGCTGGGCGGCGCCGACCGGGATCGTGATGTTCGTGCTGCTGATCGTGCAGGCCAATACCGGCGTGCTCTCGCTCTATCGCCGCGATGCCACCGTGCGCAGCGTCGGCGTCGGCTGGCACGAGACGGCGGCGGAAATCGAAGCGGCGCGCGCACGTATCGGCGCGACCTGCGTGCTGGCGCCGGATTACGGCACCACGGGCTGGCTTGCCTTCTATCTGCCGAAGGGCACCTGCGTCGCGCAGCAGACCCAGCGATACCGTTGGGTCAACGCATCAGAGCCGAGCGCGGCGGAGCTTGCCGGAAAGCTGCTCTATGTCCATGAAATCAGGCCCGAGGATCCGCCGTTCCTGAAGGAGATGTTCTCCCATGTGGAAAGGATCGCCGAGGTGCAGCGCAAGCGCGGCCCGCTCGTGATCGAGAGCTACGCGCTGTATGTCCTGGAGGAACCGAAGGGCGATGTCTTCGATCGCTCGCCGCCGCCGGAACTGCCGTAGGGCTGGCCCCGTCATTGCCGGGCTTAACCCGGCAATCCATCATTTCAAGAGTTCTTTGAAGATCGATGGATACGCGGGTCAAGCCCGCGTATGACGATCGGCGCGGGCGATGCGAGTACGCAGAAATTTCCGGCCAGCATGTCGTCTTCGTGCCTCCGGAAACGTCTTCTACAGACATCGCCAACCAGCGAGGTTCCGTTATGACCAGTTCCATCCTCAAACCCGCCGCCGAACTCGCCGCGGCCAACACCACGCGCCGCCCGAACGAGAGCGCGGACTATCGCCTGGCACGGCAGGCGCTGCTCGTCGAGGAGATCGAGCTGCGCCGCCAGATCGAGCGTGTCGCCGCGCTGCGCCGGGCCTTGCCGCCGGGCGGCGAGGTGACGAAGGCTTACGAGTTCGTCGGCGAGCGCGGCAAGGTCGGCTTTCCGGAGTTGTTTGGCGACAAGCAGACGCTCGTCATCTACAGCTACATGTTCGGGCCGCAGCGTGAGAAGCCGTGCCCGATGTGCACCTCATTCATGGGGACCTGGGAGGCCAAGCTGCCCGATGTCGAGCAGCGCATCGCCTTCGTGTTCGTGGCGCGCTCGCCGATCGAGCGTCTGGTCGCGGCGAAGCAGGCGCGCGGCTGGACGCGGCACAAGATCTTCTCGGATATGTCCGGCGACTACACGCGCGATTACGTCAGCGCTGATGATGCCGATATGCCCGGCTACAATGTCTTCACGCGGCGCGACGGCACCATCCGTCATTTCTGGTCGGGCGAGATGGGATCGAAGATGTCCGACCCGGGCCAGGACCCGCGCGGCGCGCCCGACATCGATCCGCTCTGGACCATCCTCGACACCACGCCGGAAGGCCGCGGCACGGACTGGTATCCGAAGCTGAGTTACTGAGCGCGCGACTTAGAAGCGAGCGACTTTGGGCAGCGACTTGGGCCGTCGAATCCCGCTTTGGGACATAGATAAATCCTGCCTTATTTCCGCAAGATTCCGGGGTAATTCACAAGGAAATTCCCCGCCGTTCGTCACGCCTCAGATCTGCCCGCGTTTAATCCGCATTTAACTAAAAGTCGCCTTAATGACGCTTCGCGCCTCTGCGAGATGCTCCGGCGATTGTCCCGCACTCTCACACGAGGAAGAAGTGGAACTGTTCTGGACGCAAGGCGAATGAGTACGAGTACCGGTGCGTTTGGCTTTGCGGCGCCCTCCCGCAAAAAATCTTCCCGGAAAGTCCTCCCTCACCATTTCATCGGCAGCGCCGCGGTCGCGGCGCTCGTGGTCGGCTGCGCCTGGACCGTCTACACCAATATCTTCGCGGCGAACGTCTATCCCTCGATGGGCAGCGCCGCCTATGAGGCGCCCGCAGTGAACCGGGAGGCTGCGGTCGCCGCGCGTCCGACGCCATCCTTCAACGACGTGTTCGCGTCGTTGCCGCCACCGCCGCCGACCTTGTCGAAGCCTGAGCCAAGCTCGGCTTCGATTATGTTTAACGAAAGGTTTGCGGCCGCCGCTCCGGAGGGCGTGGAGTCACGGGCGGCCGAGGCCGCGCCGCCCGCGGAAGCGCCGAAGGTTGCGGAAGCGTCGAAGCCGGCCGCCGCAGCCAAACTCGCCGAAGCCAAGTCAGGTGCTGCGCCGAAGGGGGTTGAAGCGGCGAAGAAGGAAGCGGCGACCTCATTGCAGGTCGCGCTCAACACGCCGGCCGCGCCGGTTGACACCAAGCCCGCGGCAAAATCGTCCGGCGTCCGCGACATGGCGGCACGCGCCAAGGCGGCGCTGATGTCGATCGCCTCAGGCGAGAAACAGTCGATCGTCGAAAAGCTCTGGGGCAAGCGCGAGTCTTCAGGCTCGCTGCTGTCGTTCGCATCTGCCGACGCCAACGTCACCGCCAGCATTCCCTCGACGCTGAGCCAGAACCCGATGAACGGCGGCTCGCCGCCCTATGACCGCCAGACCGCGGTCTACGACATCTCCGCCGCGACGGTGTATCTGCCCGACGGCACCAGGCTCGAGGCGCATTCCGGCCTCGGCTCCAAGATCGACGACGTCCGCTATGCGCATGTCCGCATGCAGGGCGTGACGCCGCCGCACATCTACGAGCTCAAGCCGCGCGAAGCGCTGTTTCACGGCGTGCCCGCGCTGCGCCTGACGCCGATCGGCGGCGAGGACAAGATCTACGGCCGCTCCGGCCTGCTCGCGCACACCTACATGCTCGGGCCCAACGGCGATTCCAACGGCTGCGTCTCGTTCAAGAACTACTATGCGTTCCTGGATGCGTACCGGAACAAGGGCATCCGCCGGCTCGCGGTGCTGGCGAAGGTGCAGTGACGCGCTGGTGCGTGAATGAGGTGCAAGCCCATCCCCGCGTCATTCCGGGGCGCGCGTAGCGCGAGCCCGGAATCCATTTATCCGAGAATTCAGCTCGCAATTTCCGGGTGAAGATCGATCCATTCGGATTCGTCTCCTCGATGAGCCGAATCTTCCAGTCTCTTCGCCACTTCTTCAATTCTTTCTCACGCGTGATGGCTGTAATCGGATCGTCGTAGATTTCAAACCAGACCAGCCTGTCGACCGCATATCGCTTGGTGAAGCCGGAGACCTCCTTGGTCTTGTGCTCATGGATGCGGCGAATGATATCGTTGGTCACGCCGAGGTACAGCGTACCGTATGTCTTGCTTGCGAGTAGATAGACCTAATAGGCCATGCGTCCGCGGCGAAATGGATTCCGGGCTCGCGCTTCGCGCGCCCCGGAATGACGAGAGGAGAGTCGATCCCTCGTCATTCCGGGGCGATGCGAAGCATCGAGCCCGGAATCCATTCATCCGAGAAGACAGGTCACAATTTCCAGGCAAAATCGATCCACTTCTAGACGCTCGCCTTTCGGCGGGGAACACAAAAGGCCGCGCTCAGGGCCGTGTTGAAGCTTGACAGTTCGAGAGGGCATTCTAGGCTATTTTCTATCCACGGGTGCGCTTCGACATTCTCCGCCAAGAGAAGAGCTATGTACGCGCCGCGACGACAAATCGACAATCACAAGAGGGAGGACAAAACCGCTGCGCGAAGCAGGCGGGATGCAATTCCAGTGACATGAAAACCAAAAATCAAAGGGGAGGAATCCAATGGCAATCGGTATCAAGTACCTTACGTGCGGTGCGGCACTCGCGCTGGCTGCTGTAGCTGTTGCGCCACCCGCATTGGCGATCGATCCGGCACGCCTGCAGGCGGCCGAGCAAACGCCCAACGATTGGCTGACCTACCACGGCGGCTACAAGTCGTATCACTACAGCGCGCTCGATCAGATCAACGCTGATAACGTCAAGAATCTTCAGGTCGCATGGATCCATATGCCGGGTCGCTCGACGCGCGGCCTGCAGTCGATGCCGCTCGCTGCTGACGGCGTGCTGTACTATTCGGGCTCCTACAGCCGCGTCTACGCGCTCGATGGCGCGACCGGCAAGCTGATCTGGTCGTATTTCCCCGAGCTCGACGAACAACTGGTGGCGATGCAAACGCACTCGCCGTACAACCGTGGCGTCGCGCTCGGCGATGGCAAGGTGTTGGTCGGCACCGTCGACGGCCGTCTCATCGCGCTTGATATGAAAACCGGTAAGCCAGCGTGGGACACCAAGCTGGTCGATTCCAAGAAGCTCACCGTGGGCTTCACCGGCGCGCCGCTGGTGGTGAAGGACACCGTCATCATCGGCAGCCAGGGCGGCGAGTGGACCTCGCGCGGGCCGCTGTTCGGCGTCGATATCAAGACCGGCCAGAAGAAATGGGAGTTCTTCACCGTCGCCGGCACCGAGGACGCCAAGGCGACCTGGGGCAATGAATCCTGGCGCACCGGCGGAGGTGGCGCCTGGATGCCCGGCGGCTACGATGCCGAAACTAACACCATCTGGTGGGGAACGGCCAATCCTGCGCCGCTCTATGACTGGTCCGGCGCCGACTGGCAGAAGGCCGGACCGCGGCCGGGCACCAACCTCTATACAAGCTCGGTCATCGCGCTCGATCCCGATACCGGAAAGCTGAAGTTCTATCACCAGGAGCTGCCGCACGACGCCTGGGACTTCGATTCGGCGGTCGGTGAATTCCTGATGATCGACCGCGACGGCCGCAAGCTCGTCGTGCATCCGAACAAGGGCGGCTTCGTCTTTGTCTACGATCGCACCAATGGGAAAGTGCAGAACGTGTGGCGGCTCGCGAAGAACATCAACTTCGTGAAGGATATCGACCCAAAGACCGGCGAACTGATTGGTCGGCGCGATCTGTCGCTTGGCCAGACGAGCTCGCCGCTCTGCCCGGCGATCGCCGGTGGCATTAGCTGGAACGCGGGCTCCTACAACCCGAAGACCGGCCTCTGGTACAAGCTCGGACAGGAATGGTGCATGGACGTGGACGTGGTGAAGACCACGCCGATCACCGAGCCGATGGCGCAGCTCAACATCGGCGCCAACTTCAAGCTGGTCCCGCCGCCGGACGGACCGGCGCGCGGACATCTCAGTGCCCGCGATCCCGTCACCGGCGACAAGAAGTGGGAGGTCACCTTCAGCGAGCCGCCGCTCGCCAGCGTGCTCGCAACCGGCGGCAATCTGGTATTCGTGCCGGACTCGCGCGGCGTGCTGCACGCCTACAATGCCGAGACCGGGTCGGAATTGTGGTCGCATTATAATGGCGTCGGCCATAATGGCGGCATCATCAGCTACACCGCCGGCGGCAAGCAGTACATCGCGGTGCCGGCCGGATGGGGCGGCATGGTGGCCGATGAATTTCCGGCACTGTTCGGCGAGCCCTACAAGAGCATGCCGAAGGATGCCGGTGCGCTCGTCGTCTTTTCGCTGAAGTAACAACAATAAGAACGGGGAGGCGGTGGGACGCCGTGGCGTCCCACTGCTGCAATCCTGATGCGAACGTCGAAATCAATCTTTCTCGCCACTGGCATTGCGCTGTTGTGGCAGTCCTCGTGGCCGTTGGGCGTCTGCGCGCAGCAAAGCCAGGCGCCTAACCAGGATCAGTCGGCCAAGGAGAGCGACATCGAGGGCGGCACCATGTTCGCGACCTCTTGCGGCTTCTGTCACCAGAACGGCGGCCGCGTCGCCGGCAAGGGACCGAAGCTCGCCGGCACGAAACGTGACGACGATTTCCTCGCGGAGCGGATCAGGAAGGGCAAACCGGGCGCGATGCCGGCCTTCGGCGGCGCCTTTTCGGAGAGCCAGATCATGGCGATCGTGGCCTATATCCGGGCGCTCGAGGAGTGATGCCGGCAATGCGATTGGTCGTTCTCGCGAGCCTGCTGGCCTTGTGCGGCGCCGCCGACGCCGCGGCGCGCCCGCTTGACGCGATTCGGCAGCGCGGTGCGCTCACGCTCTGTGCGCATCCCAACGCGCTGCCGTTTGCCAGCAGGCAGGGCGACGTTCCGGGATTCCAGGTCGAAATCGCCAGGGAGCTGGCGAAACGGCTCGAGGTCTCGCTGGAGCAGCACTGGGTCATCAACAGCTTCCAGTACCGCCGCGCCGATTGCGACGTCATCCTCGATGCGATCGCCGACCGCGCGGTACTGGCCGAGGTGGGCTTACGCATGTCGCGGCCCTATCACCGCAGCGGCGTCGTGCTGGCGGTGGGACCGAACTCTACCGCGGCGTCACTGGCGGAGTTGGGATCGGAGCAGCGGGTCGGCGTGCAGGTCGGCTCGATCGTGTCCATGATGCTCGCCAAGCGAGGGGTCAAGGCGTCGCCGTTTGCGTTCGAGGATGACATCATGGAAGCTCTCGCCAAAGGCGAGATCGATGCCGCGGCGGTCACGCCCGCCACCATCGGCTGGTTCAACCACACCCATCCCGACGCACGCGTCCGCCGCATCCCTGCCTTCGAGGACGAGCCGGACCTGAACTGGAATGTCGCCGTCGGGATACTCAGTCCGGACGAGAAGCTGCGACAAGGCATCGACGCTGCGCTGGAGGCCTTGCTGGCCGACGGCACGCTCGCGCGAATCTACGAGCGCTACGACGTCGAGCTGCAGCCGCCGAAATGAGTCCGGCCACTGCCTGCGCAAGCGGCGAAATGGATTCCGGGCTCGGCGCTGCGCGCCGCCCCGGAATGACGGCGGAGGGTGTTTTCGTCTCTCGTCATTCCGGGGCGCGCGAAGCGCGAGCCCGGAATCCATTCATCCGCAAATTCAGGCGGTGATTTCCGGATAAAGATCGCTCCAGTCGGGATTCTTCTCCTCGATGAGCCGAATCTTCCAGTCCCTTCGCCACTTCTTCAGTTCTTTCTCCCGCGCGATGGCTGTCGTCGGGTCGTCGTAGATTTCGAACCAGACCAGTCTGTCCACCGTGTATCGCTTCGTAAAGCCGGGGACGGTCTTGGTCTTGTGCTCATAGATGCGGCGAATGATGTCGTTGGTCACGCCCAGGTACAGCGTGCCGTATTTCTTGCTGGCGAGCAGGTAGACGTAATAGGCCATGAGCGAGCCGTGAAATGGATTCCGGGCTCGCGCTTCGCGCGCCCCGGAATGACGGCTGAGCGTATTGCCGGCCCGTGCGCAAAATCAAGACGACTGAAACAAAAACCCCGGCATTGCTGCCGGGGTTTTGCATTTCGTGGACTGGACGCGAGGACTGCTTAGAAGTCCATGCCGCCCATGCCGCCGCCCGGAGGCATTGCGGGGCCGGCGCCGCCCTTCTTGGGCAGCTCGGCGACCATCGCCTCGGTGGTGATCAAGAGTGCCGCCACGGAGGCTGCGTTCTGGATCGCGGCGCGCACGACCTTGGTCGGGTCGATGATGCCCTTCTTGACCAGATCGGCATATTCGCCGGTCTGCGAGTCGAAGCCGTAAGCGTAGGTCTTGTTCTCGAGGATCTTGCCGACGATGACCGAGCCGTCTTCACCAGCGTTGATCGCGATCTGGCGGGCCGGCGCCGACAGCGCCTTGCGCACGATCTCGACGCCGGTCTTCTGGTCGTCGTTCTTGGTGCGGATGCCCTTGAGCTGCTCGGAAGCACGGAGCAGGGCGACGCCGCCGCCCGGAACGATGCCTTCTTCCACAGCCGCGCGGGTCGCGTGCATCGCGTCATCAACGCGATCCTTGCGCTCCTTCACCTCGATCTCGGTCGCGCCGCCGACGCGGATCACCGCGACGCCGCCCGCGAGCTTGGCCAGACGCTCCTGCAGCTTCTCACGGTCGTAGTCCGAGGTGGTCTCCTCGATCTGCGCCTTGATCTGCGCCACGCGCGCCTCGATGTCGGCCTTCTTGCCGGCGCCGTTGACGATCGTGGTGTTCTCCTTGTCGATCATCACCTTCTTGGCGCGACCGAGCATCTGCAGCGTGACGTTCTCGAGCTTGATGCCGAGATCTTCCGAGATGGCCTGGCCGCCGGTCAGGATCGCGATGTCCTGCAGCATGGCCTTGCGGCGATCGCCGAAGCCCGGAGCCTTGACGGCTGCGACCTTCAGGCCGCCACGGAGGCGGTTGACGACCAGGGTGGCGAGGGCTTCGCCTTCGACGTCTTCAGCGACGATGACCAGCGGCTTGCCGGTCTGCACCACGGCCTCGAGCAGCGGCAGCAGCTCGTTCAGCGAGGAGAGCTTCTTCTCGTTGATGAGGATGTAGGCGTCGTCCATCTCAACGCGCATCTTGTCGGCGTTGGTGACGAAGTAGGGCGAGATGTAGCCACGGTCGAACTGCATGCCCTCGACGACGTCGAGCTCGGTCTCCAGCGACTTGGCTTCCTCGACCGTGATCACGCCCTCATTGCCGACCTTCTTCATGGCGTCGGAGAGGAACTTGCCGATCTCGGCGTCGCCGTTGGCGGAGATGGTGCCGACCTGGGCGATCTCGTCGTTGGAGGTGACCTTCTTGGAGTTCTTCTGCAGGTCCGCAACCACAGCCTCAACCGCGAGGTCGATGCCGCGCTTCAGGTCCATCGGGTTCATGCCGGCGGCGACCGACTTGGCGCCTTCCTTCACGATCGCCTGGGCCAGCACGGTGGCGGTGGTGGTGCCGTCGCCGGCCGCGTCAGCGGACTTGGAGGCGACTTCGCGCACCATCTGGGCGCCCATGTTCTCGAACTTGTCGTCGAGCTCGATCTCCTTGGCGACGGTGACGCCGTCCTTGGTGATGCGGGGAGCGCCGAACGACTTGTCGAGCACGACGTTGCGGCCCTTCGGGCCGAGGGTGACCTTCACCGCGTTGGCGAGGATGTCGACGCCGCGCAGCATCTTGTCGCGCGCCTCGACGGAGAATTTGACTTCTTTAGCTGCCATGTGAGTTTTTTCCTTGAGGGATTTATCCTGGGAGGGAGGGCCTTAGGCCGCCTTCTTCTTGGAAGCGGGGACGTCGAGGACGCCCATGATGTCGCTTTCCTTCATGATCAACAGCTCCTGGCCGTCGATCTTGACTTCGGTGCCGGACCACTTGCCGAACAGGACGCGATCGCCAACCTTGAGGTCGATCGGGATCAGCTTGCCGGACTCGTCGCGGCCACCCGGGCCGACGGCGACGACTTCGCCCTGGGAGGGCTTTTCCTTGGCAGTGTCTGGAATGATGATGCCGCCAGCGGTCTTCTCTTCGGCGTCGATGCGCTTGACCACGACGCGGTCGTGAAGCGGACGGAAACTCATGCAGTCCTCCTAAGCTATTCTGGATGCTGTAGAATTCTGGAGCGTTAGCAGTCTGTCTTGGCGAGTGCCAAGCCAGCCGCGATGGAGATAGGCCAGACTTTGTGTGGGGGCAAGGGTTTGTAGCAGAAAAATTGGCACTCGAAATCGCTGCCTGCCAATATCGTTTATCATCATTAACCTGGCCGGCGGGCGAGCGGGAGGTCTGCATTAGCAGATGCGCTAAGTTGCTGCTAACGCACGATTTTTCAACAGCCCGTTAAACATTTGGGCTTGTGATGAGTTGGCCCTATGCGTCACAATTCCCTCATGTGAGCGCATCTCCGCGGGGGTGGCTCGGCTAGCAGGCCATCCCGTGAATGCGCTCCTTCGAAAAAACGGAGGTTGGCATATGGTCTCGCGGGTTGGTGGGGTTGCTTCCGACGATTTCCGGAAGCAGATGCTGGGTTATGGGCTGACGACGGCACAGATCCTCTACCGAATGCCGGACCATCCTTCACTGCTGCAGACCTACGTCTGGCAGAATTACGACCTCTTCCCAAAATTCCCTGCGCTGCAGGATTTCCTCGCCTTCTGGCAGGAGCAGCTCGAGGGGCCGCTGCACTCGGTGACCGTTGCGCATTCCAAGCTGATCAAGCCGGCGGAGCTGCGCGCCGTCGACGGCGTCTTCCGCTTGCACTGAGACGCCAAGACCAATTGCTGCCGGGCGGAACGGTGGTAACGTTCCCTGGACGCGTCCGCGTCGCGGACGCCTGCAACAGGGAGGCAGGCCATGGCTAAGAAGGTGACATCAAGACCCGCGGCCAAGACGGCGGTCCGGAAGAAATGGACGGGCCACAAGACCGCCGCCAAATCCACTGCCCGCAAGGCGATCAAGTCCAAGGGCCGCGTATCCAAGGCGGCACATAAGGCGCAGCCGAAGCAACGCATTGCGGTGAGCCATCATCGCGAAGAAGACTTCAAGGCCGACGGGCTGCGCGCTTATGCGCAATATCGCGATCTCGGCTTTGCCGACGCCACGCACGGGCTTGCGCAGGCGCATGTGATCCGGCTGGTCGGGCCGTGCAATCCGGAAGAGGTGTCAAAGCTGCATTATCACGACGTCCAGTTCCAGATGGTCTATGTGCTCAAGGGCTGGGTGAAAACCTACATGGAAGGGCAGGGCGAGACGTTGATGCAGCAAGGCAGCGCCTGGACCCAGCCGCCGAAGATCAGGCACATGATCCTCGATTATTCTGACGACGTCGAACTGCTCGAGATCATCCTGCCGGCTGAGTTCAAGACGGTGGAGTTGACGACGTAATACTCGCTGTCATTCCGGGGCGCGCGTAGCGCGAACCCGGAATCCATTCCTCCGCTTGTGCCCGCGGCCCGATGGATTCCGGGTTCGATGCTTCGCATCGCCCCGGAATGACGGAGCGGCTACGTCAACAGCCCCACGATCGCGCCCATCAGGCAGGTTGTCAGCGTGCCCGACACGATCGACTTCAGCCCGAGCGAATTGATCTCCTCGCGCCGCGTCGGCGCCATCGTGTTGAGGCCGCCGATCATGATGCCCAGGCTGGCGAAATTGGCGAAGCCGCACATCGCATAGAGCATGATCAGGCGCGAGCGCGCATCCAGCGCGTCGGTGGGAAGCTTCGACAGATCGACATAGGCGATCAATTCGTTCAGCACGGTCTTGGTCCCCATCAGGCTGCCCGCAGTGATGGCTTGCGACCACGGCAGGCCCATCAGCCAGCACACTGGGGCCATGATATAGCCGAGCAGACGCTGCAGAGAAATCTTGGCGCCGCCGATGTCCGGCAGGATCCCGAGCATCGCGTTGACGAGATAGACCAGCGCCACCAGCACGAGTAGCATCGCGACGATGTTGAGCAACAGTTCAAGCCCGGCCGCGGTGCCCTTGACGATGGCATCCATCGTCGAGGACGCGTGCATCTCGGGATCGCTGCGATCGTCGAGCGCGCCGCCGGTGCGCCCCCCTGATGTCTCCGGCACCATGATCAGGCTCACCAGGATCGCCGCCGGCGCCCCTAGCACCGAGGCAATGACGAAATGCGCCGCCGCATCGGGGATCAGCGGCGCCAGCAGGGTGGCGTAGAGCACCAGCACGGTGCCGGCGATTCCGGCCATGCCGCCCGTCATCACCAGGAACAGTTCGGCGCGGGTGAGCTGCGTCAGATAGGGCCGGATGAACAGCGGCGCTTCCACCATGCCGAGGAAGATGTTGGCGGCGGTGGAGAGCCCGACCGCGCCGCCGACGCCGAGCGTCCGTTCGAGCAGCCAGGCCATGCCGCGCACGATCGGCGGCAGCACGCGCCAGTAGAACAGCAGCGTGGTCAGCACGCTCATGACCAGCACGATCGGCAGCGCCTGGAAGGCGAGGATGAAATCAGCGCCCGGCGCCTTGAGGTCGAACGGCAGCGGCGCGCCGCCGACATAGCCGAATACGAAGGAGGTGCCGGCGCGCGAGGCGGCGGCGATGACGCCGATGGCCTCGTTGATGGCGCCGAACGCCGATGCCACCAGCGGCACCTTGATCAGCACCAGCGCAGTGACCAGCGTCACGATGAGGCCGACGATCGCCTGCCGGATCGACACCGCGCCGCGCTTCTCGCTGAAAGCCCAGGCGATCAGAAGCAGCGCCACCACGCCGAACGCCGATTGCAGTTGTAACATTCACAGATCTCCCGAACGATTATGGCAGCACGATCTGCAAGTGCAATGCCGCTCCGTTCAGGTGCGGTGAACTTCGTCTTGTGGATGTGGTTTCTGTGGACGCTGCTTCCGCCACCGTCATTGCGAGGAGCAAAGCGACGAAGCAATCCACTGTATCCGCAGGCGGAGAGGTGGATTGCTTCGCTTCGCTCGCAATGACGGTGAGTGGGGTGCCTAACCCCGTCCCACAAACGGCATCTTGCTTGCCATCACCGTCATGAACAGCACGTTGGCATCCAGCGGCAGGTTCGCCATATAGGCCACCGCATCACCGACCGCCTTCGCGTCCATCCGCGGCTCCGGCATCTTGCGGCCGTCGGGCTGCAGCACGCCGTCGACCATGCGGTCCGTCATTGGTGTCGCGGCATTGCCGATGTCGATCTGGCCGACCGCGATGTCGTACATGCGGCCGTCGAGGTTGGACGCCTTGGTCAGGCCGGTGATCGCGTGCTTGGTCGCGGTGTAGGCGGCGGAGAACGGCCGCGGCGCGTGTGCCGAGATCGAGCCGTTGTTGATGATGCGCCCGCCGCGCGGGGTCTGGTCCTTCATGATGCGGAAGGCGTGCTGGGTGCACAGGAACGGGCCGGTGAGGTTGGTGTTCACCACCGCCTGCCACTGCGCCAGCGGCAAATCCTCGAAATTCACCGGCGGCGCGCCCATGCCGGCATTGTTGAAGAGCAGGTCGAGCCGGCCATAGCTATCTGTCACCTTGGCAAACAGGGCCGCGATCGAGTCGGGATCGGTCATGTCGGCCTGCACACACAGGCTCTTGCTGGCATCGCCGCCGAGCTTCTGCGTCTCCTGCAGCATGTCCAGCCGCCGGCCGACGAGCACCACGGTGAAGCCGGCATTGATCAGCGCCAGCGATGCGGCGCGTCCGACGCCGGTGCCGGCGCCTGTGACCACAGCTATTTTCTTTCCTGCTTCGGCCATCGTTTCCTTCCTTATTGTTTCTTGGATTCGGTTTCGGTCTTGTACGGCGGTCTCGGGATGTTCTGATGCGCCGCGCGGAGCGCCGCCGACCAGCGCGAGCGGAGATCGTGGAAATAGGGTTCGCCGGCCTCGATCCGATGATTGAGGTCGGCCTCGCAGGCATCGTTGCGCACCACAAGCACGTCGATCGGCAGGCCGACGCCGAGGTTGGAGCGCATCGTCGAATCCATCGAGATCAATCCGGTCTTCAGCGCCTCATAGAGCTCGACGTCGTAATGCATGGCGCGGTCGAGCACCGGCTTGCCGTATTTGTGCTCGCCGATCTGCAAATACGGCGTATCGGTGGTGCATTCGATGAAGTTGCCGGCGGTATAGACCATGAACAGCCGCATCCGCGAGCCCTTGATCTGGCCGCCGAACAGGAACGAGACGTCGAAAGAGACGTCTTCCGACCTCAGCGCCTCGCCTTCGGTTGCGTGCACTGCGCGGATGGCGCGGCCGATGCGCTGCGCGGCCTGGAACATGGTCGGCGCGTTCAGGAGCGTCTCGACCTCGCCGGTTTCAGGATCTTCCATACCCTCCGTCAGCGTCGACAGCACCGACTGGCTGATGGCGAGATTGCCGGCGCTCGCGACCGCCATGATCCGCTCGCCGGGCTGGGCGAAGATGTGCAATTTGCGAAAGGTCGAGACATTGTCGAGACCGGCATTGGTGCGGGTGTCGGCGATCATGACGAGCCCGTCGCGCACCAGGATTCCGCAGCAATAGGTCATTTCCGTCCCCGAAGTCCGAACGTCTCGGTGGCAGACTAGTAGCCAATTTCGGGATGTGATCCAACCCCAATTCCCCAGGGAACGGCATTGCCTCCGCGATGGAGGCTGCGCTCCTCTCCCGCTTGCGGGAGAGGGCCGGGGTGAGGGTGTCTCCACGATGGGACTTTCCGTGGGGAGAGAACCCTCACCCGCCGCGCTTCGCGCGTCGACCTCTCCCGCAAGCGGGAGAGGTGAAGCAACCGGCCGCTAGCCTTCCAGAAAATCGAGCAGCGCCGCGTTGAACAGCACGGGGTCCTGCAGGAACGCGAAGTGGCTGACATTGGGGAGGATGAGCAGGCCGGCGCCCGGAATGGTCGCGGCCATGTATTCGGTGTGCTCGCGCTTGATGCCCTCGTCATACTGGCCGTCCGCGATCAGCACGGGGACGCGGATCGCGCGTAACTGATCGTCGGTCCAGTTCGGCTGGGTCTCCCACATCTTCTCGATCTGGTGCAGGAACTGGTCGAATTCCCCAGGCGTCGGCGAGAGGCGCTCATACTCGGTCTTTGCGCGCGCGATGAACTGCGCAAAGGTCGGGTCCTTGTCGACGTCAGGCTTCAGGCCTGACGTCTGGGTGTTGGCGCCGAACGCAAACACCCGACTGACCCGATCGGGATGGCGCATCGCCATGTCCAATCCGATGATGGCGCCGTCGCTCCAGCCGATGATCGCGGCGCGCGGAATCTGCAGATGATCGAGCAGCGCGACCACATCATCGGTCATCAGGTCATATCCGAACGGTTGCGCGTTGCGCGTGCTGCGGCCATGGCCGCGGCTGTCGACCAGGATGACGCGATGCCGGCGCGCAACCTCGGGCACCTGCAGATTGAAATAATCGGAGTTGGAAAGCCCGCCATGGAGAAAGACCACCGGGCTTCCTTCGCCGAGTTCGACGTAATAGAGGCTGATGCCGTTCACCTGCGCTCGCGCGCTGCGCCCCGCAACCGGCGGCGGAGTCGCAGGCAGGCTTTTCCACCGCTCGGCAGCGGCGGCGCGGTTAAGCGCCGCCAGGCTGGCGAAAGCGGCGACGATGAAGTGACGTCGATTCAGATTCATGATCGATGCGCGCTCCTGATGCCCTGCAGCCAGATGGTGATGACAGATATGTGTTTGGCGTAGCCTATCACCATCATGTCTGTCCGGCATCCTGCGCCGAGCGTGCCAGGAGCAGTTTGCCGATCGCGACATACTGTCGTTGCTGCACAGCGGCGTGCTGGGCGGCGACGTGCATGTCGCGCAGGCGCCGCTGCAGCGGCGAGGTCTCATAGACCGCGCTGCTTCCGGCAAGTGCGAAACACGCGTCGACGATCCGGACGCAGATGGCGGCGATCCAGGTCGCGGCCTGCGTGCTCTCGACGACGAGGCTTTCGTCGTTCAGCGTTCCAGCCAAGGCGTGGTGCCAAAGGCTTGCGATCTGCGTCTCGCAAACGGCCCGCGCTGCATTGACGTCAGCGGAAATGCGGCCAAGTTCGAGCTGGAATATCTCGGAGTCGCGCATCGGCGTGGTTGCCCGGAACTGCTGCCGTCCCGTATGGGCCAGCGCCACCAATTCGTCGACGGCGCCTTCGGCAATGCCGACGGAGTTCGCACCGTGAAACATCGGCACCAATTGCGGCACCGCCGGATAGAGCGGGCCCGGTACGCAGGGCGTGCCGTTTGCGATATCGAAGAAGTTGGCCTCGGGAACCAGTGCATCGCGCAGTACAATGTGATGGCTGCCGGTTCCCCTGAGACCGGCCGCATGCCAGGTATCTTCGATTTCCCAGTTTTGCGCCGGCAATGCAAAGCCGCGAACCACCGGCTGCCCTTGCGGACCGGGGAGCGGTTTGCCGTCGTCGTCGGTGATGATGCAGAACCCCGCCATCCAATCGGCATGCTTGCAGCCGCTCGCGAATGGCCATCGGCCGCTCACCCGGAAGCCGCCCGCCGTCGGCTCCGCTTTTCCGCCCGGCTGCGCGGATCCGCAGATGGGTACGTCAGGTCCATTCCGATAGATGCGCTCGTAGGTTTCACGTACTGCCCAGGTCGCGAAAAGGCTGCCCCCGGTAGCCACCATCGCGGTCCACCCGATCGAACCGTCAAGCCGGGCCAGAGCCCTGATGACCTCCAACCCTTCCGGCAAGGCAAGTTCCAATCCGCCATAGCTTCTCGGCACGAACATCCTGAAGATACCGATCGATTTCAGCCGATCGATCAGGTCGGGCGGGACGCAGCGTGCGGCTTCGATCTCGGCGGCGCGAGCGGTGATCTCGGGAGCCAATTTCCGGATGCCGGCGAGCACCGTTTTGTTGCTGTCCGGCGCCGTCAGGGTACGAAGGTCACGAAATTGGTCTTGATGGAGCATCTGTCTCGATCTCTCTTGCGGCAAAGGTGTCGCACGAGAGAATGGAGACGCGGCGCTACCGCATGGTTTCAGCGAGATCGCTCTCGATTACGGCTGTAACGTGATGCCGCCGTTTCACGAGGGAAGCCCGGATGTCGCCGCGACAGCCGGCCGGGGCGAGACCGCCGAGACGGCGCGGGCGGGCTTGCGTTTGCTGAGCCAGAGATAGATGCCGCTCGCCAGCACGACGATGGTTGCGAGATCGAGCAGCGCCCAGATGATCTTGAGCGGCAGGCCGCCGTAATCGCCGAAATGCAGCGGGCGCGACACCTGCAGCGTCCGCAAGTACCACGGCAATCCCTTTGCGGTGACGAGTTGCGCGGTCTCGGCATCGATGAGCACCGGCGTGAACAGGCGCGAGGTGATCGGCGTCGTCCCCTTGGTCCAGACGATGAAGTGGCGCGGCGTACCGAATCGCGCTTCGGTTGGCAGCACGAGGCTGACGGGCGTGTTGTCGCCGAGCACCTGGCGCGCCGTGACAACGACGTCATCGATGGAGGCGAATTTCGAAAGCGGCGGCTTGCCGAGATGCGGCGCGATCAATTCCGGCATCACCTGCGCACGCCAGGCGTTGAACAGCGGCAGCGATATGGTGTTGATGACGCCGGTGAGGCCAACGGCGAACGCCCACACCAGCGTCACCGCGCCGATCAGATTGTGCAGGTCGAGCCATTTGATCCGACGCGCGCGGGCGCGTCGCACCGCGCCGAAATCGAGCCGGCGCATGAATGGCGCGTAGAGCATGAGGCCGGAGACGACGGCGGTCACGAACAACAAGCCCATGACGCCGAGGAACAGCTCGCCCGGCAATCCCATCAGCATGTCGCGGTGGAAGATGCGGATGGTCCGCATCAGGCCACCTTGCTGCGCGTCTTCTCCGAGAATCTCGGCGGTCCGCGAATCGAAGGACAGCTTCAAGAAGCGCTGTCCAGGTGGCGGCACCGGCGTCTCCGACATGAAGACGTTGACGACGTTGGCGTGGTCGTCATCCCAGTTTAGGAGTTGGACGTAGCGTTCCGGATGGCGCGCCTTTGCCGCGTCAATCAACCTGATCAGCGAGGCCTCCGGAGTGTTGGGTGGAAGCTCTCGCGCGGCAATTTCCGGCTCGAAAAGATCGTCGATCTCGTCGTGAAAGATCAGCGGCAGCCCGGTGATGCACAGCATCAGCATAAACAGCGTGCAGATGAGGCTGGTCCATTTATGGACCAGCGACCACCATTTCACGGACTGCGCGGTCATCCCGTCACCATCGGTAGGTCATTGTTGCCAACACCGTGCGGCCGACCGCCCAGCGACAGCCGCCGGCCGTGCATGCCGAGACGTAGCTGTTGTCGAACACGTTATTGATGTTCACCGCCGCGCTCAATCCCTTCCACTCCTTGAACCGCATCCCGAAATCATAGGACAGGGCCGCGTCAAAGGTCGTGCTGGCGGGAATGATGTTGGCCAGCGCGGGGCTGTTTGCGACGATAGTCGGCACCGTGAGATTGTTGGCGTTGGTCGTGTACATCTCGCTCATGTAGCGGACACCGCCGCCGAAGCCGAAGCCGACCGCCGGACCATCCTGCACGACGTAGTTGGCCCAGAGCGAGGCCGTGTGCATCGGCGTGTTGGCGAGCACCTTGCCGTAATTGACGTCCAGCGGCGCGGTGATCCGGTTGTCGAGGTAGGAGTATTGCCCGCGCAGGCTCAGGCCGGGCAGGGGACTTCCGACCACCGATCCCTCGAAGCCGCGCGAGGTCACCTCGCCGACCTGGGCGGTCGAGTTGGGCGGGATGCCGGGACCGGCAATCGCGCTCACCACGTTCTCCTGCTTCAGGTCGTAGACCGCGGCGGTGAATATCAGGTTGTAGCCCACCGGCTGATACTTGACGCCGGCCTCGATCTGCTCGCCGATGGTCGGCTTGTAGGGCTGACCGTTGAGCAGCGAGCCCACGGTGGTTGGCTGGAACGAGGTCGAATAGCTGACGTAAGGAGCAATCCCGACGTCAAAATTGTAGATCGCGCCGATACGGCCGCTCGACTTCTCATCATTGTTGAGGACGCGCGTGCCGAGATTGAGCGTATTGCCTTCGGCCCAGTCGTAGCGGATGCCGCCGAGCACGGTCAGCTTCCCGAGCTTCGCCTCATCCTGCACATAGACCCCGCGCTGCTCCAGGTGCTGATCCAGGTTCTGGAACACCGTGGTCGGGACCGCGATGTTCTGGGTGTAGTTCGGCGTCAGGATGTTGAGCGTGTTGGTGGGCGCGAAGCGCGCCAGGTTGTTGAAGTCGAAGCGCTGATAGTCGAAGCCGCCGAGCACGGTGTGCTGCAGCGGGCCCATGTTGAACTTGGCCTGAAGCTGGTTGTCGGCCGCGAAGGTGTTGAGGTTTTCGTTGGTCGAGAAATAGCTTCGCGTGATGGTGCGGCCGTCGGCCAGGCGAAGGGTGGGGCCGGCGCCCGTTGTCGTGAACGCACCGGCCTGCACCTCGATATAATTGAGCTCGTTGTGCAGATAGCGCACGTTCTGCCGCACCGTGAAGATGTCGTCGAAACGGTGCTCGAATTCGTAGCCGATAGTCGCCTGCTTGTATTTCAGGCTCTCATAGTTGAAGTCGCCGGCGAAGAAATTCCGGGGAATCTGCCCGTAGGTGCCCGGCACCAGCGTGCCCTGGATCGGCAGCAGCGCAAAGGCGCCGCCCTTCGGGTCCTGCCGATAGCTCGTGAGGAAGGTGATGGTGGTGTCGATATCCGGCCGCCAGGTCCAGGCCGGCGCGATCGCGTATTTCTCCTCGCCGATATTGTCGACCTGGGTGTTGGCGCTAAGCCCGATGCCGGTGACGCGGTAGAGCAGGGTCTTGTCCTTGTCCACGGGGCCACCGACGTCGAACGCGCCCTGGATGCGGTCGAACGTGCCCGCCTGCAACTGGATCTCGCCGAACGGATTATCGGTCGGGCGCTTGCTGACGAGATTAAGAATGCCGCCGGGCGAAGCTGCGCCGTAAAGGATCGACGCCGGGCCGGTGATGAGCTCGGCGCGCTCGAGCAGATACGGGTCGACGCGCGGCGTACCGAACGGCCCGCCCTGCAGGCGCAAACCGTCCAGATATTGCTCGACGTCGAAGCCGCGCGCCTTGATCGGCTGGGCGCGGAAGTCGGTATCGTTGCTGAAATAGACGCCGGGCGCATAGCGCAGGAGATCGCGGATGGTCTGCGCCTGGCGCACATCCATCTCGCTGCGGGTGATGACGGCGACCGAGCCCGGCGTCGACATGATCGGCGCGTCGGTCTTGGTGGCGCCGGAGGCGCGGCTTGCGACGAAGCCGTTGGTGCCGGCGTTGACGCGCTGGGCCGTCGAAACCAGCGCGGGCGTCGCCTGCTGCTGTTGTGCCCCCGCGTGGTCGGCTCGTTGATTCGGCCGCTGGTTAGGATCGCGCCGCGACGCGGTGTTGCGCCGGACTTGGGTTGGACGCTGCGCGCGCTGCGCAGGCGCGTCGATGTTGACGGGCGGTAGCGCCGATGCGCCCGATTGCCCCGCGCTCTGCGCCCCCGCCGGCGAGCCGGCGATCAGCAAGCCGCCTAACGCCAGTATGCTTGCGGTACACTTGAAAGTCGTGAGTTGTGAAAAAGAGATAGTACGGCGCGCAACGCTGTGGGTATTGCAATACATATGTCAGTGCCCCATCCGGCGAACGCCGTGGGCGGAGTTGATGTTCTGACCTCACGCGACGATCGCAGCCGTACGCGTGTTATGTGTCAACGCAGCGCGCGTCGAGTTGTCGCGTTTTTGAATCGCTCGAAATTTGCGGCAGAACAATTTTTTCGAAGACTTCTAATATGTAGGCTAACTGATCGACGACGCTGTTGAATCCTTCGAATGCGGGCTCGCGCGCTAGAAGACGAGCCGCGATGCAACCGCGCTCAATCGGCGCTCGCTGTTGCGCATGGAACACGGCGGCGCCGTGCGCGCAGGTATTACGATGCTTGCGTCCACGATTCCCGTCGGGAATGACCAGCAAGAATTGCGGGAATTTTTGGTCGCGCGAGAGCAGTTCGGTGATACGCGAATCGATCGAGTCCCGCTTGAGTCTCTCACTGCGACTGCGATTGCCACTGGCCAGGACGGCCGGCCTGCTCGACCTTGACTGCGACGGTGAGCGTCTCGGTGCCGCCGCCATAACGGGTGCCGCGCACCGGGGCGGCGCCGAGATAGTCGAGGCCGACGGCGACGCGGGCGTGGGCATCGGTGGTGCAGATGCCGTTGGCGGCATCGAAACCGATCCAGCCGAGATCGGGCACATAGGCTTCCGCCCAGGCATGGCCGGCGGCCTGGTTGACCGTGCCGTCGGAACGGAAGAAGTGGCCGGAGACGAAGCGGGCCGGCACGCCGCCGGAGCGCGCGCAGGCGATGAAGATATGCGCGTAGTCCTGGCACACGCCGCGCTTCAGCGCGAAGGCCTCCGCCGCCGTGGTGCCGCTGTTGGTCGGGTCCTCGTCGAACGCCATGCCTTCATAGATCTGCACCATCAGCGCGTGCAGGAAGCCGAGCACGTCGCCATCGGCCTCCGAGCGCGACTCGCGGGTGAGGGCCGCCATCGCCGGATTGACCTCGGTCAGCGCGGTCGAGCGCAGGAACAGGCTCGGCGGAAAGCGCTCGTCGGTGCCGCGCAGCACGCCGCCGGTGTCGTGGGTCTCGATCTGCCCCTCGCAATGGATGGTGAGGTCGGCGAGCGGGCCGTGGGTCAGCACATGCGTGACATTGCCGAAGGCGTCCTCATGCGCGTCGAGCCTGGAGTCGGTCGAGACGTCGATCTGCCAGTCCGCCACATACTGCCCGTCATGGCTCGTCGGCGTCATCCGGAGGATCTGGATCACGCCGGAAGCCTGGGGCTCGTAGCGATAGGTCGTGGTATGGGCAATTCGCAGGCGCATGGCGTACCAACATCAGGTTGGGATCGTCATGCCCGGGGTGGTCCCGGGCATCCACGTCCTCGTCATTTGGCCGGCATAGCAAGACGTGGATGGCCGGGACAAGCCCGGCCATGACGGGCGTGTGATTGCGGGCATCTTAGCCCATCAAATCAGATATTGCTTGGTGATGATCTCACCCAGGCGCGAATTGTCTGCGATGAACTCCTGGATGAATTCATGCACGCCGTGCTGGAAGATATCGTCCATATGGCTGTGCTCAAGCCGGTTGCGGATGCCGCGGGCGTGGCGCTGGGCGGCGCCCTGGCGCCCATAAGCGACGCCGATCTGGTCGAGATTGCGCACCAGATTGCCGTAGCAGCTTGCCAGCGACCGCGGCAGCGTGTCGTTGAGGATCAGGAGGTCGGCGATCAGCCAGGGCTTGAGCGTCTCGCGGTAGACCCAGTGATAGGCCGTCAGCGCCGACACCGAGCGCAGGATCGAGGTCCACTGATAATAGTCGAGCGGGCCGCCGATATGCTCCTCCTCGGGCAGCAGCACGTGATATTTGACGTCGAGGATGCGCGCGGTGTTGTCGGCGCGCTCCAGATGCACGCCGAGCCGCGAGAACCAGTAGGCGTCGTTGCGCAGCATGGTCCGATAGGCGGAGCCGTCGAAACGCAGTGACGTCTCCTGCACGAAGCGCAGGAACTTTGCCAGATCCTCTCGATTTCCGGTGCCCTTCGACCACACCGCCTGCAATTCGATCCAGGCCGCGTTGATGGTGTCCCACATCTCGCTGGTCAGCGCTGTCCGCACCGAGCGCGCATTGAGCCGGGCCGCCTCGATGCAGTTCCTGATCGAGGAAGGATTGTCCGGTGCGAACGACAGATATTCGACGACGTTGGCCTCGTTGGCTTCCTGATAATGGCCGTAAAAGCTCTCGCCGACGCCGGCTGTCAGCAGCGCCGAGTCCCATTCATTGGTCTTGCCGATATAGGCCGCCGGCAGCGCCGTGACGCGCAAGGTGGCGTCGATGGTGCGGGCGAGATATTCCGCGCGCTCGACGTAGCGGGCGAGCCAGTACAGGTTCTCGGCGGTGCGCGACAGCATGCGAAAGCTAAACCCTCTACTCGTCCAGTATCCAGGTGTCCTTGGTGCCGCCGCCCTGGCTGGAATTGACCACCAGCGAGCCTTCCTTCAGCGCCACCCGCGTCAGTCCGCCCGGCACGATGGTGACGCGCTCGCTGCCGGTCAGCACGAACGGGCGCAGATCGACGTGGCGCGGCGCCAACCCCTTTTCGGTGCAGGTCGGGCAGGTCGACAGCGCCAATGTCGGCTGGGCGATGAAGCCTTCGGGCTCGCGCTTGAGCTTGTCGCGGAACGCCTCGATGGTCGCCTTGGTCGCGGCCGGTCCGATCAGCATGCCGTAGCCGCCGGAGCCGTGCACTTCCTTCACCACGAGATCGTCGAGATGGTCGAGCACATAGGCGAGATCCTGAGGCTCGCGGCAGCGCCAGGTCTGCACGTTCTTCAGGATCGGCTCTTCGGAGAGATAGAATCTCACGATGTCGGGCATGTAGGAATAGATCGCCTTGTCGTCGGCGATCCCGGTCCCGACTGCGTTGGCGAGCGTGATATTGCCGGCGGCATAGGCCGACATCAGCCCGGGCACGCCGAGCGCGGAGTCCGGGCGGAAGGTCAGGGGATCGAGGAAATCGTCGTCGACGCGGCGGTAGATCACGTCGACGCGTTTCAATCCCTCGGTCGTGCGCATGAAGACTTCATCGTTCTTGACGATGAGGTCGCGCCCTTCGACCAGCTCGATGCCGAGCTTGTCGGCCAGGAAGGAATGTTCGTAATAGGCGGAATTGTAGATGCCGGGCGTCATCAGCGCGACCGTCGGCTCGGCCGCGGCACCGCGCGGCGCGACGGAGCGCAACGCGGCCAGCAGCTCGTCCGGATAGCGCTCCACCGGCGCGACGCGGTGGCGGGCGAACAGGTCCGGAAACAGCCGCATCATGATCTCGCGGTTTTCCAGCATGTAGGATACGCCCGAGGGCGTGCGCGCGTTGTCCTCCAATACGATGAAGTTTTCCGGATCGGTCCGGATGATATCGATGCCGGCGATATGCACATAGACGTCGTGCGGCACGTCCTGGCCGTTCATCTCCGGGCGGAAGACGGGGTTCTGGAAGATCATGTCTTCCGGGATGATGTTGGCGCGCAGGATGTCGCGGCCGTGATAGATGTCGCGCAGGAACATGTTGAGGGCGAGCACGCGCTGCTTCAGCCCCTTTTCCAGCAGCGCCCATTCCCTGGCCGACAGGATGCGGGGGATCACGTCGAAGGGGATCAGCCGCTCCTGGGCTGCGGCGTCGCCATAGACCGCAAAGGTGATGCCGATGCGGCGGAACAGGAGCTCCGCCTCCTGGCGGCGATATTCCAGCGCATCCGGGGGCGTCTCCGTCAGCCAGCGGGAGAGCTCCTGGTAGGCTTGGCGGATTTCGGTGCCGCCCTGGCCGTTCATCTCATCGAATGCAACTGCCATAAATCCTGAACGTCCTCCGAAACCATACGCCACAGTGCATGACTTGCCGGGATGGTAGCAAGGGGCGGGCCAGCAGGATATGCATTGGCTGGCGACATTTGGTATGGGTGTCTCAAGGGGCTGCTCGAAAAACCGGCTGCCACCTGCTTATTTCGGCAGCAACAACCTGCGACTTCAAGGCGCTGCTTCGGCAGGGCCCGGGGGGCGGAAAAGGGTGAGGAAGAGACCATGAGCGAGATCGTCACGGCGGGCCTTCTGGTGATCGGCGACGAGATCCTGTCCGGCCGGACCAAGGACAAGAATATCGGCTTCATTGCCGAATACCTGACCAATATCGGCATCGACCTGAAGGAAGTGCGCGTCGTCGCCGACGACGAGGATGACATTGTCGCAGCCCTGAATGCGCTGCGCCATCGCTATAGCTATGTCTTCACCACCGGCGGCATCGGCCCGACCCACGACGACATCACCGCCGATGCCGTGGCAAAGGCGTTCGGAGTCGGCATCGATCACCATCCGGAGGTGGTGGCGCGCTTCCGCGAGCGCTGGAGCGACCAGGATCTGAACGAGGCGCGGCTGCGGATGGCGCGGATCCCCGACGGGGCCGACCTGATCCAGAGCGCGACCATCCTCGCGCCCGGTTTCAAACTCGGCAATGTCGTTGTGATGGCGGGCATACCGACCATCATGCAGGCGATGATGGACATCGTCGCGCCGCGCCTGAAATCGGGCGTGCGGATGCTTTCTGATTCGGTCCGCGCCAATGCGCGGGAAGGCGACATCGGCGGACCCTTAAAGGAGATCGCGATCGCCCATCCCGACACCATCATCGGCAGCTATCCGTTCATGGACGAAGAGCAGCGTCCCAACACCAATCTGGTCGTCCGCTCCCGCGATCCGGACAAGCTCGCCGCCGCAATGGGGGCGGTGAAGGAGATGCTGGCGAACCTGCAGGTGACGCGTTAAAGCGGCGAGAAGGACTTCTCGGAGAGAAAGATGGCGGATACGAACCTCAGCGCACAGGAACGGGCAGGCAAGGCCTTCCCGGTGTCCTGGGACCAGTTCCACCGGGACTGCCGGGCGCTGACCTGGCGGCTCAATGAGGTCGGGCCATTCCAGGCGGTGATCGCGATCACCCGCGGCGGCCTGGTGCCGGCGGCGATCGTGGCGCGCGAGCTCGGCGTGCGCGTGATCGACACCGTCTGCATCGCGAGCTACGACCACAACAAACAGGGCGACCTTCAGGTCCTGAAAGGCATTTCCGAAGCAACCGCCAAGCTTGGCAATGGCACCGGCAAGGGGCTTCTGATCGTCGACGACCTCGTGGACACCGGCAAGACCGGCAAGATGGTGCGCGAGATGATGCCCGATGCCCATTTCGCCACGGTGTATGCCAAGCCGAAGGGCCGGCCGCTGGTGGACACCTTCATCACCGAGGTGTCGCAGGACACCTGGATCTTCTTCCCCTGGGACACCGCGCTCTCGTTCCAACCTCCGATCCGCGACGGCGCGGCGTAGTCCTTACCTCGCCCCGCTTGCGGGGAGAGGTCGGATCGCATCGAAGATGCGATCCGGGTGAGGGGGAGTCTCCGCGAGTACATTTGCTTTCGTATTCGCGGATTGAGCCCCTCATCCCGACCTTCTCCCCGTAAGAACGGGGAGAAGGAGAAGCAAGATGCCCCTGCAGAACCGCGTCACGCCAACCGGCGAGATCGTCGCCACACCGCACCGCGGGTTGTTTACCGGCAACCGCGGCATCATCCATGATCCCGCGACCAAAACGCTCCTGAAAAAGCGCTGGTCAAGCCCGGCTTGGCTGACATGCGTGTGCGAATTCCGCGGCCGGCGTCGCAAGGTGATGGGCGGACGAAGCTGGACCGAATTGTTCTTCCTCGATGAAGCCACCGCGTTCGCCGCGGGCCATCGCCCCTGCTTCTTCTGCCGCCGCGACGATGCCAACCGCTTTCGCGCCGCCTGGGAGCAGGGCAACGACGCGGAAAACATCCACGCGCCCGAGATCGACGCCGTGCTGCATCGCGAGCGCCTCGACCGCGGTCGGAAGCGGCTGCATCCGCTGCCGATGCCGCTCGCGAACCTGCCAGACGGAGCGATGGTGCAGGCGGGCGAGGAGAGCTATCTGGTTGTGAGCGGCGAGCCGCTGCGCTGGTCGTTCGCGGGCTATGAGCGCGGCAACGTCGACATGGATACCGCGCTGCTGCTGACGCCGCCATCAACGGTTCGCGCATTCGCCGCCGGTTATCAGCCAGTCCTGCATCCAAGCGCGACGGCGCTTGGTTGAACCGATGCGGCCGTCTTGAGCAACCGGCGACATAGGTAACAGTTCAGACCGACGACATAGGTAACACAATTCTCGTTTAGTTCAGGTCTGTTG